>NZ_CP006587.1:4570328-4870994 GCF_000737515.1 Hymenobacter sp. APR13
CCAGAGTCTGCTCGCCGCCGCCCGCGACCTGAAAGCCGGCCTGCTCGACGCCCTCGTTACGGCGCCCATCAGCAAGGAAAACACCCAGGCCGACGACTTCCGCTACCCCGGACACACCGAGTTCCTGACGGCTTTCTTCGACACCAAAGAGAGCCTGATGCTGCTGGCCGCCGACGAGCTGCGCGTGGCCACCGCCACCGGCCACATCCCGCTCAAGGACGTGCCTGGCCGCGTCACCAAGGAGCTGCTCAATACCAAACTGCGCATTCTGCTCAAGTCGCTGAAGCAGGATTTCGGCATTGAGAAGCCGCGCGTGGCCGTGCTGGGCCTCAACCCCCACGCCGGCGAAAACGGCCTGCTCGGCACCGAGGAGCGCGATGTCGTGACGCCCGTGGTGCAGCAGCTGCTCCACGACGGCCACCTCGTGTATGGCCCCTACCCTGCTGATGGCTACTTCGGCACCGGCCAGTACCGCCAGTTCGACGCCACCCTTTCCCTGTACCACGACCAGGGCCTGATTCCGTTCAAAACCCTGGCCTTCGAGCGGGGTGTAAACTTCACGGCCGGCCTGCCCGTCATCCGCACCTCTCCCGACCACGGCACCGCCTACGGCCTGGCCGGGCAGTTCAAGGCCGACGAAACGTCGTTCCGGGAGGCGCTGTACATGGCCTGCGAGCTGGTGCGCCAGCGCCAGCTGCTGGCCGGTATCAAGCCGCTGGTGCCCGGTCCGCCCCTGCGCGGCGGCCGCCACGAGTAGGCAGCTTCCTGGTTTATACCAAGTCGTTTAAAGAAGAATCAGCTTTATCATCTGGCTCTCTCCTTTCCGGAGAGGGGGCCGGAGGTGAGGCGAACCGCATAACGACATCCAAAAAGCCGCCCTGGCCCTCATTGGCCGGGCGGCTTTTTCGTTTCCTTATTGAAACATTCTTTTCAAAATCGAAATTTTGTTTGGCCTTTCGAAACACGCGCCGTAGCTTTGCAGCATCATTACCCAGATTCCGGTTCCCGTACTACTTCCTGATGCTGCTTCTCACTCCGCCTGATTACCGTACCGCCCTGCGTCGCCTCGACGCCTTGGTGGCCGCCGGCGTGGAAGGCAACGCGGCCCTGGAAGCCGAGCTACGGGAGCTGATTGCGGCCCTCGATGCCTACGAAGGCAAGCTGGGCCTGCTGCCGATTCCGAACCTGCCCACCTCGCTGGCTGAAATGATTGAGCTGAAGCGCCAGCAGATGCGGCTCAAGCAGAAGGACTTGGCGCAGCTGCTGGAAGTGCCCGCCGGGCGCCTCTCCCAGATTCTCAGCGGCAAGCGGCGCGTCACGCTCGACCTGGCCAAGCGCCTCTATGAGCGGCTCGGTATCCCGCCCGATTTCATCCTGAAATACGCCTGACCGCCCGCCAAACAGCACTATCTGCTTTTACAAAACGGGGAAAACTTGTTACTTTTGCCCCCTGCTACCTACTAAACCGTGAAGAAGGACTCGCAATACGACTTGAATATTGCCAAGCTGGCCGACAAAACGCACCATTTTGCGTTTGAGCTCGACCGTGCCTTTTTCGAGCAGTTCGACCAGCAGCTCATTCCCGACGGGACCGTGCACGCCGAAGTGACGCTGCACAAAACCGACCGCCTGCTGACCCTCGATTTCGACATCAAGGGCACCGTGCGCCAGGTCTGCGACCGGAGCCTCGACGACTACGACCAGGAAATCGACACGCAGGAGCAGCTGCTCGTGCGCTACGGCGACCGGGAAGTGGAGCTCGACGACAACGTGCTGCAGATTACGGCCGACACCCAGACGCTGCCCCTGGCCCAGCACCTGTTCGACTACATCGGGCTGGCGCTGCCCATGAAGAAGCTGCACCCGCGCTTCCAGAACGAGCCCGACGAAGACCCCGACTCTGCCACCAAACTCATCTTCACCACCCGCCAGGACGGCGACTCGGATGGGGATGACGACGGCGACGACGATATTGACCCGCGCTGGAATGCCCTGCGCAACCTCAACTAAGCCCCGGCTTAGCCCTTTTTCCTGATTTCAACTTTTCTTTTTTAACTGTACCATGGCTCATCCTAAACGCCGGACCTCCTCCGCCACCCGCGACAAGCGTCGCTCGCACGACAAACTGACCCCGAAAGCTGTAAGCCTCTGCGCCACCACCGGCGAGTTGCACCTGCGCCACAAGGCCTATGTAGTGGACGGCGACCTGTACCTGCACGGCAAAGTTGCCATCAAGGACTACGCTCCCGTAGCTGCTCCGGCTGCCGCCTCCGACAACGACGAAGAATAGTCGCGTCGCCGCTTTTCCTGCGGCTACTCCCCTATTAGTGGCCCCGCTCTGCGCTTTTTAGGCGCAGGGCGGGGCCCGGGAGTTAGCTGCGGGTTTCTCTCCCAGACTCCTCTTTGATACCCCGTACATGAAGATAGCCCTGGACGCTATGGGGGGCGATTTTGCGCCCCAGGCAGCTGTTGACGGTGCTGTGCTGGCTGCTCAACAGCTGGCTGGCAAAGCCCGGATTGTGCTAATCGGCCAGGAAGATGCTGTTCGTCCGCTGCTGGAAAAGCATGGCGCGGCAGCTGCTGAACTGGAGTTGGTGCCGGCCTCGCAGATTATTGAAATGGGCGAGCATCCGGCCAAAGCCTACCAGCAGAAGCAGGATTCCAGCATTGCCGTCGGCTACCGTATGCTGCACGAGGGCCAGATTGAGGCCTTCTGCTCGGCTGGCAACACGGGCGCTATGCTTGTGGGGGCCATGTTCAGCGTGAAGCCGGTTCCGGGCGTCATGCGCCCGGCCATTGCCAACTTCGTACCCAAGCTGCACGGCGGCCTGGGTATTCTGCTGGATGTGGGCGCCAACGCTGAGTGCAAACCCGAAATGCTGGAGCAATTCGGCGAACTGGGCTCCCTCTACGCGCAATACGTGCTGGGCATCGACAAGCCCAAGGTTGGGCTGATGAACCTGGGTGAAGAAGAAGGCAAAGGCACTTCTATCACGCAGGCCGCTCATCAGCTGCTGAAAGTGAACCCTCATATTCACTTCATCGGCAATATCGAAGGCCGCGACCTGTTCAACGATAAGGCCGACGTCATCGTCTGCGACGGCTACACCGGCAATGTGATGCTGAAGATGGCCGAGTCCATCTACGACATCATGGCCGACAAAAAGATGCAGGATCCGTTCTTCGACAAGTTCAACTACGAAGCCGTCGGTGGCTCCCCTATTTTGGGCATCAACGACAATGCCATCATCGGGCACGGGGTTAGCACGCCGCTGGCTATCTGCAACATGCTGCTGCAAGGCTACCAGATGGCACATTCCGGCATCTCCGACCAGATAAAAAACACTTTCAAGTCCTAGCGACTAAGTCCGGCCCCGGCCGGATTTTTTCTTGCCGCGCCCCCGACCTTTCTTCAATGAAAATAACCGCTGCAATTACCGGAGTGGGCTCTTACGTGCCCGATTACGTGCTTACCAACCACGAACTCGAGAAGCTGGTAGATACAACCGACGAGTGGATTACCACCCGGACGGGCATTAAGGAGCGTCGCATCCTGAAAGGCGAAAACCAGGGCACTTCGGTGATGGCCATCAAGGCAGTGCAGCAACTGCTGGAGAAAACGGGCACCAAAGCCGAGGACATTGATCTGCTGATCTGCTCGACCACCACCCCGGACCTGGTGTTTCCGGCCACGGCCAACATTATTTCGGCTGCCGTGGGTACCACCAAGGCGTTCAGCTTTGATATGCAGGCCGCCTGCTCGGGCTTCCTGTTTGCGCTGGCCACCGGCGCCCAGTACATCCAGACCGGCACCTACCAGAAGGTAGTGGTGGTGGGCGCCGACAAGATGTCGTCCATCATCGACTACACCGACCGCGCCAACTGCATCATCTTTGGGGATGGCGCCGGTGCCGTGCTGCTTGAACCCAACACCGAGGGCTTCGGCGTACTCGACCAGGTGCTTCGCTCCGACGGCAACGGCGAGCAGTACCTGCACCAGAAAGCCGGTGGCAGCCGCCGCCCGCCTTCTTCCGAAACCGTGGCCAACCGCGAGCATTTCGTGTATCAGGAAGGCGCTACGGTGTTCAAGTTCGCCGTAACGAACATGGCCAACGTAGCGGCTCAGGTGATGGAGCGCAACCACCTCACCAACGAGGAGGTGGCGTGGCTGGTACCGCACCAGGCCAACAAGCGTATCATCGATGCCACCGCCAACCGCATGGGCGTGGGGCCGGAGAAGGTGATGCTCAACATCCACCGCTACGGCAACACCACCAACGGCACGATTCCGCTGTGCCTGGCCGACTATGAGCAGCAGCTGCGCCGCGGCGACAACCTCGTGCTGGCCGCTTTCGGCGGGGGCTTCACGTGGGGCTCCATCTACCTGAAGTGGGCCTACGACCCCAAACCCGATCCAAACGCCGCCCAGGCATAGCGGCGCGAAAACGGAAAACCTCTATACTTGCACTCCCGTCGTGCCGCCCCGCCACCACTGCCGGGACGGCACTTCTTTTTTCAATTAAGACTTTAGAAGTAAAAATTAACCAGTGGCTCGTTGCTTTCAGACAGATTGCCAGCCAAAGGATAGTGCTTACTTCTTGATGCTTGATTCCTAATTCTTAATTCCCACCCATGGCAACCACTGCAGACTTTCGCAACGGGCTCGTTCTGAACTACAACGGCGAATTGCACGTCATCACCGAATTTCAGCACGTGAAGCCCGGCAAAGGCCCGGCCTTCGTGCGCACCAAGCTCCGCAACATCAAAACCGGCCGCGTCATCGACAACACGTTCAATGCTGGCGTGAAAGTGGAAACGGCCCGCGTAGAGCAGCGCCCGCACCAGTACCTCTACAAAGACGACTACGGCTACACGTTCATGGACAACGAGTCGTTTGAGCAAGTAGTGCTGCCCGAGGCCATGGTGCCCTTCGCCGACATCATGAAGGAAGGCCAGGTGGCCACCATCCTGTTCCACGCCGAAACCGAGCAGCCCCTCACGGCCGAGCTGCCGACCACCGTGGAGCTGGTAGTGACCTACACCGAGCCCGGCCTGAAAGGCGACACCGCTACCAACACGCTCAAGCCGGCCATCGTGGAAACCGGCGCCCGCATTCAGGTGCCGCTGTTCATTGATACTGACACCAAAATCCGCATCAAGACCAGCGACTACTCCTATGTCGAAAGAGTCAAGTAAGCAGCCACTCAAGCCTTCCTCCATGAAAGCCAAAGAACTCCAGGACCTCATCGACTTCATCGCCAAGTCGGGACTGAATAAAGTCAACATCGAAACCGAGGAATTTAAAATCTCGGTTCAGCGCGAGCCCAACACCCGCCAGGTGATGAGCGTAGCAGCCCCAGCGCCCCAGGCAGCTCCGGCCGCCGTAGCGGCTCCGACCCCAGCAGCCCCGGTTGCGGCGGCAGCAGCAGCTCCGGCCCCGGCCGCCGCGGCTCCGGCCGAAGCCGCCAACATGGTACCGCTGAAATCCCCGATGATTGGCACGTTCTACCGCAGCAGCAGCCCCGAGACGCCAGCCTTTATTCAGGTTGGTGACTTAGTGGAGAAAGGTCAGGTGATTTGCATCATTGAGGCCATGAAGCTCTTCAACGAAATTGAAGCCGAGCAGAGCGGCCGCGTGGTAAAAGCTCTGGTGGAAAACGCCTCGCCAGTGGAATATGACCAGCCGCTGTTCCTGATTGAGCCGATGTAATTTTTGGTATGGAGTAGTGAGTACTAAGTAGTGAGACTGGGTACCTCCAGAAATCATGAAGTGGCTATTGCTCATTACTCACTACTTAATACTCACCACTCAATACTGAACTCGTGTTCAAAAAAATACTGATTGCCAACCGGGGCGAAATTGCCTTGCGCATTATCCGCACCTGCAAGGAGATGGGCATCAAGACGGTGGCCGTGTACTCTACCGCCGACAAGGAAAGCCTGCATGTGCGCTTTGCCGATGAGGCCGTGTGCATTGGCCCACCGGCTTCGTCGCAGAGCTACCTGAGCATCCCGACGCTGATTGCCGCCGCCGAAATCACCAACGCCGACGCCATTCACCCGGGTTATGGCTTCCTGAGCGAAAACGCCGAATTCTCGCGCGTGTGCCACGAAAACGGCATCAAGTTCATCGGGGCCTCGCCCGAGATGATCAACCAGATGGGCGACAAGGCTTCGGCCAAAGCCACCATGATCAAGGCCGGCGTACCCTGCATTCCGGGTTCGGTGGGCTTGCTCGACTCGGTGGAGCAGGGCAAGAAGATTGCCGCCAAGATCAAGTATCCCGTCATTCTGAAGGCGACGGCCGGTGGCGGTGGGCGCGGCATGCGCATCATCAACTCCGAGGACGAGTTCGAGAAAGCCTGGAACGACGCCCGCACCGAGTCCAAGGCCGCCTTCGGCAACGACGGCATGTATCTGGAGAAGTTTGTGGTGGAGCCCCGCCACATCGAAATCCAGATCTGCGGCGACCAGTTCGGCCACGTGTGCCACCTGTCGGAGCGCGACTGCAGCATTCAGCGCCGCCACCAGAAGCTGGTAGAAGAAGCACCTTCACCGTTCATGACCGACGATCTGCGCGAGCGGATGGGCGCAGCCGCCATTGCCGGCGCTGCCGCTATCGGCTATGAAGGTGTGGGCACCATCGAGTTCCTGGTCGATAAGGACCGTAACTTCTACTTCATGGAGATGAACACCCGCATTCAGGTGGAGCATCCCGTGACGGAAGAGGTTATCAACTACGACCTGATCAAGGAGCAGATCAAGGTGGCGGCGGGCATCCCGATTTCGGGCAACAACTACGCCCCCAAGATGCACGCCATGGAGTGCCGCATCAACGCCGAGGACCCAAGCAAGGATTTCCGGCCGTCGCCGGGCAAAATCACGACCCTGCACATCCCCGGCGGCCACGGCGTGCGCGTAGACACGCACGTGTATGCCGGCTACCAGATTCCGTCCAACTACGACTCGATGATTGCCAAGCTCATCACCGTGGCCCAGACCCGGGAGGAGTGCATCGTAAAGATGAAGCGCGCTCTTAGCGAGTTTGTGGTGGAAGGCGTGAAAACGACGATTCCGTTCCACCTCAAGCTGATGGACAACGCCGATTTCAAGGCCGGCAACTTCACCACAAAGTTTCTGGAAACCTCTTTCGACTTCACGGAGCTGTAACCTCAACCAGCTTACGGTTTTCGTTTCAACGCCCGGTTTGCTTTGCAAGCCGGGCGTTTTCGTGTGCGGCCCATCCGAAACGGAGCAACACAGCACCAGCTTTGGTCAATATAGTATTATTACAAGCAAGCCACTCAGCGTGCATCATTTACAAAAGTGCCATCAGCGTCTAAAAACAGCATATTCAATATTTTAGCCCAAATTCTACACGCAAAATCAATGTTCCTCAATTGAATAATTCTCATAAATCAGGTAGTATTGCTTCGTTCTTTCTTGCCACAACCAACTCCCACTTTTATGAGAAAAATGAACGCGCTGGCCCTCTGGGGGCTGGCTGCCGCAGGACTGCTTGCGCAAGCCTGCAACAAAGACGCGGTGCAGCCCATGGCAGCCCCAAGCGCCGCCCCGGCCACGCAGAGTGCCGTGGTGACCAATGGCGTGATGATGCAGGCCTTCTACTAGGATGTGCCGATCAGCAGCACGCAGGGCACTTGGTGGCAGGTGCTGGGCTCCCGGGCCGCCGAGCTGAAGGCTGCCGGCATTACTGCCCTTTGGCTCCCGCCGGCCTACAAAGGCGGCAGCCAGAGCGACGTCGGCTACGGCGTGTATGACCGCTACGACCTGGGCGAGTTCAACCAGAAAGGCACCGTGGCCACGCGCTATGGCACCCTCGGGCAGCTGCAGACCGCTATTGGGGCCATGAAGGGCCAGGGCCTGCAGGTGTACGAGGACATGGTGATGAACCACATGACCTGGGCCGACGCCCAGGAAAACGTGAACGGCAACCTGGTGTACACCAAGTTCAACTTCCCCGGCCGCGGCAACACCTACAGCAGCTACAAGTGGACCTTCAACAACTTCACCGGCACGCAGCAGGCGCCTAACAACGGCTGGTACCAGTGGAAAAGCTGGGACTTCCAGCCCTACGCCAACAACGACGCCTACGACAACCTGCTGGGCTCGGAAATCCAGTACAACAACAACGCGGCCAACCAGACCGAGACCATCAACTGGGGCAACTGGATTAC
The DNA here is from genome assembly GCF_000737515.1 of Hymenobacter sp. APR13. Taxonomy (NCBI): domain Bacteria; kingdom Pseudomonadati; phylum Bacteroidota; class Cytophagia; order Cytophagales; family Hymenobacteraceae; genus Hymenobacter; species Hymenobacter sp. APR13. The sequence continues at coordinate 4,578,527 of NZ_CP006587.1, forward strand.
CACCAAGATGAGCCTCGACGGCTACCGCCTCGATGCCACCAAGCACATCTACACGCCCTACGTGAACCAGTGGCTGGACGCGGTGAAAACCAACGGCCGCTTTGCCGTTTCGGAGGCCTGGTTCCGCAACCTGCAGGACCTGAAGAACTACGCCGCCGCCACCGGGGGCCGCACCAGCCTCTTCGACGTGCCGCTGCACTACACCTTCCAGGATATGAGCAACGGCAACGGCGCCTGGGACATGCGTGGGCTGCAGTTCGCCGGTTTCACCGAGAGCAACCCCACGCTGTCGGTGAGCTTCGTGGATAACCACGATACCGACCACCCCGGCGCCCTGTACTCGCCCGTGACCAACCTGAAGATGCTGGCCTACGCCTACATCCTGACCCGCGCCAACGGCTACCCCTGCGTGTTCTACAAGGACTACTACAACTACGGCCTCGGCAACCAGATCAAGACCCTGAACGGTATCCGCCAAGCCAACGCCTACGGGGCCGCCGCCGAGTACACCAGCATCAACGACGCCGACGTGTACGTGTACTCCCGCGCCGGCGACGCCACGCACAAAGGCCTGCTGATGCTGCTCAACGACGGCAGCACGGCCCGCACCAAAACGGTGACCACGCCTTTCAAAAACGCTACCCTCACCGACAAGACCGGCAACCGCACCGGCACCGTAACCACCGATGCCAACGGCACCGGCAACTTCCCGGTGAATGCCCGCAGCTACTCGGTGTGGGTGCCCGGCGGCACCGTCACGACGCCTCCCTCCACCACTACCACGGCCGTATCGTTTAACGTGACGTACAGCGGTACCGTATCGGGGCAGGACGTGTACGTGCTGGGCAGCACCGCCCAGCTCGGCGCCTGGAACACGGCCAACGCCATCAAACTCAGCGGCGCTACCTACCCCGTGTGGAAAGGCACCATCAACCTGACCAGCGGCACCAGCGTGCAGTACAAGTACATCCGCAAGGATGCCGCCGGCAACGTGCTCTATGAAGGCGGCGCCAACCGCACCTTCACGCCCACCGGCACCAGCCAGACGCGCACCGAAACGTGGCAGTAAGCTGGTTTTAGTAACCTGAAAAGCATGTAAAAGAAAAGGCCGGCTGTATAGCCGGCCTTTTTTGCTTATTCGGCAGGGTTGCCGTGCTCGATTTCGTGCACCAGCTCGCCGTACCAGTCCTCGCCGTACTTGCGGATCAGGGGCTCTTTCAGGAACTGGTAGACGCGCACGCCCAGGTTGGCGCCGAAGCTGCAGGCAGGCGAGCAGATGCTCCATCGGTCGTAGTTGAGGGCCTCAAAGCCGTCGTACTTGGTGATGCGGATGGGATACAGGTGGCAGCTGATGGGCTTTTTGAAGCTGGTGGCGCCAGCCAGGTAGGCCTGCTCGATGCCGCACTTTAGGATGCCCCGCTCGTCGTAGAGGGCGTAGGCGCACTCCCGGTCGTTGATGGTGGTGGTGCTGTAGTCGCCTTCCCAGTCTTTGATGTAGAGGCCCTGGGCCTCGATGGCCTGCTGGCCGGCCTCGGTGAGGAAGGGCTTGATGGCGGCGTATTCCTGCTCCAGGATGGCCAGCTCGGCGTCTTCGAGCGGCGCGCCCAGGTCGCCTTCCACGCAGCAGGCACCCTTACAGGCTTCGAGGTTGCAGACGAAGAAATTGTCCCGAACGTCGTCGGAAATCAGGGTGTTCTGGATCTGAATCATGGTAGTAGGGTTCCGCAGCGCATGCCGACGGTTTTGCAGTGGGCCGGAGAACAGTCGGCGGCAAAACCGCCGGGGCCCACGGCAGGAAATCGGAAACACAAAGATAACCCTGTTTCGTGGCCCGGCTGCAATGCCGTACCTTTGCTAACAAGCCAATATGCTTAGCCAACACCGCATGGGACTCGATTATCATTCCTTACTGAACCCCTCGCAGGCCGCCGCCGTCATGCAGATTGAAGGCCCCTGCATGATTATAGCCGGCGCGGGCTCGGGCAAAACCCGGGTGCTGACCTACCGCATTGCCAACCTGCTGGAGCAGGGCGTCAATCCGTTCAACGTGCTGGCCCTCACCTTCACCAACAAGGCCGCCAAGGAAATGCGTGCCCGGATCGAGAAGGTGGTGGGCCCCGAGGCCAAAAACCTGTGGATGGGCACCTTCCACAGCATTTTCGCGCGTATTCTGCGCTCCGAGGCCGACAAGATGGGCTATCCCCGCTCCTTCACCATCTACGACACGCAGGACAGCAAAACCCTCATCGGCCAGATCCTGAAGGAAATGGAGCTCGACGACAAGCTCTACAAGCCGAACATGGTGCTGAGCCGCATTTCGTCGGCCAAGAACAAGCTGATTTCGGTGCAGCAATACGTCAACGACCCCGTGATCCGGCAGGACGACGAGGCAGCGCTGCGGCCCAAGCTGGGCGCCATCTACCAGCAATACGCCGCCCGCTGCTTCAAGGCCGGGGCCATGGACTTCGACGATCTGCTTTACCAGACCAACGTGTTGTTCAAGGACCACCCCGACGTGCTGAACAAGTACCAGAACATGTTCCGGTACGTGATGGTGGACGAGTACCAGGACACCAACTACTCCCAGTACCTGATTGCGCGCAAGCTGGCCGCCAAGGAGCGCAACATCTGCGTGGTCGGCGACGACGCGCAGAGCATCTACGCCTTCCGGGGCGCCGATATTCAGAACATTCTGAATTTCGAGAAGGATTACCCGGAGCTACAGGTATTCAAGCTGGAGCAGAACTACCGCTCCACCAAGAACATCGTGTGGGCGGCCAACTCGGTTATCAAGAACAACCAGGCCCAGCTGCGCAAGGACGTGTTTTCCGACAACGAGGAAGGCCCGCTGATTGAGGTGCTGAAGGCCGCATCCGACAACGAGGAAGGCAAGCTGGTGGCCCAGAGCATCTACGAGGACAAGATGAACCAGCACTTGTCGTACGACGACTTTGCCATCCTGTACCGCACCAACGCCCAGAGCCGGGCCATGGAGGAATCGTTGCGCAAGCTCAACATCAAGTACAAGATTGTCGGCGGCCTGAGCTTCTACCAGCGCAAGGAAATCAAGGACTTGGTGGCCTACCTGCGCCTCACGGTGAACCCCAACGACGAGCAGGCGTTGCGCCGCGTCATCAACTACCCCAAGCGCGGTATCGGCGACACCACCATTGCCAAACTCCTGAGCGCAGCCGAAGAAAGCAACCACACCATCTGGGAAGTGGTGGCCAACGCCGACCAGTTTCTGCCGGCCCGCGCCGCCAACCCGATTGTGGACTTCGCCGAGAAAATCAAAGCCTACACGGCCATTGCGGCCAAGGATGATGCCTTCGAGGCGGCCAAGTTCATTGCCAAGAACTCGGGCATGATTGAGGAGCTCTACGCCGACAAGAGCATCGAGGGCCTGAGCCGCTACGAGAACATCCAGGAACTATTGAACGGCGTGAAGGCTTTCGTGGAAGACCCCGAACGCGAGGAAAAAACGCTGGGCGCCTTCCTGCAGGACATTGCCCTGGTAACCGACGCCGACACCAAGGACGCCCAGGCCGAGGGCGAGCAGGTGACCATGATGACCATTCACTCGGCTAAGGGCCTGGAGTTCCGCAACGTCTACATCGTGGGCATGGAGGAAAACCTGTTTCCGAGCCAGATGATGATTACCTCCAAGGCCGATCTGGAGGAGGAGCGCCGCCTGTTCTACGTGGCCATCACCCGGGCCGAGAAGAAGCTGACCCTGAGCTACGCCACCTCCCGCTACCAGTGGGGCAACCTGCGCAGCTGCGAGAAAAGCCGCTTCCTCGACGAAATCGACCCGAAGTTTGTCGACTTCAAGTATTCGGCCGGCCCCGGGCCCGACCGCGCCGGTCCGGGCGAGTCGCCGTTCGGGCACGTGTTTGAGCGCCGCTCGAACCTGATTCCGCCCGCGCCGCGTAAGACAGCCGCCACCAAGTACGTGGCACCGGCCGATTTCGTACCTTCCGACACCAGCAACCTGCAAACCGGCCAGCGCGTCGAGCATCCCAAGTTCGGCTTTGGCCAGGTAACCAAGCTGGAAACCGTGCAGGGCTCCACCAAAGCCATTATCAACTTCGACGAGGTTGGCGAGAAGACGTTATTGCTGAGTTTTGCGAAATTGCGCGTGCTAGGCTAACCGTTGTTCCGGGCCGCACGCCGCCGCCAGGCGTGCCTGCCCACCGGCTAACGCTGCTTTGCTGGTACAATCCGGAACAACAGCCTCCTATTTTTGCACTGCCGCCGGCCTGCGCCGGCGCTTATTTTCTTAGAATGCCCCTTCCCATCTTACATAAACACGAGCTGCTCCAGCGTGAGTACGGCCAAACCACTTTCCAGCTCATCCAGGGCCTGCGCGAAGTGGAAGACAAGACCGAGCGTACGCGCCGCGCCACGCAGATCGTGCAGCTGATTTTCCGGCTGCAGCCCAGCCTGCGCGACCAGCCCAACTCCCAGGAGAAAGTCTGGAACCACCTCTACGAGATGGCCGACGAAGACCTGGACATTGACGCGCCCTTCCAGCTGAAAGGCCTGAAAGAGCTGCACCAGCAGCCCAAGCCCCTCGCCTACCCCGAGAAAAACCTCAAGCTGCGCGCCTACGGCCGCGGCGTGGAGCTGATGGTAGAGAAGGCCCTGACGCTGGAAGACCCCACAGAACGCGAGCAGGCCACCATCACCATCGGCCGCACGATGAAGTTTCTGTACCGCTCGCACAACAAGGAAAACGCCAAGGACGTCACGATCCTGAAGCACCTCAAGGACCTGTCCGGCGGCCAGCTCACCCTGGACCCGGCCACCGTGGAAGCGCAGAGCCTGTTTGAAATGGCGGCTGCACCGGCAGTAGCCGGCGGCCGGCCGGCTCCGTTCATTGTGCCCCAGCCTCGCCAGGAGCGCGAAGGCCGCCGCGGCGGCAACGGTGGTGGCAATGGCGGCAACCGCCGCGACAAGCAGCGCCGGGGCGGCAAAAAAGGCCGCCAAGAACCGCAGCAGCCTCCGCAGTAAGCACACCTCTGCCGCAAGCTACCCGCTTGTTTCTCTTTATTCCAACCATTTCAATCAGCTTGCGGCCTGTAGCTTACGGCTGGTAGCTCAATAACACATGGCTTCATTTGAAGTAATTGGCGGGCATCCGCTGAAGGGTGAAATCGTGCCGCAGGGCGCAAAAAACGAGGCCCTGCAAATCCTCTGCGCCGTGCTGCTCACGCCAGAGCCCGTCACGATTTCCAACATCCCCGACATCCGCGACGTCAACAAGCTGATTGAACTGCTACGCGACATGGGCGTGAAAGTGGGCAAGCTGGCCTCCGACACCTACCGTTTCCAGGCCGACGCCGTCAACCTCGACTACCTCGATACGCCCGAGTTCATTGCCCAGGCTGGCGCGCTGCGCGGCTCGGTGATGATTTTGGGCCCGATGCTGGCCCGCTTCGGCAAGTGCCAGCTGCCCAAGCCCGGCGGCGACAAAATCGGCCGGCGTCCCATGGATACGCACTTTTTGGGCCTGGAGAAACTGGGCGGCAAGCTCACGCTGGAAGGCACCGACTTCTACCGCATCAAGGCCGAAAACGGCCTGACCGGCGCCTACATGATGCTGGACGAGGCCTCCGTAACCGGCACCGCCAACATCCTGATGGCCGCCGCGCTGGCCCAGGGCACCACTACCATCTACAACGCCGCCTGCGAGCCGTATCTGCAGCAACTGTGCAAGATGCTGGTGCGCATGGGCGCGAAAATCAACGGCATCGGCTCCAACCTGCTCACCATTGAGGGCGTGCAAAGCCTCGGCGGCACCGAGCACCGCATGCTGCCCGACATGATTGAAATCGGCTCCTTCATTGGTCTGGCGGCCATGACGGGCTCGGAAATCACCATCAAGGACTGCCAGATTCCGGAGCTGGGCATCATCCCCGACACGTTCCGCAAGCTGGGCATCAAGCTGGAGTTCCGCGGCGACGACATCCACATTCCGGCCCAGGACCACTACGAAATTGCCACCTACCTCGACGGCTCCATCCTGACGGTTTCCGACCACACCTGGCCCGGCTTCACGCCCGATTTGCTCAGCATTGTGCTGGTGGTGGCCACCCAGGCCAAAGGCACGGTGCTTATTCACCAGAAGATGTTCGAGTCGCGCCTGTTCTTCGTCGACAAGCTCATCGACATGGGCGCGCAGGTGATTCTCTGCGACCCGCACCGCGCCACCGTTATCGGCCTCGACCAGCGCCAGAAGCTACGCGGCATCAGCATGACCTCCCCCGACATCCGGGCCGGCGTGGCCCTGCTGATTGCGGCCCTCTCCGCCGAAGGTCGCAGCGTGATTGAGAACGTGGAGCAGATTGACCGCGGCTACCAGTACATCGACCAGCGCCTCACGGCCCTCGGCGCCAAGATTCGCCGCCTATAGGCTGTTTGATTTTCCTGCATACAAATGCCCGGTTGCCGCTTTGGCAGCCGGGCATTTTGCGTTTCAGCTGGCTTGCTCAGGTGTATTTGAAAGCGGCTATACTGTTTCAGTTAGCGGCAGCGTTTGGCGGATGAAGGGTCGGGAGTGGCGGCGGGCAGGTTGATTGTTTCACTTATTCCATTCCGTGCTATGCGTATCAGGCCACTCGTCCAGCTGCTGTTTGTATTGCTTGCAACCTCTTGCGCCGACCACCCCGCCGAACCGGCTGGAGAAGTGGAAGCCGCCGGCGAAGCGCGGCCCGCCGTGATGATGTCTCCTTCCTCTGCTGAGTACGAGGAGTCGGTGGATAAGCTGGAAATAGCGCCCGAAGCATCCGTTCCACCACCGCCCGGCCTGGGCACCCCCGCCACCAATGAGGCCAAGCCTGCCGCTACCCGCAAGCTGGTATACCATGGCGAAGTCCAGATCAAAGTAGCCGACCTGCCAGCAGCCAACCAACAGGTGGACAGCCTTATCCGCGCGTTTGGGGCCTACGCAGAGGAAATATCAGAAACCCGCGAAGACGAACAGTGGCGGCACCACGTGAAGCTTCGGGTGGCGCTGGCCCGCTTCGAGGCCCTGCTCGGCGGCCTCAACCGCCTGGGCACCCTCCGCCACAAAGAGCTCAGCACCGACGACGTAACCACCCAGCACGCCGACATATCGGCGCGGTTGCGCTCCAAGCGGGCACTCGAGCAGCGCTACCTGGCCCTGCTGGGCCAGGCGCGCAAAGTGGCGGACATTCTGGAAATCGAGGAAAACATGGGCGAAATCCGGGAGAGCATTGAAGCCACCGAAAGCCGCCTGCGCACCCTCGACAACGAGGTGGCCTACTCCACCATCACGCTGAACTACTACCAGGAACTGGCGCGCCCCACTCCCGACCAGCCGGTACTGTCGTTTGGAAGCCGGCTGCTGGAATCCTTTTACAGCGGCTGGCAGCTGCTCACCAACTTGGTGCTGGGCGTGGTAGCCAACTGGCCGCTGGTTGCGCTGCTGGGGCTGGCCGTGGCAATGCTGCGCGTATGGCGGCAACGCCGCCGCCGGGCAGCCTGACCGTTGGGCTACCCGGCGGCGGCCCTCAGCTCGTCGTCACGGTCTGCATATAGGTCTTGATGGGCACCACCAGCAGCGGCAGGATGCTCTCAATGGCGGCGCGCTCGTCGGCAGTCCAGGGGCGGGGCTGCCCGAACAGGCAGGGCTGCAGGATGCCCCACAGTTGGCCGTGCTCGGTGATGTGGGCGTGAATGAGGGCCCGGTGGCCGAAGGTTTTGTGCTCGAAGGCGCGGTTGAGCACCGTGGGCGGCGCGGTTTCCACGTCTTCCACGAACACCGAGGCCTTGGCCGCCAGTGCCGCCCGAAACAGCGGGTCTTCCTGCGGCAGGTCGGTGGTGTCGTTCTGCCAGTCGTGGATGGGGTTGGGAATGGCGTCGTGGCGGCGCCAGCAGAGCGCAATGCGGCCGCGGCCTGCTGCCGGGTTGCGAACGTACAGAAAGCAGCGGTCGGCGGCCAGCGCCTGCCCAACGAGTTCCAGTACCTGCGTGAGGGCAGCGGCCGGCGCAGTTTCTGCTGCCAGCGTCCGGCGCACGTCGGTAAGTAAGGTAGTGGTCATGCAAATCAAGGTTATGCGTGAGGATGAGGCATAAAAAACCCCGGCTGCACAGGCAGCCGGGGTTGTCTACGCTAACAGGCGCCGGACATTAGTCTACCACCATGTCCACGATGGACGTCACGACGGACAGCACGACGCTGAAGAGTAGCGCGTACAGGAAATTATCCACCGAGAAGCCCGAGAGCATGGCGTCGGCAATCATGACGATGGCCGCGTTGATGACCAGCAGGAACAGGCCCAGCGTGAGCACCGTAATCGGGAAGCCGAGCAGCTTGAGAATAGGCTTGAGCACGGCGTTGAGCACAGCCAGCACAATCACTAGCAGAATGGCGTCGCCGAAGCCAGCAATGTGCGCACCGGGCAGGAAGTTGGCCAGCACATACGTGATAACGGCCGTGAGCAGGAATTTGAGAATGAAACCTACCATGGAAAAGTGTGGAGTTAGGGAAGTGAAGGAGAGAAAATCTGGTCGGTGTACGCACCGTCGCCAAAAAGGATAAGCCCGGCGCTATACTTCCCTTCCCTCCCACGCTCCGGCCGGCGCCGCGGCTACTTGTCGGCGCCCCGGTCCTGCAGGCGGCCCTGCGACACGCCCATCCAGTTGGCCATGCTGTAGAGCAGGCGGGCGCCCACAATAGCGTTCCACTCGGTGTCGCCAGGAGCCACCTCGTTCAGGTCGCAGCCGATGATGGTGCGGCCCGAGCGCACCACCGCCCGAATCAGGTACAGGGCTTCCTCAAACTCCAGGCCGCCGGGCACGGGCGTGCCGGTGCCGGGGCACAACTTGGGGTCGAGGCCGTCGATGTCGAAGCTCAGGTACACTTTCTGGGGCAGCTGCGCGATAATCTTGCCGCACACCTTCTTCCACGACTTCTTGGCGAACCGCTCGTCGCTCAGAAACCGGTTGTGGAACATGGTGATGCGGCCTTTGCTCTGCTCCACCATCTCGGCTTCCTGCTGGCACAGGTCGCGGATGCCTACCTGCACCAGCTTCTTCACCTGCGGCAGTTTCAGGGCATTGTACATGATGGAAGCGTGCGAAAACTCAAACCCTTCGTAGGCGGGGCGCAGGTCGCAATGCGCGTCAATCTGCAGAATGCCGAACTCCTCGTGGCGCTCGGCCAGCGCGTGCATGTAGCCCAGCGGCGTGCTGTGGTCGCCGCCGAGCAGCACCACGCCTTTGCCGGCGTCGAGGTAGGCCCCGGTTTTCTGCTTGAGATATTGCAGCAGCGCCTCGCCGCGCTGGTTGATGTGGGCCGGGGCTGTCGAGTATTTGGCGTGGTCGGCTTCGGGCTCGCCTTCCTCCAGCCAGCCGATGTAGGCTTCGGCACGGGGGCGCAGCTCCTGGCTTTCGGCCGCTACCTTCCCGTCGTTATCTTCCATGGCCAAGCCCATGCGCCAGGCCTCGGGCAGGTCCGGGTCGTAGAGGTCTACCTGCAGCGAAGCGTCACGGATAGCCTCCGGCCCCTCGGCCGTGCCGGCCCGGTATGACACGGTTACTTCCCACGGCACGGGCACTATCACCACCTGGGCTTCGTCTACGGTGAAGGGCAGGCCATACACCCCGCCCTGCGCGTCGCCGAGGGCGTTAGGGTCGAAGGCGGCAAGTTTTTTCTCTAGACTTGTTGGAGTCGGCTGGGCCATACTATCGGGGAAACAGGGAAAAGATGGGCGAAAATAAATAACCACTCCGTAAGAGCCGCGGCACGGCGCTCTACAGAGTGGTTACAAAGCGGCAGAAAAGTCGTCAGCTAAGCCGGCGTACCGCCCAGAAAATCGTAGGTGCGGATGATTTCCAAGATCTTTTCGAACGTAGGCCGGTCAAAGAATAGCATCAGTGGCAGCTCCACCGAGTTTTCCTTGTCGGAGAACTGGGTGATGACTGAGAAGATCATAGGCTGAACCAGCGGCTGCGACTCCAGTAGGTTGTGCAGGCTTTCGGCCATATCGCCACGCGGGGCCGATGGTGGCGCGCCATAGATCTGCGCCTTCAAGATGTTAGCCAGCTGCGTAACCAGCGCTCCGGTGATGATATTGCTGATTTCCAGAAGCAACGACTCCTGCATCTCGTCAATCTGGGTCGAAGCCGGGGTGTTCATCCGCAGGCACACCTTGGACAAACGCTGCACATGCTGTCCAGAGAAGAACATCAGCGTGGTGCCATTGAAGTCGCCGCGAATGTCAGACAGAATGGGCACGTTGGTTTTCTGAATCTCCCGCACCATATCCAGGATGCCGTTACCGGGCATCAGATCGAGGCTGGGAACTTCCAACAATACCTTTTCCTGAGCTATTACCGCAAACGAGTCGGCAGCGCGGGCCAGTCCTATGTTCAGAATCTCACGGACGACGTCGCGCTCCATTTCTGTCATGTGCAAGTCCATATGGTTCAATCAGTTGGCCAAAGTTTACCGCGGAGCGGCTGCTTCGGAATCAGCATTACGTATTTTCAGACTCGTCGGGCTAGAAACAGACGAGTTAAAGCCGGAACGTCCAGCACCAGACACACCTGCCCGCTTCCGAGCAGGGTGACGCCGCCAAACAATTCGATGGTATCCAAGGGTTTGCTCATGGGCTTGATGACGATATTCTGCTGACGCAGAAACCGGTCAACGATCAGGCCCAGTTTGCGGTTGTTGTAGGCAATGATGATGATGTCCTGGCGGCCTTCCAGCTCAGCGCGGTTGGCTGGCGGCAGCGGGCCGTCGCCGTTGTGCAACAGGCGGCGCAGGCTTACTACCGGCACGTTTTCGCCCTGAACCTGCGCCATCAGCACGCCGCCTACCACGTGCAGCACATCCGGCATCAATGATACCACGGAGTCGGTGTGCATAAGCGGAATGGCATAGTTGCGGCCATCCAGCTCAAAGAGCAGTGCGCCTTTCACGGCAATGGAAGTGGGCAGCACGAGCGTAAACGTAGTGCCCTGTCCTAGCACAGAATCCACGCGCAATTGTCCGCCCAGCGAGTCAATGGCCAATTTCACTACATCAAGGCCAACGCCCCGACCAGAAATTTCCGTGACTTCTTTGGCCATTGAAAAGCCGGGCTCGAAAAGGAAGGCTCGTACGGCGCCATCGTCAAGGTGGCGGGCCGCTTCTTTGCTCACCAAGCCACGCTCTACAGCCTTGCGGCGTACGCTCTCCACGTCAATTCCGCGGCCATCGTCGGCCACCTGAATCAGCACGTCGTCGCGCTCCGTCTGGGCCGAAAGCACCAGGTTGCCCTGCGCCGGCTTGCCGGCTTTCTCCCGGTCGGCGGGGGTTTCCAGGCCGTGCCCGATGGCATTGCGCACCAAGTGCAACAGTGCATCGGTGATGATCTGCAGAATGTTGCGGTCAATCTGGATATCCTGGCCGCTAAGCGTGAGTTCCACCTGCTTTTTCTCAGCCGTGGCCACGTCGCGCACCACCCGCGGAAATTTGTTCAGCAGCGAGCCTACATTAACGAGGCGGGCATCCATCACGGAATACTGCAGCTCGTCGGTGATGCGGAACAGGTGCGCGGCCGTGGTCTGCAACGCCGGATGCCCGATTTCCTGGCTCAAAGTCAGAATTCGGTCCCGGTCAATTATCAGCTCTCCCACCAGATTGAGCAGATGGTCCAGCTTCTTGATCTGGATATAAACCAGGTCAGAGAGTTCCAGCTTGCGGTTGGCGTCCTCATCGTCCTGCTCTTCTTCTTCCAGGATGGGCTCTTCGCCATTCACCAGCCGATCCAGGTTGTCCAGCAACGCTGCGCTGTCGGGCATGGTCGACTCGTCTTCCACGGCCCGGATCATGGCGCCCAGCACGTCTACGCCCATGAACAGCACCGTTGCCAGGCTACCACTGAATTCCCGGTCTTTGCTGCGAATAAGACCGAAGATGGTTTCCATGTTGTGGGCCACCTCTCCAATCTGCACAAACCCCATAGCCCGCGAGTTGGACTTGAGGTTGTGCATGAGCCGAAACAGTTCGTTCAGCGCCTGCTGGTCCTGCGGGTTACGTTCCAGCTCACTGATGTGCCGGCTCATTCCGTCGTAGGCTTCCAGCGCCTCGGCCATGTAGATTTCCCGATATTCCTGCTCGCGTGATTTCATAGCTAGAAGGCGCGGGCAGGAGTAAGACGGGGTTGCCGCGCCTGCGCGGAAACCTGCTGAAACAGGGCAACGTGCCGCCCAATGGCCTTGGGCAACTCGTGGAGGGGCAATACGGCATTGGCCCACCCCGCCTGAATCACGGATTTGGGCATGGAGAATACGGCCGAGGAAGCTTCATCCTGCACCAGCACGGTACCGCCATGCTGCCGGATGGCCTGCGCCCCCAGCGTACCGTCGCGCCCCAATCCGGTCAGGACTACACCCAGTACGTTGCGGCCTACCGTACGGGCGGCCGAACGCATCAGCACGTCCAAGGAGGGTTCGTCGCCGGAGGGGCTAGGCTCGGCCGTGAATTCCGTTTGCCAAGCCTGCCACGGACTGTTCGTAGCGGCACTAACCAGCGAGTTGCGGCCGCCAGGTGCCACTACAATCTGCCCGGGCTGCAGCACTACCCCTGCGCCTCCCGGCACTACGGGCAGAGCCGTAGCCCGCCGCAAACGGTCGACAAAGGAAGATAAAAAGGAGGCCGGCAAATGCACGGCTACCAACACCGCACAAGCTAGTGTAGTAGGCAGGGCCCGCACCAGCTGCTCAACAGCCAGCGTGCCGCCCGTAGAGCCGCCCACTATCACCAGCCCGGTAGCAATACCAGGTACGGCAGTAGCTGCCGTAGGCTGGGCCAACGGGCGTACGGGCGCCGGCATGGCCTGCCGCACCTTACGCAGTAGCTCGGCGGCCCAGAGCGGCTGCCCGGAGTCAGGCTGAAAATACCCGTAGACGCCCCAAGCAGCTACTTCGCGCAGCATTCCCGGCAGCGCCGGCGTTTCCCCAAAAAGCAGCACGGGGATACTGGCCGAACGACGCAGCTGCTCGATGTCGCGCAACTGGTCCTGCCCCACGATGATCAGGCCTGGCCGCAGCCGCCGGGCTGTTGCCAGCAGCTCTGCCCCCGTTTCGCTGCTTACCACCTGCCAGTCTGGCTGGCTCTGGAACAGGCGCACCAGCCGTAGCCGCAAAGCGGTGGGCAGGTTACCCAGCAAAATGGTAAAAGAAAGGGGACGTTCGAACACGGAGAAATAACTAAGCAGGCTGGCAGCTGGCGACGACTAACGGTTGCCAGAAACCCACCAGAAAAGGCAATGCGGTAATCAGGTTATTCGGCAGGCTGCAGGGCAGTGCTTACGATTTCCAGGACTTTCTCCTCAGAGAAAGGCTTCACGATATAGGCTGAAGCGCCGCTTTCCAGCGCTTCCGTCACGATAACCTCCTGCCCTACGGCGCTGCACATCACCACTTTCACGTCCGGGTCGTTCAGGCGGATGCCTTTGAGTACGTCCAGCCCGGTGTTGTCGGGCAGAATTACGTCCAGGGTAATCAAATCGGGTTTAGTGGCGGCCGCCATTTCAAGTGCCTGCTGGCCGTTGGCGGCTTCTCCTACTACCTCGTAGCCGGCATCGGTAAGCATGTTCTTGAGCATCGTGCGCATGTAGAAAGAGTCGTCGACGATGAGAATGCGGTTTTTCATAAGAAACAATTCAAAAAACGGGAAGAATGAGGGCCAAAAGGGGAAGCCGAGCTTTGTACGGCTAAGCGCCGGCAAAGATGTTAGCGCGTCTGAAGCTGCATAATCTCGGCGGGCGTTAGCAGCTTCATCATGTCAAGCACGATGATAATGCGGCTATCCACCTTCACGATTCCCTCAATGTATTTGTCGTTGATGTTGATGTCCTGAATGAACTCAGGGGCTTTTTCGATGCTGGAAGCCGGAATCGACAGCGGCGTGGGCACTTCGCGGACTACAATCCCGATGGTGTAGTCCTTGGCCTCAATGGCCAGCGTGTACGACAGCGCGGGCAGTTCCTCCTCGAAGCTCCGCAAGCCGAAGCGCTGCTCCAGGTCGATGATGGCAATAATGTCGCCGCGCAGGTTGGCAATGCCTTTCACGAAAGGCGGCGTTTTGGGCATGCGCGCGATTTCAGGCGTCAGCGTCACTTCCTTCACCTGCTCGATGCGCAGGCCATACTCCTCGCTTCCGAGCCGGAAAACGATGAGTTGGATGATGGGGTCGGGCTTCGACGTCTTTTTGTCGCTGGATTGTTCAGCTTCGGCCATATGGCAAAGATATTCCTGGCTGGGGCTGACTTTCAACAGGAAAATCAGCCCCTCCGGGAGTTAACAGTTCAAGTGGCTACTTCGCTTCTTTACGGCTGCGGACTCGGGCGGGCTTGGTGGCCGGCGCTTCGGCGCTGGCCTTGCCATTCGGGGCGGGCTCAGCGGGTGCGGTATCCGTTTTGCGGCGAGTGGCTTTGCGAGTACGCTGGGCCTCGGCCTGCTCAGCATTGGTTTGCTTGCGAACCGGGGCCGGAGCTGCTGCGGTGGCGCGAGCGTCGCCGCGGCGCGTGGTCGTGAGCGGGCGGTTGGCTACCACCTGGGCGTGGGCCGCGTCGGTGGCGGCGTCGGCGCGGCGGGCCGTGGCCCGGTCGCGCTCCGGCGTGGCCGAGGCCGGCTGGTGCGCCACGCGGCGGGCACGGTGCCGGATGGGCTCCGGCTCGGGCTCCGGCTCGATTTCTTCCAGCAGCTGGAAGTTGGAGAGGCCCAGCTGCAGGTCGTCGGCAATGTCGGTGAGGCGCTGGCTGGAAACGGTCAGCTCGTGCATGCTCGAGGAGAGCTGCTTGGCCGTTCCGGCTACCTGCTGCGTGCCCGAAGCCGTCTGCTCGGCAATGGCTACCACTTCTTCCACGTACTTCACCACGTCGCCGATAGACGTTTTCTGAATCTCGGTGGCCGTGAGGATGTCGCGGGAGGTGCGCAGGGTTTCGCCGGAGCTGGTGGCAATGTTCTTAAAAGCCGAGCTGGCCTCGAAGGTGGCATTCTTGCCTTTTAGTACCCGGCCTTCCATGGTGCTGATAGCCGTAGCCGCCGAGGTAGTATCCTTCTTCACATCGTCCACAAGAGTGCCGATTTCCGAAGCCGAGCGGCGGGAGCCTTCGGCCAGCTTGCGGATTTCTTCGGCTACTACCGCAAAGCCGCGGCCGGCTTCCCCGGCCCGGGCCGCCTCGATGGCGGCGTTCAGGGCCAGCAGGTTGGTTTGCGAGGCAATGTCGGTGATAACGCCCAGCGACTTGCTGATGTCCTGCGAGCGGGCCGAAAGTACTTCGATGGTTTTGGCCGTCTGGGCCGCTGCCGCCGAAATTTCTTCCATGTTCTTCACCACTTCGGCCACCGTTTTGAGGCCGAGCTGGGAGGTCTGCTCACCCAAGATAGCCGCCTTAATGCCCACATCGGCTTTCCCAGCGGTTTCCTTGGTAGCCTGCATGATTTCCTCGATCAGCTTGAAGGCCTGGTCGGTCTTGAGGGCCTGGTTCTGGGCGCCTTCGGCCATCTGCTGCATGGCCAGGGCCACGTCGACGGTCACCCGGCTCATCTCCTGCCCTTTCGCCGCCATTTCCTCCGACGACGTTCCTACTACCTGCGACGACTCGTTGATTTCAGCCAGCAGGTCATTGAGGTTGTCTACGGCAAGGTTCAGCGCGTCGGCCATTGACTTGATGTCGCCGGCGGTCTGGATTTCCACTTGCTGGGTCAGGTCACCTTCGGAAATAGCCCGCACCACGCGGCTCACTTCCAGTACTGGCGAGGCAATGGATTCGAGCAGGTCGTTGAGCGTGTCCACGATTTCCTTCCACGAGCCGCTCACGCCGCCTACCGTGGCGCGTTCGGTCAGCTTGCCTTCCACCCCGGCCACTTTGGCCACGCGGCTTACTTCCAGCGCCAGGCGGTTCAGGTCGTCCACCATGCGGTTGATGGTGTCGGCCAGCTCGGCCACTTCGCCTTTGGCTTCCAGGGTCAGCTTCTGGGTCAGGTCGCCCTGCGATACGCCGGTTACTACCTTACCGATACCCCGCACCTGCGTGGTAAGGTTGGTAGCCATGGTGTTTACGTTGTCGGTGAGGTCTTTCCACACACCGCTCACGTTCGGTACGTCGGCTTGGCCGCCGAGCTTGCCTTCGGTGCCCACTTCCTGCGCCACGCGGGTTACTTCGCCGGCAAAGATGTTGAGCGAGTCCACCATCCGGTTGATGTTGTCCTTGAGGTCGAGCAGCTCGCCTTTCACGTCTACCGACACCTTCTGGCTGAGGTCGCCGCGGGCTACGGCGGTGGTTACGTTGGCAATATCGCGCACCTGGCTGGTGAGCGAGGCGGCCATGAAGTTTACGTTATCGGTGAGGTCTTTCCAGGTACCACGCACGTTCGGCACATCGGCCTGACCGCCGAGCTTGCCCTCGGTGCCTACTTCGCGGGCCACGCGGGTTACTTCGTCGCCGAAGGTGTTGAGCGAGTCCACCATCTGGTTGAGGTTTTCCTTCAGCTGCAACAGCTCGCCGCGCACGTTTACCGTCACTTTCTGGCTCAGGTCGCCTTTGGCTACGGCCGTAGCCACATTGGCAATGTCCCGTACCTGAGAGGTCAGGTTGGAAGCCATCGTGTTTACGTTGTCGGTCAGGTCTTTCCAGGTGCCGCTCACGTTCGGCACCGACGCTTGGCCGCCCAGGATACCCTCGGTGCCTACTTCGCGGGCCACGCGGGTTACTTCGCCGGCGAAGATGTTGAGCGAGTCCACCATCTGGTTGAGGATGTTTTTTAGGTCGAGAATCTCGCCTTTCACATCCACCGTCATCTTCTGAGTCAGGTCGCCTTTAGCTACGGCGCTGGCTACGTTGGCAATGTCCCGCACCTGACTCGTCAGGTTCGAGGCCATGTAGTTCACGTTGTCGGTCAGGTCTTTCCAGGTACCTGACACGCGCGGCACGCTGGCTTGGCCGCCGAGCTTGCCCTCGGTGCCCACTTCGCGGGCCACGCGGGTTACTTCGTCGCCGAAGATGTTTAGCGAGTCCACCATCTGGTTGAGGATGTTCTTCAGCTCCAGGATTTCCCCCTTCACATCCACGGCCATTTTCTGGCTGAGGTCACCACGGGCTACAGCCGTAGCCACGTTGGCAATGTCTCGTACCTGCAGCGTCAGGTTCGAGGCCATGTAGTTTACATTGTCGGTCAGCTCCTTCCACACGCCGGCCACGTTCGGCACCAGCGCCTGGCCACCAAGCTTACCTTCGGTACCCACTTCCAGCGCCACGCGGGTTACTTCGCCGGCAAACAAGTTGAGCGAGTCCACCATCTGGTTCAGGTTCTGCTTCAATTGCAGCAGCTCGCCTTTCACATCAACCGTGATTTTCTGCGACAGGTCGCCTTTGGCTACCGCCGTGGCTACGTTGGCAATGTCCCGTACCTGCAGCGTCAGGTTCGAGGCCATGTTGTTTACGTTGTCGGTCAGCTCTTTCCAGACGCCGGCCACGTTCGGCACGTCGGCTTGGCCGCCAAGCTTGCCTTCGGTACCCACTTCCAGCGCCACACGCGTTACTTCGCCGGCAAACAGGTTGAGCGAGTCCACCATCTGGTTCAGGTTCTGCTTGAGCTGCAGCAGCTCGCCTTTCACGTCCACGGTGATTTTCTGCGACAAGTCGCCTTTGGCTACGGCTGTGGCTACGTTGGCAATGTCTCGCACCTGAAGCGTCAGGTTCGAGGCCATGTTGTTTACGTTGTCGGTGAGATCCTTCCACACGCCGCTCACGTTGGGCACCAGCGCCTGGCCGCCGAGCTTGCCCTCGGTACCTACTTCCTGCGCCACGCGGGTTACTTCGCCGGCGAACAGGTTGAGCGAGTCCACCATCTGGTTCAAGTTCTGCTTCAATTGCAGCAGCTCGCCCTTCACGTCTACCGTGATTTTCTGGGTTAGGTCGCCCTTTGCTACGGCAGTGGCTACGTTGGCAATGTCGCGCACCTGACTCGTCAGGTTGGAGGCCATGTAGTTCACGTTGTCGGTCAGGTCTTTCCAGATGCCACCCACGTTGGGTACCGACGCCTGGCCGCCGAGCTTGCCTTCAGTGCCCACTTCCTGCGCCACGCGGGTTACTTCGCCGGCAAACAGGTTGAGGTTGTCGATGGTCTTGTTGATGGTTTCGGCCATCACCTTAAAGTCGCCGGAAACCGGAATCTGGAAGGTTTCGTCGAGGTTGCCCTTGCTGATGTTTTTGAGCACCTTGCCCACCTCCAGCACCGGCACCGCAATGCTGTCGACGAGGCCGTTGATGTTGTTGATCATGTCGCGCCAGAAACCGGCGGCATTCTCGGCCGACGCGCGGGCTTTCAGGTTGCCTTCCACCCCGGCCACCTTAGAGATGCGCGACACCTCGCCCCCTACCCCGCCAATCATCTCCACCATGGAGTTGTAGGCCTCGGCTATTTCGGCGAAGATGTCGTCGTTCTGCTTGGTCAGGCGCACCGAAACGTCGCCTTTCTTGAAGGCGTCGAGGGCGTAGAGTACCCGGTTGAGCTGCTCGTTGACGTAGTCGGTGTTTTCCAGGGTCGCCGTTCCGCGCAGGTTGGACCCTTTGGCACTTCCACTGCGGCGCGCGGCGTCGCCGACGGCGGGCGCCTTGCCGTTGGCGGCCTTGGCAGGCACCTCGGTGATAACGGCCGGAGCCGGAGTGCTGTCGGCCGGGGCGGAGGCGGCAGAACGGCGGGCGGGAGAAGTAGTCTTACCTGATGCCATATAGCAAGGAGTATCGGGGGCTGCGGAAGGCGGTGAAGCAGGGCGCAATGCGCACCTTGCTGCTTTTGCCTATGTCGGCAAAGGTAGCGAATACGCCTGTTTCGCCCAGAAGGATTCTGCACCTATTCCTGCTGTTTCAGAACTTACTTCTGGTGAACCAGTTGAACTGTCCTGACTGTTGCCTGCATACGACTTCGGGTCCGCCCGCCTGGGCCTCATTCTACGGGGCAGCAACGGCGGGCCGGATTATTCCAGCATCTTTGCGGCAAAATTCAACTTCTTGCCCGCTGCCCCGTTTTCTATAGGAAAGCGCGCTAGCTTGCCTCCTTCCGTCTCCACCTTCCCCCCATGGTTAAAAATCTAGTCATCGTCGAATCCCCCGCGAAAGCCAAAACCATTGAAGGCTATCTGGGCAAGGATTTCGTCGTCAAATCGTCTTTCGGGCACGTCCGTGACCTGCCGAAGGATAACAATGCCATTGACGTAGCCAACAACTTCAAGCCCACCTACGTGGTGTCGGCCGACAAGCGGGAGATTATCAGCCAGCTCAAGAAGCTGGCTAAGGAGGCCGAAACCGTCTGGCTGGCGAGTGACGATGACCGGGAGGGCGAGGCTATTTCATGGCATCTGGCCGAAACCCTGAACCTGACCGGCAGCTCCAAGACGCGCCGCATCGTGTTCCGTGAAATCACCAAGAACGCCATCCTGCACGCCATCGACAACCCCCGGGAAATCGACCTGAACCTGGTGAATGCCCAGCAGGCCCGCCGTGTCCTCGACCGGCTGGTGGGCTTCGAGCTGAGCCCGGTGCTCTGGAAGAAAGTGAAAACGGGCCTTTCGGCCGGCCGCGTACAGAGCGTGGCGGTGCGGCTGGTAGTGGAGCGCGAGCGGGAAATCAACCAGTTCAAAGTGTCGTCGGCGTACCGGATTACGGCGCGCCTGGACGCCGGAAAAGGCGCCGTGCTGGAAGCCGACTTGCCCACGCGCTACAAAACCCGCGAAGAGGCCGAGGCTTTCCTGGCCCGCTGCGCCGGCGCCGAGTACCGCATCGAGAACCTGGAGAAAAAGCCCGGCAAGCGCAGCCCCGCGCCGCCCTTCACCACGTCTACGCTGCAGCAGGAAGCTTCGCGCAAGCTCGGCTTCTCGGTGGCCCAGACGATGAGCGTGGCCCAGAAGCTGTACGAAGCCGGTAAAATTTCCTATATGCGGACTGACTCGGTGAACCTCTCGCAGGACGCCCTGACGGCCGCGCAGGTGGAAATCAGCCGCGCATACGGGGCCGAATATGCCCAGACCCGCCTCTACAAAACCAAGTCGGCCTCGGCGCAGGAAGCTCACGAAGCCATCCGCCCCACCGACTTCGCCCTGATGAAAGCCGGCTCCGACTCGCAGGAGCAGCGCCTTTACGACCTAATCCGGAAGCGGGCCATGGCCTCGCAGATGGCCGATGCCCAGATTGAGCGCACGGTGGCCACCATCGGCATCAGCACCCAGCCCGGCGTTACGCTCACGGCTACGGGAGAGGTCATCACCTTCGAGGGTTTCCTGAAAGCCTACAGCGAAAGCAAAGACGAAGAAGAGCAGGATGAAGCCACCACGGAATCGTCGTTTTCACGGGGCCTGCCGCCCCTGACCGTGGGCCAGCTGATGCCGCTGCTGCAGCTGCGCGGCGTGGAGCGCTACGCTGCCCCGGCCGCCCGCTACACGGAAGCCTCGCTGGTGAAAAAGCTGGAGGAAATGGGCATTGGCCGGCCTTCCACCTACGCGCCTACCATCA
The DNA here is from genome assembly GCF_000737515.1 of Hymenobacter sp. APR13. Classification (NCBI taxonomy): domain Bacteria; kingdom Pseudomonadati; phylum Bacteroidota; class Cytophagia; order Cytophagales; family Hymenobacteraceae; genus Hymenobacter; species Hymenobacter sp. APR13. The sequence goes on from NZ_CP006587.1 coordinate 4,599,061, forward strand.
GCACCATTCAGAAGCGCGGCTACGTGGAAAAAGACACCCGCGAAGGCAAGGAACGCAAGTTCCACGTGCTGACGCTGGAAGGCAGCGAGGTGAAAACCGAAGTCAAAACCGAAACCTACGGGGCCGACAAAGCCAAGATGTTCCCCACCGACACCGCCATGGTGGTGAACGACTTCCTGGTGGAGCACTTCCCGGTGATTGTGGACTTCCAGTTCACGGCCAAGGTGGAAGGCGAGTTTGACCGGATTGCCGACGGCGAAGAGCAGTGGACCGACATGCTGGCCGGCTTCTATGGCACTTTCCACGAAACAGTGGAGCGCGGTAAGGACATCGAGCGCAACACGCTGGGCAGCAACCGCGAAATAGGGCTGCATCCCGAAACCGGCCAGAAGCTCACCGCCCGCCTCGGCCGCTTCGGCCCCTACGTGCAGATTGAGCCCAAGGAAGGCGCGCCCGAAGACGAAAAGGCCGTGTACGCCAGCCTGCGCAAAGGGCAGTTCATTGAGAACATCACGCTGGAAGAGGCGCTGGAGCTGTTCAAGCTGCCCCGCGTGGTCGGCGAGTTTGAGGAGAAGTCGATGACGGCTGCCCTGGGCCGTTTCGGCCCCTACATCCGCCACGACAGCAAGTTCTACTCGCTCACCAAGGAGCAGGACCCGCACACCATCACGGCGCCCGAGGCCATTGAGCTGATTGAGAACAAGCGTAAGACCGACGCCGAGCGCCTCATCAAGACCTTCGAGGGCCGCGACGACGTGCAGGTGCTGAACGGTCGTTTCGGGCCGTACATCGTGGTAGGCAAGAAGAACGTGAAGATTCCGAAAGGCGAAGAGCCAGCCGACCTCACGCTGGAGCGCTGCCTGGAGCTGGGCGAGCTGACGCCCGACAAGCCCGCCAAAGGTGGCCGCTTCGCCAAGAAGGCCCCCGCCGCCGACAAGGCCGACGCCGCCGACAAGCCTGCGAAAAAACCCGCCGCCAAGAAGCCGGCTGCCAAAAAGCCCGCCGCGAAAAAGGCAGCTGGCACCACCGCCAAAAAACCGGCGGCCAAAGCCAAGTAGCTTAATCAGCTGCTGTTTATTGAAAACCCCGGCCCATTCTGGCCGGGGTTTTTTTTGTATTGTTGGGCTTGAAATACCGTTCGGCTTATATCGTTATGCGGCTATTCTATCTGGTGTTATCTGTTGCCTGACATGCTGCCTCTCCCCTTTTCAGTTCTGCTGCTTAGCTATGCCGCTTCCATAGGCGCGGCTCCCCATCCTGACAACCCGCCCACTCCTCCATCGACTTCTGCCGTTGCCGCGCCGACGGCGGCCAGCCCCTATGCGTGGCTGCCGGCCGGCGCTTACGATGCCCGCCGGAGCGTGGCCAGCCGGTTTGCGCCGCCGCGCGGCTGCGTGCGGGTGGCGGTGGCGCCGGGCTCGTTCGGGCAGTGGCTGCGCGGCCTGCCGCTGCTGCCCGCCGGCACGCCCGTGAAGCTCTATAACGGCCAGCTGAAAGACCCGCAGGACGTGCACGCCGCCGTGGTCAACATCGACGTGGGCACGCAGGATTTGCAGCAGTGCGCCGATGCCGTTATCCGGCTGCGGGCCGAGTACCTGTTTGCGCAGAACCCGGACCAGGTGCATTTCCACCTCACCAGCGGCCACGATATCCGGTTTGCCGATTGGTACGGCGGCAAGGGCTTCCGGGTGAGCGGCAACGACGTGCTGCCGGCCGCCCGACCCGTAGAAGCGCCCAGCCACGCCACCTTCCGCCGCTACCTCGACCAGATTTTCACCTACGCCGGCACCCTTTCCCTGGACCGGGAGCTGAAGCCCGTGCCGCTGGCCGCGGTGCAGCCCGGCGACGTGCTCATTCGGGGCGGCTCGCCGGGCCACGCCGTGCTGGTGCTGGACGTGGCCGAGCAGGCCGGCAGCGGCCGCCGCTACGTGCTGCTGGCCCAGAGCTACATGCCGGCCCAGCAGATTCATGTGCTGCGCAACGCCTGGGGCGACCCGGCGCTGGGCGCCTGGTTTGCCGTCGACCCCAGCCAGGCCCGGTTCAGCACCCCGGAATGGACATTTCGGCGCGAGGAGCTGAAGCGGTTCTGAAGTGAGTTTGAAGCGGCAAGTTTGGGGCTGCAAGCTTTGAACTGCAAGCCGCAAGCAGCAGGCTAGCCGTGAGTTGCAAGCTGTATCGATATGGCTATATCCTATGAGCTGTAGCTTGCCCCTTGCAGCTTGAAGCTTATAGCTTGCAGCTCTGAACCGTTGCAGCTTCTGTCATGGCACAGGCTGAAGCCTATGCTACATTTAATACTATGAAAAAGAAGAAGATTGTTGCCCTGACCGGCGCGGGCATCAGCGCGGAAAGCGGCCTGGCTACCTTCCGCGGCTCCGACGGGCTGTGGGAAGGCCACCGCATCGAGGACGTAGCCACGCCGGAGGGCTGGGCTGCCAACCCGGAGCTGGTGCTGGAGTTTTACAACCAGCGCCGGGCCGCCGCCCGGGCCGCCCAGCCCAATGCGGGCCACCTGGCGCTGGCGGCGCTGGAGCGGGAGTTTGAGGTGGTGGTCGTCACCCAGAACGTTGACGACCTGCATGAGCGGGCCGGCTCCAGCCACATTATCCATCTGCACGGCAAGCTGCTGGAGGCGCGCAGCTCCCGCTTCGAGCACCTGGTGTACCCGATGGATACTGACCGGATTGAGCTGGGCGAGCGGTGCGCCAAGGGCCACCAGCTGCGGCCCAACATCGTGTGGTTTGGCGAGGCCGTGCCGCTGATGGAGCAGGCCATGGAGGAAACCGCCACGGCCGATATTTTCCTGGTAGTAGGCACTTCATTGCAGGTGTATCCGGCGGCCGGGCTGGTCGGCTACGCCCCGGCCAGCTGCCCGGTGTACATCATCGACCCCAGCCGACCCCCCGGTTTCAGCGCGGCGCAACCTGCATTTCATCACCGAGCCAGCCAGCACCGGCGTACCCCGGCTGGCCGCCGAGCTGCTGGCCCAGCAGTAGCGCGAACTTTGCAGTTCGCGCCCCCGCGCCGCTGAAACGGAATCGTCCGAACGGCGCGGGGAAGTGAACTACAAAGTCCGCGCTACTGCGCCCGGTTTCACCTGATTCATCCTCACCAATGGCTTCCATATTCGGGCATTGCGCGTTGGGCGCCACGCTGGGCAAGCTGCTGCTGCCGGAGCGCCGGCATTGGCGCTACTGGCTGCTGGCCGCCGCCTGCGCCTTCCTGCCCGATGCCGACGTTATCGGCTTCAAGTTTCATGTGCCCTACGCCAGCCTCTGGGGGCACCGCGGGCTTACGCACTCCATTCTGGCGGCTGCGGTGATGGCCTCAGCGCTGACCGGGCTGGCGCAGGCCCGCCGCGCGCCCGGCACGCCACCGGCCGGGCGGCTGTGGCTGCTGCTGTTTCTGGCTACGGCCTCCCACGGCGTCCTCGATGCCCTGACTATCGGCGGCGAAGGCGTGGCGTTTTTCAGCCCGTTCGAGCAGCAGCGCTACTTTTTCCCGTGGCGGCCGTTGGCGGTTTCGCCGATTGGAGTGAAGAAATTTGTGGGTGAATGGGCGGCCCGGGTGCTGAAAAGCGAGCTGCTGTGGGTGGGGCTGCCCTGCCTGCTGATCTTGGCTATGCGCAAGATGTTAACTTCATCTCCGAAGACATCAGGAACCTAGGGTAGTCGCTACAATCAGAAATTAAATTTCGATTAAATCGACTTGCCGGTTTTTCCGTATGGTGGTGTCTAGCACTCTTTCTATGCACTCACTCTACCGTCGTCTGCTGCTGGCCTCTCTGGGTTTGGCTATGGCGCAGCCCCTGCTGGGCCAGACTGTCTCCTCCCCTGCCCACACAGTCTACCTGCTCGGCAACACCGCCACTGCCGACCTTCCTACGGCTCGTCTGCAGGCCCTGCGTCGCACGCTGGAGCAGCAACGCGGCGCCTTCACCGTAGTCCACCTCGGCGACATTGTGGGCCACGATGGCCTCGGCACCAAAACCGACTCCAGCCGGGCCGGCGAAACCGCCCGCGCTGATGCCCTGATTGCGCTGGTGCAGGGTTTGCCCAACGGCAAAATCTACTTCGTGCCCGGCGACCGGGACTGGGCCAACTCCGGCCCCGACGGCCTGAAGCGGGTGCGCCGCCTCGAAGACTACATTGAGAAGCGCCTGCCCGGCCAGAACGCCTTTGCGCCCACCGGCGGCTGCCCCGGCCCCGAGGTCATCGACGTGGCGCCCAACGTGCGCGTGGTGGCCATCAACTCGCCCTGGTTTACGCATCCCTTCGACCGGCCCGAAGCGCCCGACACCGACTGCAAAACCCTCACCCAGCAGGAATTTCGGGAGCAGCTGCAGGATCTGCTGGACGATACCAAAGGCAAAAATATGCTGCTGGTGGGTCACCAGCCCGTCATCAGCAACGGCGTGTACGGCGGCAAGCAGCCGCTGAGCCGCCACCTGCTGCCGCCCGTGCTGGGCTCGGTGTACGCGGCCTACCGCCAGAACGTGGGCACCCCGCGTGACTTGGCCAATCCGCAGTATCAAGGCTTCCGCAAGGAGCTGCTGGGCACGCTCAAGGACCACCCAGGCGCCGTGTACGCGGCCTCCCACGACTACAGCCTGCAGCTCACCCGCTTCGAAGACAACTACCACCTAATTTCGGGCTCCTTCGCCGAGAAGGAGCACGTTGGGGCCGCTGGCAACGCGCAGTTCAACCGTTCTGAAGAGGGCTTTTCCAAGCTGGAATATTTCGCCGACGGCACCGTGAAGGCCTATTTCTATGCCTTTGGCCTGGCGGATGCGGCGGTCAGTGAAACCTACAATGCCGTGCTGTTTCAGTCGGCGTGCCAAGAGCCGCGCCTGCCCAACGTGCCCGTAAACAGCTTCATTCCGCAGTGCCCGTCGGCGCCGAAAGGTGTGGCCGAGATGAAGCCGGACGCGCCGTTTCAGGCCACCCAGACGCTGGCGGCCGGCAAGCAGTACGCCGGCTCGGGTGCGTCGAAGTTTTTCCTGGGCGAAGGTTACCGCACGTCTTGGACCCAGCCGGTACAGGTCCGCACCCTCGACTTGGCTTCCGAGAAAGGCGGCCTGCGCGTGTTTGGGCGCGGCGGTGGGCGTCAGACCACCTCGCTCAAGCTGAGTGCGGCCGACTCGTCGGAGTACGTATTCCGGTCTGTGGACAAGGACGTCACCAAGATTCTGCCGCCGGAGCTGCGCAACTCGGTTGCGGCCGATGTGCTGCGGGGCATCACGCCCACGGCCCACCCCTACTCAGCGCTAGTCATTACCTCGCTGCTCGATAAGACCGACATCCTGCACGCCCGGCCGCGGCTGTTCGTGCTGCCCGACAACAACCAGCTGGGGCCCTACCGCCAGGAGTACGCCGGCCTGCTGGGTACCCTGGAAGACCGCCCCGGCGACCCCAAGCCCAACCTGCCCGGCTTCGGCGGCGCCGACGACGTGCGCCGCTCGTTCAGCTTTTTCCGCCAGCTCTACAAAGACCACGACAACCGCATCGATGCCCAGGCTTTTGCCCAGGCCCGCGCCTTCGATATGCTGGTGGCCGACTTCGGCAAGCACGAAGACAACTGGAAGTGGGCCGGCTTCAAACAAGGCAAAACCACCGTCTACAAGCCTATTCCGCGCGACCGGGACCAGTCGTTTACGCTCTGGAACGGCCTGCTGACTTACCTGGCCAACCGCGAATGGGCTGTAGGCAGCATCGAGGATTTCCAGGGCGAATTCCACGACCTTAAGAGCCTGAACTGGCCGGCGCGGGACCTTGACCGGTTTCTGCTGCAGAGCCTCACGCGCCAGCAGTGGCAGCAGGTGGGCCAGTACATGCAGGCCAGCATCACGCCGGCAGCCATTGACGAAGCCACGGCCCAGCTACCGCAGGAGCTGATGCCCCTCTCCGGCAACGATCTGAACCGCAAGCTCAAACAGCGCATCCAGGAGCTGCCCCAGGTGCTCGACGACTATTACCTGATGCTGGCCAAGCGCGTGGACGTGGTAGGCTCCAACAAGGCCGAAGTATTCCAGGTGGAGCGCCAGGCCGACGGCAACCTGCGCGTGCGCATGTTCGACAAAGGCAAGGACGGCGACGTGCCCGACGGTGAGCCGCTGTTTGACCGCACTTTTTCGCCCAAAGAAACCCAGGAAGTCAGCCTCTACGGCCTCGACGGCAAGGACGTATTCACGGTGACCGGCACGGCCAAAAACAGCGTGCTGCTGCGCATCATTGGCGGCGACGGCAAAGACCGGATTGCCGACGACTCGCGCGTGAGTGGCCTGCGCGCCCTCACCAAAGTCTACGACGTGCCCGATACCGACCTGAAGCTGGGCCCCGAGTCCGATAACCGCACCTCCACCGCGCCCGACGTGAATCTGTACGAGCGGGAGTCGTTCCAGTACAACGGCTACAAGCCGAGCGCCACGCTCATCTACAACAGCTCCGACGGGTTCGGGGCCGGCGTGGGCATCGACTTCCTACGGCAGGGCTTCCGCAAGCCGGGCTACAAAAACCTCTACAGCTTCGACATTCAGGGCACCGCCAACGGCAACTTCCAGGCGAGCCTGGCTTCGCGCCACCGCCACGCCATCGGCCTCTGGGATATTGGTGTGCGCACCGAGTACGGCAACTTCTTTCAGTTCTACAACTTCTTTGGCCTCGGCAACAATACCACCAAAGATGACGGCCTCTACGACAACAACTTTTACAAGGCGCGCTACAAAGGCTACACGGCCGGCCTCTTTACGGAGCGGGTGTTCTTCCAGCGCAGCCTCATCCGGCTGGGCGGCGGCTACGAGCAGTACAGCACCAACTTTGCCGGCACCAGCTACCTGGGCCGCCTGGAACAGGACCCCACCGCCGGGGATATCCGCCCCAACACCGGCTTCCAGCGGCTGGCCGCGCTGAACGCGCTGTTTGATTTGGATTTGCGCGACCGGCCGCGCTTTGCGCGCCGCGGCGTGCGGCTGCGTGCCCAGCACGACACCTACTTTCAGCTCAACCGTGACAAAAGCAACTTCGGCCTCTCGCAGGGCTTTGCTGAGTACTACGGCACCACGCGTCTGCTCATTCCCGTAACGCTGGTGCTGAAAGGCGGCGGCGCCAAAACATACGGCCCCGACGACGAAATTCCGTTCTACAAGTTTGCCAACCTGGGCCAGCGCGAAAACCTGCGCGGCTACGTGCGCAACCGCTTCACCGGCGACGCCAGCCTCTACCTCAACACCGAGCTGCGGCTAGCGCTGGGCCAGGTCAAAAACAACTTTCTGCCCTTCTCCTACGGCGCGTTCGGGTTCTTCGACCGGGGCCGGGTGTACTACAAAGGCAGCTCGCCCGGGGGCTGGCACGACGGCTACGGCGCCGGCTTCTACCTGGCCCCCGTCACCGACCAGCTAGCCCTGTCGGTTTCCTACCAGATTTCGCCCGAAGAAAGCGGCCTAATCCAGTTCGGCCTCGGCTTCCGGATCGACCAATAAACCACGGCTCCAAATGCCACTCGTCTGCCCTGCTACTTGGTTGTAGCGGGGCAGTTTTGTGTGGTGAGGCCAGCAGCTGCCGCAATGCCGCCACGTGCGAAAACAGCACCAGCGGCACAATGAAGGTGGGTAGCCACACAAAAGGCCAATGCAGCACCGCCACATTGGGCTGCGAAAATCCCAGCTGCTGCCAGGGCGTGGGCACGCTCCCGGCCGCCAGCACCACTACGTTCAGCAGCAACACCAGGCTGCCCGCGTGCCAGAGCAGCAGCAGCCGCGGCCCCATCAGCCGGCCCCGAAACCAGTAGGCGGCCAGCGGCGCCGTGAGGCCGGCGGCCAGGTCGAGGTTGCGGTCAGCAAACGTTATCAGGTCGGGCACCAGATGGTGCAGCGCCAGCCCATACAGGCACAGCTCCACCGGAATCCGCACCACGCTCAGGCGCGTGAGGCCCACCAGGTCGAAGCGGGCGAGCAGGCTGCGGCCGGATCGGGTGAGCAGCAGCCCGACCATGGCCACCAATGGCGGCCCCACGCCCAGCACCAGCAGGCGCGGCGGCACCGCGTACAGATTCCGGTAAAACCCCATGTACACCAGAATTCCCTGCAGCAGCAGCCACCACCCCAGCAGCAGCGCCGGCGGCAGCAGCCAGATATCGGCGCGGTAGCACAGGTGCAGCAGTAGCGCCACGGCCAGTAGTACGGTGCCCAGGAACACCGCCACCAGCCATAACGGCGCCGGGGCGTCCAGATAAGTCAGGTTGGAGAGCATGATGAGGGGCGTTGATGTACTATAAGTTACTATATAGTAAGCAAATGCCATGAATCTCCGCCTACCCCAGCCATTAGAAAAGGGCCTGTTTTGCCCAAACGGCTATCTTTGCCCTCACTCCTCTCGCCAACCCCACTGCCCGTGCAATATCCTCTGCTGAAGCTTGCCGCCATTGATATCGGTTCCAACGCTGTTCGCTGTCAGATTTCAGCAGTTCTGCACTACGGCGACCGGTACCGGCTCAAGCGGGTGGAGTACGTGCGCTATCCGCTGCGCCTCGGCGAAGACGTGTTTGCCACCGGCACCATTTCGGAGAAGAAGCAGGAGAAGTTCATCAAGTTTCTGCACGCGCTGAAGCTGCTGATGGAAGTGCACGACGTGGCCCCCAACCACTACCTGATCTGCGCCACCTCGGCCATGCGCACGGCCACCAACGGCGCCGAAGTAGCCGCCCGCATTCAGCAGGAGCTGGGCATGTCGGTGCAGGTGATTGACGGCCAAGCCGAGGCCGCCTACATCAACCGCGTAATCGAGCACCTGCTCGAAGACAAAAAGCACTACCTGCACATCGATGTGGGCGGCGGCAGCACCGAGTTCAACATCTACCACGACCGCCGCAAGGTGGCGTCGCAGTCGTTTGAGATTGGCTCGATCCGGCGCATGCAACAGGAAGAAAGCGGCCTCGCCAACACCGATGCCCAGGCCGGCCTGTGGCAGCGCATGGAAGAATGGGTGACGGAAAATGCCCGTCGCTACCACGTCACCCGAGCCATTGGCACGGGTGGCAACATCAACAAGCTCTACAGCCTGGCTCAACCTCAGCTCGACAAGCCTGTCACGCGCCGCCGCATCGGCACCATCCTCGACCACCTGACCAGCCTGAGCATGGACGAGCGCGTCAACGTGGCCATGCTCAACCCCGACCGCGCCGACGTCATCGTGCCGGCCGGCCACATCTACCTGTCGGCTATGGAATGGGCCAACATCAGCCAGATGATCGTGCCCGACATCGGCCTGAAAGACGGCATGCTTCAGACCCTGTTCGAGGAGCATTTCGACGAAATCCGGGCCCGCGACGACCACTCCAACCGCACGCCCATTCCAACAGTGCAAAGCCGCCCCACCGAGGTAGAGTAAACGGCCAACCAGTAGCGCGAGGCCTGTGCTTCGCGCCTGAGCCACCAGTTGTGATAGGCGTCGAAAGCGCGAAGCAAAGGCTTCGCGCTACTGCCCGCCATCAACAAAGAAAGCCCTCCGGCAGTAGTGTAGTACACTAACGCCGGAGGGCTTTCTGCTTAGGTTAGCTTAGAACACGGACAGGAAGGATTGACGCCGCTTGCTACGCGGAATGTCCTTCGTCCTCGCAATGACACGCTGCTTTTACGCGTTGGTGCGGTCGGCTTCTTCTTTTTCTTCGGCTTCGGCAGCTACCACGTACTCCACGGTTTCCGCTTCCGGCTCGTCGGCCGATGCTTCCTCTTCGGGGCTGCAGGCTTCCACGGGCGCTTCGGCGGCAGCCAGGGCGGCGGCCTCTTCCACAGCTTTAGCTGCCGTCAGCAAGGCCAGCATGCTGTCGGGCGTGGCGTTAGCCAGGCGCTCTTCATCGCGGCGGTAGAAGTCTTTGTGCACGTTCACAATCACCTCGTCGGGCTGCGGCTGGCGCCGGATGTAGGCGCCGTCCTCGCGCATGACGTAGCTGTTCTGGTTGTCGAGCAGGTTGAGCATCAGGATGCCGATGGCCTCGCGCTTGAGCTGCGGATTCACAATCAGGAACAGCGCCTCGATGCGCCGGTCGAAGGAGCGCACCATAACGTCGGCCGAGCCGGCGTAGAGGCGCGGCTGCCCGGCCTGGTGGAAATAGAACAGGCGCGAGTGCTCCAGCAAATCGCCGACCACGCTACGCACTTCAATGTTTTCGCTCAGGCTGGGGCGGCCCGGCCGCAGGCAGCAGATGCCGCGCACAATCAGGCGGATGGGCACGCCGGCCTTCGACGCCTTATACAGCTCGTCAATCACCTCCTTGTCTTCCAGGGAGTTGATTTTGATAACAATGCCGCTGGGCAGGCCTTTTTTGGCGTTGCGGGCTTCTTCCCGGATCAGGTGCACCAGCTGCTGGCGCATATCTTTGGGCGCCGTAATCAGGTACTCGTAGTCGTCGGGCTGCGAGTGGCCGGTGATGACGTTGAAGAATTCCGACACGTCGTGGCCGTACACGTCGTTGGTCGTGAGCAAACTCACGTCGGTGTAGAGCTTGCTGGTTTGCTCGTTGTAGTTGCCTGAGCCGATGTGCACGTAGCGCGTCACCTTCTCGCCTTCCTTCCGGATGACCATCAGCATCTTGGTGTGCGTCTTGTACTTGCTCACGCCGTAAATCACGAAGCAGCCGGCCTTTTCCAGCCGCGCGCCCTCCCGGATGTTGCGCTCCTCATCGAATCGGGCCTTGATTTCAAACAGCACCGACACGTGCTTGCCGTTTTCAGCCGCCTTCAGCAGCGCCGCCGTCACGCGCGAGTCGTCGGCGAGGCGGTAGATGGTTTGCTTGATGCCCAGCACCTGCGGGTCTTCGGCGGCCTGCTCCAGCAGCCGCACCATCGGCTCGATGCTGTTGTAGGGGTGGTGCAGCAGCACATCGTGGTGCTTGAGGTACTCGAACAGGTTCTCGTCGGCACCCTCGGGCAAACTCAGCGGCGCAATAGGGGCGGGCTGGCGCGAGGTTTTGCCGCGGAAGTTGGGATGCTTGAGAATCTGCAGCAGCCCCTTCAGGTCAATCAGCGAGTTGATAACGAACACGTTGCCGTTATCGATTTTCCAGCGCTCCTTGAGCACGGTCATCAGCAGCGCCGAGGCGTTGGGCTCCACTTCCAGGCGCACCACGCGGCCGCGCTTGCGCGTCTTGAGGCCCTGCTGCAGCTCCTTGATGAAATCGGTATCGATGTCCTCGGATTCTTCCAGCGTGAAGTCGCCGTTGCGGGTGATGCGGAACAGGTCGGCCGACTCGATTTCCACGTTGCGGAACAGCTTGGGCAAGTTGGCCCGCACGATTTCCTCAATCGGCACAAACAGCACCTTCTCCTTGCGCGTGAGCTCGAAGAAGCGCGTCAGGTTCTGCGGAATCTGCACGAACGTGAGGCGCTCCTGCCCTTTCTCGGTTTCCAGGTCGCCGGTACCGGTGCGCGTCACCACGCCCAGAATGAGCATCTGGTTCATCATCAGCGGAAAGCCGTGGTACGAGTCGTACACCATCGGCGTGAGCAGCGGGAAGATGGTGTTCTTGAAGTAGCCGTCGGCCTTCTTCAGTTCCAGCTCCGTCAACTCGTCCATGCGCAGGATGTTGAAGCCGTTCTTCTCGAACTGCGGCTTCAGCTCGTTCAGGTACGTCATCGACTGGTCGTTGACGAAGCGGTGGGCGAAGTCGAGCAGCTTGCGCCGGAAGGGCAGCTCGCGCAGCCCCGAGTAGTCGACCCGCTCCTTGCCGTAATCGAGGTAGTTGTAAAGCGAGCCGACGCGAATCATGAAGAACTCATCCAGATTCGACGACGTGATGGCCAGAAACCGCAGCCGGTCGAACAGCGGCCGGCCGGCGTCCTTGGCCTGGTCGAGCACGCGATAGTTGAAGCGCAGCCAGCTCAGGTCGCGGCTGATGTATTTGCTTTTGCGGATAAGGTCGGCAGACTTGAAGAGTTTCATAACGAAGGAAGGGCATCCAGAAGGCAGTACGGCAAGATACACGCTGGTACCGGACCTTCTGTTGCGCTTTTAATAAATGTAGCTGCTTCTACGGGGTTTGTTGGTTGGCAGGCATCAATAAAAAAGCCCGCTCACGGAGCGGGCTTTTTTTAGTATCAGCGCGTTACACGTCCAGCTTGGCGTACTTGGCGTTTTTCTCGATGAAGTCGCGGCGGGGGGCCACTTCGTCGCCCATCAGCATGGAGAAGAGGTGGTCGGCTTCCACGCCCGAGTCCACGTCTACACGCTTCAGGGAGCGGGTGTCGGGCTGCATGGTGGTGGTCCAGAGCTGCTCGGCGTTCATTTCGCCGAGGCCTTTGTAGCGCTGCACGTTCACCGTTTCGGGCTTGCCGCGGCCCATTTCTTCCTGGGCAGCCATGCGCTCCTCTTCGGTCCAGCAGTAGCGCTCTTCCTTGCCGCGCTTCACCAGATACAGCGGCGGCAGCGCGATGTAGATGTAGCCTTTCTCGATCAGCTCCGGCATGTAGCGGAAGAAGAACGTCAGGATCAGGGTCCGGATGTGCGAGCCGTCGATGTCAGCATCGGTCATGATGATGACCTTGTGGTAGCGCAGCTTGTCGAGGTTCAGCGAGCGGCTGGTGCTGCCGTCGTCTTCGTCGGTCTTCTTTTCGAAGCTCACGCCGAGGGCCGTAATCATGTTCCGGATTTCCTCGTTTTCGTAGATGCGGTGCTCCTGGGCCTTCTCTACGTTCAGGATCTTACCCCGCAGCGGCAGAATGGCCTGGAAGGCGCGGTTGCGGCCCTGCTTGGCGGTGCCGCCAGCCGAGTCACCTTCCACCAGGTACAGCTCGCAGATGGCGGGGTCTGACTCCGAGCAGTCGGCGAGCTTGCCGGGCAGCGAGTTGGAGCCCAGCACGGTTTTGCGCTGCACCATTTCGCGGGCCTTCTTGGCGGCTACGCGGGCTTTGGCAGCCAGAATCACCTTCTCGACGATGACGCGGGCTTCCTTGGGGTTTTCCTCCAGATACTGATTGAGGATTTCGCCTACTACCTGGTTCACGGCGCCGCTCACTTCGGAGTTGCCCAGCTTGCCTTTGGTCTGGCCCTCAAACTTGGGCTCGGCCACCTTCACCGAAATAACGGCGGTGAGGCCTTCGCGGAAGTCGTCGCCCTGAATTTCAATTTTGGCCTTGGCCACCTCGCCCGATTTCTCGGCGTAGGCTTTCAGCACCCGCGTAATGGCCGAGCGGAAGCCTGCCACGTGCGTGCCGCCCTCGTGGGTGTTGATGTTGTTGACGTAGGAGAAGATGTGCTCCTGGTACGAGTCGTTGTACTGGAACGCCACTTCCACCGGAATGCCGCGCTCCGTAGCCACGTACACGGGCTTGGTCATGAGCACTGTGCGGCTGCTGTCGAGGTACTGCACGTACTCGGCCACACCGCCTTCCGAGTAGAACTCGGTGCGCAGCGGCTGGCCTTCGGCATCGGCGGCCTGCTCGCGCAGGTCAGTGAGGATGATGCGGATGCCGCGGTTGAGGTAGGCCAGCTCGCGCAGGCGGGTGGCAATCCGCTCGTAGGAGTACTCCAGCGTTTCGTCGAAGATGGTGCCATCAGGTTGGAACCACACGTAGGTGCCGCGGCCGTCAGCAGGCCCGATTTCGCGCACGTCGTACTGGGGCACGCCAATGGTGTATTCCTGCTCGTACATGCGGCCTTCGCGCTGCACCTTCACGTGGGTGTGGGTGCTGAGGGCATTCACGCAGGACACGCCCACGCCGTGCAGGCCGCCGGAGGTCTTGTAGCTGTTCTTGTCGAACTTGCCGCCGGCGTGCAGCACGGTCAGGGCAATTTCGAGGGCTGATTTGCCGAACTTCTGGTTGATGCCGACGGGAATCCCGCGGCCGTTGTCTTGTACAGAAATGGAGTTGCCGGGGTGAATGCTCACCTCGATTCGGTCGCACTGGCCGGCCAGGGCTTCGTCAATGGAGTTATCCACTACCTCCCACACCAGGTGGTGAAGGCCTTTCGCGCCAGTGTCGCCGATGTACATGGAAGGACGCTTGCGTACCGCTTCGAGCCCTTCGAGTACCTGAATGCTATCCGCGGAGTAGTCCGAGGCACCGATTATCTCTTGTGTTTCGCTCATGTTTCGGGCGTAAGTTCAGCTAGGATGCTATCCTACAAAAGTACCGAAAATATCCCGTTTTTGCTAGCGCCAGCCCCGAATAAGCCCGCCTAACAGTGGCAAGAAAGGCCGCCGGAGCATAGGCAAAAAAAGGCCTGCTCCGGGCAGGGAACAGGCCTTCGAATAATCCGATATTCCTGACGCTTCGGCCGCTTAGCGCACCACCAGCTTCTGGCGCACGAGCCCTTCGGGGGTGCTCAACTCCAGCACATACACGCCCACCGGCTGCTGGCTCAGGTCCAGCGAAAGCGGGGCCAGCGCGGGCGAGGTCCAGGTTTCGGTCCGCACGGTGCGGCCCAGGCCATCGAGCACGCGCGCCGGGGTGGCGGCTTTCAGGCCACTGGCCCGCACCACAAAGCGGCCATCGGGCGCTGGGTTGGGGAAGGCACTGATGCCCAGGCGCGAAGCCAGGGCGGCATTGGTTGCCAGCGTAATACCGGTGTACTTGTTCATGCCGTTGCCGCCCGCTACCTCGCCATCGGCATCCACCAGCAGGCCTGCCGACCAGCCCACGCTGGGGCTGACGAAGTCCACCAACGCGTGGTTGATGGTCGATTCGAGGGTTACCCAGGTCTGGCCGTCGTCGGTGGAATACGACGAGCCGGGACCGTAGGCGCCAAACCCCGTCGACACGTAGGTGCGGGTGCCGGGCACATTGTCGAGGCCGATGCGGCGCACAGAACCGGTGGGGTTGAGGGCCGCCCAGGTGGCCCCACCGTCGGTGGTGCGCACGTAGCTGCCGTCTTCATCCAGGGCCAAGCCGTTAAGGGCGTCGCGGAAGGCCATGTTTGCTGGGTACGTCAGCCCGGTGGAGGATACAGCCCAGGTCAGGCCTCGGTCGGTGGAGCGCAGCATTCGGCCCTCGTCGGTGGCCACCCAGATGCTGTTGCCGGCTTGGGCCACCACCGGCACGCCGGTCACCAGGTCTTCCAGCCCCTGAGGCTGGGGCGCGTTGGCGGCCGGAATGGCCGTCCAGGTTTCGCCGGCATTGCTGGTAGTGTAGATTTCAAAGCGCCCATTGTTAGGGTTGCCCAGAGCCACGCCGTTCACCGCATCGAAAAAGCGTACCACGGTCGGGAAGCTGTTGTTGCCGGCAAACTGGTTGGCCGTGGTCTGGGTGACCCAGCTGGCCCCGCCGTCGGTGGTGCGCAGGATGCGGCCGGGCCCTACGAAATCGGCGGCCACCGTCACCCAGGCAGTGGTGGCGTTCCGGGCGTAGATACTGGTCACGAGGTCGTTGGGCGTTAGGCCCGGAATGGCTAGCGTGGTCCAGGTAGTGCCGCCATTGGTGGTGCGGCTGAACAGCTGGGTGAAGAAATCCTCACTGCCCACCACGGTGGTCCAGGCCACGTTGGCATCTACGGCAGAGATGAGCAGGTTGAACTGGTCAGGCGTAGGGTTGTTCACGGGCTGGTTGACCCATTGGGCCTGAACTTGGGCCGAACCAAACGCCAGCAGAAAGCCCAGCATGCATAATTGTTTGCGCATAGTAGATGGAAAAGATGGAAGTTGACAGGTAGAGTACACGAAGCCAAAAACGGTTGGCTGACGGTGGCCAAATAGTAAAAAAAGCCCCCATTCTTTTCGAACGGAGGCTTTTTCGCCAGTCGGCGTATGGAGCAGCAGCCTATTTCACCACTAGCTTCTGGTGGGCGGTGCCGGCAGCCGAACTAATTTCGAGCGTGTACACTCCGGCCTGATACTGGCTCAGGTCGAGCGTGACAGGAGCGGTGCCGTTGCCCGTCAACGGACGGCGAGCTACCTCCCGGCCCAGCGCGTCGGATACGCGCAGCATCGCGCCGGTGCGGGGTTCCTTGGCGCGTACTTCAAAGCGGCCATCGGCGCTTGGGTTAGGATACACGCTATAGCCGAGCTGTTCGGTAGTGGCCTGCTTGGCACCCAGCACGGAACTGGTGAAACGGCGCATTCCCTGGCCAGCCCCAGTCATGATGTTCAGGCCGCCCGTCCAGCCCGCGGTTGGGCTGACAAAGTCTACGTACAGGTTATTGTTGGTGCTTTCTATTGTCACCCAGCTCTGGCCGTTGTCGCGGGTGTAGGCCGTGCCCTTGATGCCGTCGCCCAGATCGAGGCCGGTGCTCACGTACTGGTTGGTACCGGGCACGTTGTCGAGGCCGAAACCGGGCATGGTGCCAGTGTAGTTTACCCGGGCCCAGGTGAGCCCGCCGTCGGTGGTGCGAGACAGTTGCCGCTCGCCGGTGTCCTCATCCAGGAATATAGCCAGGCCGTTCTGAGCATCCCGGAACGCGATATTCCGCACGGCATCCAATCCACTGGGAACCGGCGCCGTCCAGGTCAGCCCCTTGTCTGTGCTGCGCAGGATGCGTCCCTGGAAAGTGCCGCACCAGATGGTGTTGCCCACCATGGCATAGGCGTCGTCGTACGTGTCTTCGCGGGAGTCAGAAACTGGTGGAGTTGCCACGGCTGTCCAGGTAGCCCCGCCATTAGATGTGGTGTACATCTCAAAAGGGCCGCCATCCGTGGTCGGGTCCCCTATCACTACGCCATCGTTGGCATTGAAGAAGTGGATAATGGATGGGTAGCTGTTGATGCTGCCAAACTGCGCCGCCGTGGTCTGGCGCACCCAGGTCTGGCCGCCGTCGGTGGTTTTCATTACCCGGCCATCGGCCCGGTTGCCAACAACCGTCACCCACGCAGTGGTATTGCTAATAGCAGCCAGCGACGACACGAATTCTGAGGTATTATCCACGCCCGTCACCGTCGAGGTCGACCAGGAAACCCCACCGTTGGTGCTTACCGCCACGAGGTTGGAGTCTTCGTCTGTGAAATCATAGCCAATCGTCCAGACTACGGTAGGGCTGACGGCCTCAATCAGGGCCGGCGAGGCGGCCGGATTGGCAAAGCTGATCGGCTGGGTTGCCCACTGGGCCTGCGCGGTGGCACCCATGGCAAGAAATGCGGATACGAATAGTAGTGGTTTGTACATGAGGAAAGGATGAATGGAAGGAAAGATGGATGTTTTAGAGAAGTTGACAGTAAGAGCACCAGCAAATAAAAATGTTTGGCTGACAACGGCCAAATAGCAAAAAAGCCCCCATTCGGGAGGAATGGGGGCTTCAGAATGCATATACTACTGATGGCTACTATTCAACCACCAGCTTCTGCTGAGCTACCCCAGCGTCGGTGCGCAGCTCCAGCGTGTAGATACCGGCCTTTTCGCTGCTCAGGTCTACGGTGGTAGACTTGGCTGCTACAGCCGTGGCGTTCAGCGTCTGGGCAGCTACCTGGCGGCCTACTACGTCGAACACACGCACCGTGGCACCCGTTTTCAGGCCCGAAGCCAGTTGCACCGTGAATACACCGGTTGTGCTGGGGTTAGGGTAAACAGCCAGAGCTTTCTGTAGCTCAGCATTGCGGTTGGACAGGATGTTGGTGCCCGTGTACTTGCCGATGCCACCGCCGCCGGCAGGGGCCGAGAACCCACCGGCCCAGCCTACTGTGCCTGAAGCAAAGCTAACCGACAAATACTGCGCCCGGTTGTCGATAGTAGTCCAGGTGGCACCATTGTCGCGGCTGATGGAAGTTCCGATATCGGCGGCCGAAGGCGTGGCCACGCGAGCATCAAGACCAACCGCTACGTACGTGTTGCTGCCGGGAATGGCTTTCACATCCGAATCACGGAAGGGCGTGCTGTAGGTCTGGGTCGTCCAGGACGTACCACCGTTGGTGGTCACGCTCAGGTTCTCATTATTCCAGATCAGGCCGTTGTTGGCGGTGGCAAAAGTTACGCCCGATACGCGGTTGGAAATGTTGCTATTTACCGAAGTCCAGTTCAAGCCGCGGTCAGTGGACTTGAAAACACGCGAGGGCGACGTGATGGAGGTCGGGTCGTAGAGCGACGTAAACCAGATAGTGTTGCCCACCACGGTGTACTGGTTCACTACGCCGTATTCGCTGGTGTTGCTGGCCAAGCCGTTGGCGCGGGGCGTGCGCACCCAGGTGGTACCACCGTTGGTGGTGGTATAGATTTCAAAAAACTTAATGCTCGAGGTACCCTGGCGGTTGGGGTCGCCCATGCATACACCGTTGTTGGCATCGAAGAAATACACGAAGTTACCGAAGCCATCCGGAGCAGCGAACTGGCCGGCGGCAGGGTTGGTCTGGGCAACCCAAGTGGCTCCCCCATCAGATGTTTTGGCAATCAGGCCACCGCCGTTCGTCCCATCGAACATAGCAGCCCAGGCAGTGGTGCTGTTCACGGCGTAGAGGTTACCGGCGGTGTAGCCGGTGAAACCCGCCGGGGCAATCAGACCACCCTGCCAGGCAGTGCCGCCGTTGGTGGTGCGCAAATAGGTGTTGGCATCAATGCTGGTACCCGCCGGATTGAGCGTACCGGCCAGCCCCCAGGCGGTGTTGGCATCAATAGCCTGAATCCCGACAATACGGAAATCGGCTGGCAGGTTGGAGTTCTGTGCAGTGAATGAAGTGATAGCCGGAGTACCTTGGCTGTAGCCTTGTAGGCCGAGCCCTAAAAGGAAAGTAATACCGAGTAGAGTTTTTTTCATGATGCAAATGGTGATGAAGGGTGAGAAACAGGCAAAAAACTGAAATTTTCGCAGTTCAATGTATGGGTTTCCAACAAAAAAGCCAAATCAAGCCCGACTTGCTGCTATGCAGGAGCCACTGGCAGATACCTTGCACAACAGCTCAGTGAGCGAGAGCAGTAAGTAGCTGAGCGCACCGTAACCTGTGGTGTGAGCTTTTGCCCCGCGCCCCTCGGTAGTTAGACCTAAGTAGCAATCAATCAGATGCCAGTTTAGCAATCATCTGATTTATAGAAATTTGAAGATTATCTAACTATTCAATAACTCTATCCTAATTACTTCAACAGATTCATACCATGCATAAAGTTGTCACGCTTTGTTGCTTTAACAACTGGACGTGGTTCTTCTAGCATCCCACAATCAGGGTGGATTTCATAGGTGCAGGCGAGTGGCAGGAAATAAATGTCGAATAAAAAAGCCACCCAGCAATCAAGCTAAGTGGCTCATTTTTAACGTGGCCCCGATTGGATTCGAACCAATGACCGGCTGCTTAGAAGGCAGCTGCTCTATCCAGCTGAGCTACGGGGTCAAAAACAAATAGCCGCCCGCCCCAGAGGTGGGCTGACGGCTATTCGATGGTCGGGGTGGCAGGATTCGAACCTGCGGCCTCCTGCTCCCAAAGCAGGCGCGATACCGGGCTACGCTACACCCCGAAAAAAGAATGAGGAACTGAGAGTCTGAGTTACTACGCTCAGGAGCAATTGGCATTGCCGATTCTCAATTCCTCATCTTAAAGAATTGTGGAGAGGGGGGGATTCGAACCCCCGGTAACCTTTAGAGCTACGGCAGTTTAGCAAACTACTGGTTTAAGCCACTCACCCACCTCTCCGTTGGTGGTCCCTTCCGGCTGAAGAGTGTGCAAATATACTAGGAGAACCGATAAACACCCCTTTTTCAAAAAAAATATCTTGAACTTGGCTGTACCCTGGGCTGCTGCACGGGCTGCGCCAGCACCTATCTTTGCCTCGCCGCTCCCTACTTCCCGCGCTGCTTTTCACATGATTTTCATTTTGTTGCCTGCTCTTTCGCCATGCTGAACTGGGCCTATTCCGTGTCGTGGAAAGAGGTGGCGGCACTCAGCATTTTTTTTGCGCTCTACCTCGGATTTTTTTTCCGGACCCGCCGTTTGGCGGCTCCGCTCAACCAAAAAGGCTGGCGGCTGGGCTGGAAACTGACGCTGCGGTTCCTGTATATGGGGTTGCTGGGCATGGCTCTGCTGGGCCCGGCATATGGCCTCACCCGGCAGCCGGTGCGCACCACCGGCAAAGACGTGTGGCTGCTGGTGGACCTGTCGCGCTCCATGGATGCCCCGGATATTGCGCCCACCCGCCTGCAAAAGGCCAAGGCCGAGTTGGCTCAGCTGGCCTCCCGCTTTCAGGCCGACCGGATTGGACTGATTGTATTTGCGGCGGAAGCCTACGTGCAATGCCCCCTCACCTATGACCAAAGCGCCCTGCAGCTGTTTTTGAGCACGCTGCAAACCAACCTGGTGCCAGCGGGCACCACCGACCTGACGCCGCCGCTGGAGCTGGTGCTGGCACGCCTCAACAAGCTGCCGGCCACGTCGCCGCGCGCGACGGCGCTGGTGCTGGTCAGCGACGGGGAGGATTTTGGGGAAAACCTGGAGCCAACGCTGCGGCTGCTGGCGCGCTCGGGTGCCCGCCTGTTTGCGCTGGGCGTAGGCACGCTGGATGGCTCCCGCCTGCCACGCGAAAAAGGCGGCTTCGTGCGCGACGCCCGCGGCCGCGACGCGGTGAGCCGCCTCTCTCCTACTCCATTGCAGCGGCTGGCCGAACAAACCGGGGGCCGGTATTTCGAGCTGTCTGACCGCCGCGACGAGTTTCCGTTGCTGGTAAATGCACTCAACCGGCTGGAAGGCCAGACCGAGCAGGTGCGCACCGTATCCGTGGCCGACAACCGCTACCGGTATCCGCTGGCGCTGGCACTAGCGCTGATGGCGCTGGACATATTGCTCACGGTTCGCGTAATCAAGCTATGAAGCACGCAGGTATTATGTTGCTGACGCTGCTGGGGGGCCTGGGTGGGTTGCGCACTATCCACGACCGGAACGAGGCGGTGCAGCAGGCCCAGGCAGCCTACCGCCGCGCAGATTTTGTGCGGGCTACGCAACTATATAATAAGGCGGTGCAGGAGCTCGGCGCTACGGATGAGGCCATCCTGCTCAACCTGGGCCATGCCAGCACCCGGGCCGGCCAGACTGCCCTGGCCCGCAACGCCTACGGCCGGCTGTTGACCAGTCGCTCGGCGGTGGTGCGCAGCACTGCCCAGCAGCAGCTGGCCGTGCTGGCCACCCGCAAAGGCGACTACGCCCAGGCGCTGGGGCTGCTTCGGCAGGCGCTGCAAACCAATCCGGCCAATGCGCTGGCCCGCTACAACTACGAGGTAGTGAGCGAATACCTCACGCGGCGCCAGCAGGACCCGACCATTCCGCTCCCCACTCCGGCTGAGGCTCCGCCCGGCACCGATGGCCAGCCGGATAAGTCGGCGGGGCCGAGCCCGGCGCCGCAGTCCCGTGCCGGCCAGGACCGGCCGGGCCAGCTCGACGACCCCAACAGCCCGCAGGACAAGCAAAACCCGGCGCAGCCCCAGGCCAACCCAAACGGCCAGCGCGACCCCAACCAGCCAAGCAACCAACTCGGCAACAGCGCCAGCGGCAACTTTCAGCCGGGCCAGGGTGAGCAGCGCCGCGTGGCCCAGGGCAGCCAGCCCGGCAACACCCGCGGCTTCAGCAACTCGCCCGATGGCCCGGAGGGCCGCGGCGGCACCAGCAGCCAGCCCGGCACCGAAACCGCCGCCCCCGATGAGGCTCAGCTGCAAACCCAGCGGGCCCGCCTGCAGCAAATGAACCTGAGCAGCGGCCAGGCCCGGCAGATTCTGGAGGCCCTCAGCGCGGCCGAGCAGCAATACCTGCAGCAGCTGCCCCGCCCGGCTACCGCCAAGCCCGACCCCAACAAACCCGCCTGGTAAGGCAGCGGCAGCAAGCGTCCGAAACCGGGCTGCCAGCCGCCTACAGCCCATTCCCCAATCACTCGTACCTTTACCCACAGATTCCAACCACTTCCCCACCCCCTGTTTTATGCAAATCAAAGAAGTAGTAATTGTATCGGCCGTTCGCACGCCCATCGGCTCGTTTGGCGGCAGCCTAGCCTCGCTGTCGGCTACGGAGCTGGGTGCCATTGCCCTGAAGGGCGCGCTGGAAAAGGCCGGCGTTGATGCCTCCGAAGTTCAGCAGGTGATAATGGGCAACGTAATTTCGGCCAACCTGGGCCAAGCGCCTGCCCGCCAGGCCGCCAAGAAAGCCGGCCTGCCCGATACGGTGGAGTGCACCACGGTAAATAAAGTGTGTGCTTCAGGCTCGAAAGCCATTATGTACGCCGCGCAGGCCATCATGCTGGGCCAAGCCGATGTGGTGCTGGCGGGCGGCATGGAAAGCATGTCGAACGTACCGTATTACCTCGATAAAGCCCGTTTCGGCGCCAAGTACGGTCACGGCCAGATGATTGACGGCCTGATGAAGGACGGCCTCTGGGACCCGTACCACGACTTCGCCATGGGCGTAGCCGCCGACCGCACCGCCACCCACTATGGCATCACGCGCGAAGACCAGGACGCCTTTGCCCAGCAGAGCTACGAGCGGAGCGCCGCCGCCGCCCAGGCTGGCAAGAAGAAAGATGAAATCGTGCCCGTGACCATCACGGTGCGCGGCAAGGAAACCGTTATCAGCGACGACGAGGAGTACACCAAGGCTGATTTCAGCAAGTTCGCGGCCCTCAAGCCCGCGTTCGGCAAGGAAGGCTCCGTGACGGCCGCCAACGCCTCTACCCTCAACGACGGTGCTGCTGCCGTGCTACTGATGAGCCGCGAGAAAGCCGAGGCCCTGGGCGTGAAGCCGCTGGCCATCGTGCGCGGCTTTGCCGATGCCGAGCAGGCTCCGGAGTGGTTCACGACCACCCCGTCGCTGGCTATTCCGAAGGCGCTGAAGCACGCCGGTCTGGAGGCTTCGGAAGTGGATTTCTACGAAATCAACGAGGCTTTCTCGGTGGTGTCGCTGGCCAACAACAAGCTGCTGAACCTGGAAGGCAAAAACGTGAACGTGTACGGCGGTGCTGTAAGCCTGGGCCACCCGCTCGGCGCCTCCGGTGCCCGCATCGTGACGACGCTGCTGAACGTGCTGCAGAACGAAGGCGGCAAAATCGGCGTGACCGGCATCTGCAACGGTGGCGGCGGAGCCAGCAGCATCGTGCTGGAGAAGCTCTAATCACGGATTTAACCGGATTATTCGGATTTCACGGATTTTGTAGTCGATTTCTGAAATTAGATAAAGCCCTGCCGCAACGTTGCGGCAGGGCTTTTGTTTGCTGATCCATCTGGGGCCGGGGCTGCCTGCCTTCTTGCCTGCCTGCCACAAGGATCTGGCAGTTCGCAAGGTGCTTACCCTGCTACAAGCGCTGGCAGTGGCCGCGGCCTTGCCATGCGCTTCGGCGGAGCTGGCAAAGCCGGCGGTGCTACCTTTGATTTATCTGCTTTGCACCAGTAGCGGGCGCAACAGCGTTGTAGCTCACAGCCGCGAATCGTCCACAAAATCCGTGAAATCCGCTGAAATCCGTGCTAATCCGTGATCCTATGAAACGAACTGCCTTTGCCCTGCTCCTGCTCACGGCCGCTACCTCGGCCCAAGCCCAGAAGATGCGACGCTTCACCACCTACTTCGACTCGACCAACACCCGCAAGCGTGAAATCTACTCGGCCGTGGTGGCCAGCGATACGGTGATGGAAGGGCCTTACAAGCGCTTTTACCGCTCCGGCAAGCTGGAGGCCCAGACCCGCTACGCCGGCGGCAAGCGCGACTCCAGCTACGTAGAGTTTCACCCCAACGGCCAGCGCCGGCTGGAGGTAACGTACCAACAGGGCGTGCGCCAGGGGCCGTTTAAGACCTACTACGAAACCGGCAAGCCCGCCCAGGAAGGCTCCTACGACAACGACCAGCCCACCGGCACGCTGCGCTACTACCACCCCAACGGCGAGGTAAAGCTGGAAACCACGCTGGCCGCCGGCCAGCCCGCCGGGGCCGTGCGCGAGCTGTACCCTTCGGGCAAGCCCAAGGTGGAAATCACCTACCAGAATGGGCAGGCCAACGGCCCGGTGAAAACCTACTACCCCAACGGCCAGCTCCAGAGCGAAGCCACATACAGCCGCGGCCTGCTGGCCGGTCCCTACAAAACCTACTACGACAACGGCCAGACCGAAACCGAAGTGCTGGCCGATAAGTCGGGCAAGGGCAGCTACCGCAGCTACTACCGCTCCGGCAAGCTCCAGACCGAGGGCAGCTACGTGGCCAGCACCTTCGCGGGCCGCGCCGTGAAAAACCCGCTCGGCGACGACCTGACCAAGCAGGCCCGCAGCCTGGCCGGCGGCACCTCCAACCTCGAAGGCCCGGCCAAAGCCTACTACGAAAGCGGCGCCCTCAAAAGCAAGATGACCTACCGCCAGGGCGTGCTGACGGGCACGCAGGAAGATTTCTACGAGTCGGGCAAGCCGGAGCAGAAGATTGAGCACGCCAACCAGGGCCGCGACCGGAAAGTGACGGCCTATTTCGAGGACGGCACCGTGAAGGCCGAGCAGCAGTTCAAGGCCGGGCAGCCGGCCGGGCAGTGGCGCACCTTCCACCCCGGCGGCAAGCAGCCCGCCACCCAGGAAACGTATGTGAATGGGCGCCTGGCCGGCGAGAAGCTGAGCTACTCGCCCACCGGCACCGTCCTCAGCAAGCTGGTTTATGAGAACGGCAAGCCCACCGGCCTCGGCCAGGAGTTTTATGAGTCGGGCAAGCTGAAGGCGGAAACCACTTACGTGAAGGGCCTCAAGACGGGCACTTTCCGCCAGCTGCGCGAAGACGGCACCCCGGAAACCACCGGCTTCTACCGCAACGGCAAGCAGTCGGGCGTCTGGACCACCTTCGGCCCCGACGGCAAGACCGTGCAGGAAAAGGCCACTTACCGCAACGGGCAGGTAGTAGCTGATGGCCCGCCGGTCCCCACACCAAAAGTCCCAGCCACAAAGGGCCCGGTGAAGAAAAAATAGCCTTAACCGCCCCCGCCAGTAACCGCACGCGGCGCTGGCCGGAGCAGCTTACCGATAGGTAGCGCTGCTCCGGCCGGCGCCGCGTGACGCTTTGGAGCGGGTCGATTGCCGGCTACAGCCAGATGGTAAACGCCGTGCGGCCGTTGGGCTGGGGTTCGAGGCTGAAGCGGCAGTGGTGCTGCAGCAGAATGTCGCGGGTGAGGGTAAGGCCGATGCCCTGGCCGTCGCGCTTGGTGCTGAAGAAGGGCGTAAACAGGCGGCGCTGCACCTCGGGGGCCAAGCCGGGGCCGTCGTTTTCGATGATGAGCTGCGCGGGCTCCTGATGGGTGCGCACCCAGATGTTACCGTCTTCCCCGATGGCCTCCTGGGCGTTTTTGCAGATGTTGAGCAGGGCCTGTTCCAGCTGCACCGGGTCTACCTCGGCCACCAGCAGCGCGGGCGCCAACTCCCAGTGCCAGCGGATGCGGCGGCGCTCGGCCTGCACCTGCAGCAGCCGCGCCGTGGTCCGCAACAGCTCATGCACGTCGGTGGATTGGAGCCGGGGCGGCGGCAGGCGCACCAGGGTAGCAAAGTTGGCCATGAAGTTAGCCAGGTGGGTGTTGCGGCTGATGGACACATCGAGGGCTTCGGTAAAATCGGGCTGGTCCTGGGGCTGCAGCTGGGGGGCATAGTGGTGGAAACTTTGGAGGATGGAGTTGATGGCCCCGATGGAGTTGTTGATTTCGTGGGCCATCATCCGGATCAGCTTCTCATAGGCCTGCTTTTCCTGCCGGATCAAATCTTGGGTCAGCTCTTCCAGCACGATAAACCGCCGCGTGAAGCCCCGGTCGATAAACCGCGAGCTGTGCGCCCGGTAGGTCTGCAGACCCGAAAGCTGCACCACCTGCGGCTGCGTCTCGCTCAGGGCCGCCAGGGCCGGGCCCCAGTCGCCGGGCAGGTGGGCGGGCTGCTGGCCCAGCAGCTGGGCAGCGGTCTGCGCCAGCATACGCTCGGCGGCGGGGTTTACGCCTTCAATATGGCCCTCGAAGGACAGCAGCAGCACCCCGGCCGGTGACGCCCGAATCAGGCTTTCCAGCAAATGGCTTTTCTCGTGCTGCGTTACCCGCTCCTGCCGCAGCGCGTCGAGCATGTGGTTGTACACAGCAATGAGCTGGTCCATGTCGCGCTGGCCTACGGGCACGAACTTCAGGGAGAAGTCCTGGGCCCGGATGGCCTCGGTACCGGCCGCAATCAACTGAAATGGCCGCACAAACCCCCGGTACAGCCGCCACGTCAGCACCAGGCTCAGCAGCAGCAGTGCTTCCAGCCCCACAAACAACGGCGCATTCGTGGTTCGCACCTGCGCCGCCAGCACAATAAGCACGCCGTGGATGATGACGACGACGAAGATGAATTGCAGGCGCAGAGACATAGCGGGATTCGTGTGCGGAAGGGACAAAGAACGTCATGCTCCGCTCAGCATGACGTTCTTACTTGCTACTCCGCATCAAACGGAATAGCGTATTTCTCCAGCCTGCGGTAGAGCGCGCCGCGGCTCAGGCCCAGGGCTTTGGCCACGCGGCTAATGTTGCCGCCGTAGTGCTCCAGGGTGCGGCGAATCATCTGAGCTTCCAGCTCGTCGAGGGTGATGGTGCCGGGCTCGGGCAACTCGCCAGCGGCGGGCACCCGCGCGGTGGGCTGAAACTGGGCCTCAAAGTCTTCGGGGCCCAGTTCGTCCTTGCCCGAAACCAGCACGGCCCGCTCCACCAGGTTTTTCAGCTCCCGGATGTTGCCCGGTAGTGGCTGTTCCTGCAGCCAGTGGCGGGCGCGGGTGCCCACCTTTAGGGCCGGGCGGTGGTAGGTGGCGCGCAGCCCGTCCACGAAGTGCTGCACCAGCAGCGGAATATCTTCGGGCCGCTCGCGCAGGGCGGGCAGGCGCACCGTAATCAGGTTGATGCGGTAAAACAGATCTTCACGAAAGTGGCCCTGCTGCACCATGTCGGCCAGGTTACGGTTGGTGGCGCAAATCACGCGGATATCGAGGCGGCGAGGCTTGCTGTCGCCGAGCACCTCGTAGGTGCGGTCCTGGAGCACGCGCAGCAGCTTCACCTGGCTGCTCAAATCCAGCTCCCCGATTTCATCCAGGAAGATGGTGCCACCGTTGGCCAGCTCGAAGCGGCCCTGGCGGTCGGTTTTGGCATCGGTGAAGGCCCCACGCCGGTGCCCGAACATCTCACTCTCAAACAGCGAAGCCGAAATACCGCCTAGGTTCACCTTCACGAAGGGCTGCTTTTTCCGCTGGCTGTTCTGGTGCACGGCTTCGGCAATCAGCTCCTTGCCAGTGCCGCTTTCGCCCTCAATGAGCACCGACGCATCGGTGGCTGCTACCTGGCCCACGCTGCGCAGCACGTGCAGCAGGCGCGCATCCTGCCCCACAATGGCCCGGAAATCATACAGTTGATCCAGCTGGCGCCGGCTGAAACCTGCGGGGTCGGTTTCGGCATCGGGCTCGTGCAGGCGCAGGATGGTACGGATGGTTTGCAGCAGGGCGTCGTTGTTCCAGGGCTTGGTGACAAATTCGGCGGCGCCGGCCTTCATGCCTTCCACGGCCAGCGTGATGCTCCCCCAACCCGTTATCAGCACCACGGGCAGCGTGGGGTACAGGCGCTTCAGCTGGGTTAGCAGCGCCAAGCCGTCGTGGCCGCTGGTGTCGAGGGAGAAGTTCATGTCCAGGAGCAGCAGGCGGGGCAGTTCCTCCCGCACGGCGGCCAGCACCGCCTCCGGCGTGGCCACGGCGCGCGCCGTGTAGCCAGCCTGCTTCAGCAGCAGCCCCAGCGAAGTGCGCACGGCCAGGTCGTCGTCGGCAATCAGTATCATAAGGTAAGGGCGAAGGACGGAAAGTGCCGGCACTTAATCGAGGGTCGGACCCACCTAATCGGGGGTCCGACCCTCGATTAAGTGGGTCCGACCCTCTAAATCAAACTAAGTTGGCTTGATTTAGAGGGTCAGAGGGTCGATTTAGGGCCAAACTGGCTCGATTAGGTGGGTCGGGCCTACTTAAATTGAGCCAACTTAGCCCAATTAGGAGCCAATCTGGACCGATTAGGTGGGTCCGGGACCCGATATAGAGCCACTTTGGGTCGATTTAGGTCCACTTCAGACCGATTACGATGAATGAACACACGAAATCAATCTAAAGCGGGCCGATTTTGGGCTTCCGGGTACCGGTTTTCGGGTGGTAGTTGGTTGGCCTCAGCGGCTGATGCTACCTGGTTTGCCTGCGTGGCCAACTGGTTCATCTTTTCACCGAACCAGTTTCTCATTTCAACCAACCAGTTTTCCAGCAAACCGAACCAGTTCATCTTTGCAGCCAACCAGTTCGGGGCGGCACCCAACCGGTAGGCTTTTTTTGGTGAACCAGTTCGGGTCGGACCCGAACTGGTTCTTCATTTCAGCCACTCAGTTTGGGTCCGACCTGAACCGATTAACCATTTTGGCAAACCAGTTTGGGTCGGACCCGAACTGGTTCAGCTTTTTAGCTAGCTGATTCGGTACTCAGGCCTCCTACTCTTCCCGCAGCGCCACGGCCGGATGGATGCCGGCCGCCAACCGGCTGGGGTAAAACGCGCACAGCGCCGTAATGACGTACACGGCCACGCCCGCCACCGCAATACCGGCCAGGTAAAACTTCGGTTCCAGCTCAAACGCCCCCAGCAGCGGAAACTGCACTGCCAGCAAACAGCCCAGCACCACGCCCAGCGTGCTGACGACCAGCATTTCGCCAAGAAACTGCCGGCTGATAGCCGAGCCGGTAGCCCCCATGGCCCGGCGCAGCCCTATTTCGGCCCGGCGCTGGCTGATGTTGTACCAGAGCACGCCAAACAGGCCCAGGGCCACGTTCACAATCAGAAACAAGCTGATCAGGGCCAGCCCTGCCACCGGCACAATGGTGTAGCGGCGCTTGTGCAGGCGGTCCTCGTCCATCACGCGCACCATGGTGGTCCACTGGCGCGTGACGCCGGCCACAGTGCGGGCTATTTTCTCCTGCAGCTCCCCGCCCGCGCCGGGGGCCACCCGCACTACCACGTTGGCCGTTTCCCAACGCGTCGAGTCAAACGGCAGCAGGCGTTTCCACATGGAGGGCACGGGCGGCCCGAAGTCGTTTTCCATCCGCACGTTTTCCACTACGCCCATCACCTGAAACTCGTCTTCGGGCTTGATGTCGGGGCCAGGCTCGGCCCAGGAGAAGATTTTGCCCAGGGCCGGCTCGTTGCCAAACAAGGATTCGCGCAAATCCTGGCTGATGACCACCGGCCGGTGGTGGCTGCCGTCATCGGCCTTGGCAAACCAGCGGCCTTCGCGCAGCTTCGGCCTCATCACCTGGGCATACTGGTCATCGGCGTCGTACACGTTGGCCTGCCCCGACTTCCGGCCTTTGTAGCTGAACGCGGACGTATTGGTGGAGAAAATAAAGGGCATGTTGCCGCTGGTGAGGGCCACCTGCCGGACACCGGGCAGGGCCTGCACCTGGCGCAGCACCTCGTTCAGCTCGGTGCGGGGCATGGTTTCGCTCTGGCCGGCCCTGATTTCGAGCCGCCACACTTGCTGATAGTCGAAGCCGTGGGGGGCCAGAAAGTTGGTACCGAAAGTGATGAGCATGGTGCCCACGGCAAACAGCACAACGAACGAGAAGAAAATTTCCGACACCAGCAGCAAATTGTTGCGCTTGCGGTTCCAGATAAGTTTGAACAGATGACGAAGCATGAGGCCAGGTGGTGATAGGATGAACTGGTGGATTAGTGGGTGAGCTGGCGGTTGGCGCAGCTTATGCTGCAAGCGGCGTCAATTGCCCGGTACCCCAGTGTTTCGCTGCTTATTTCTGCTCGCCGCTGCCGCGCAGAGCCACTACTGGGTTGAGGCGCGACATTTTCCAGGCGGGATACACGCCGCTCATCAGCCCAAACAGCAGGGCCAGCCCCAGACCCCAGCCGAACACCCGCCAGCTCAGGCTGAACTGGGCATAGGCTACGATATGGGCGTCGTTGAGTAGCGCCAGCGCGCCGGCAGCCAGGCCCAGGCCCAGCAGGCCGCCCACCACGGCCAGCACCACGTTTTCCACCAAAAACTGCCCCACCAGGTTGCGGCCCGTAGCCCCAAAGGCCTTCCGAACGCCAATCTCGCTGGAGCGCTCCAGAATGCGCGTCACGTTCAGGTTCACCAGGTTCAGGGCTGGCAGCAGCATAAACAGTAGCCCCATGAGGGCACAAATCAGGTAGAAGGCCCCCACGTTGTCGTTGTCCAGGGTCTGGGAGTTGCCGGAGCCCACGGACCGGGTGATGTGGAGGGCGCGGGTGAAGGTGGCCAGCATGGGGTCGGCGTAGGAATAGATGGCCTTCACTTCCTTGGGATTTGGGATTTCCACGCGCTGCACCATCTGGCGGTATTCCTCACGCATGGCTGGGGCCGCCGCTGCCGTGGGTGCCAGCAGCACCACCAGAAACTCCCCCCCTATGCTACTATCACGCACCAATGACGGGCTCAGCGTGTAGGGCACCCACACATCGGCATAGGAGGCAATGTGCACGGCCGACACGTTGTGCACCACCCCAGCCACGCGGTAGCGTTTCAGGTCTATCTCGATGGTGCGCCCCACCACGTCGGCGGTGCCGAAGTAGCTGCGGGCCGTGGCTTCGTTGAGCACGCAAACGCGCTGGGCCTGCGCCACTTCGGCCCTGCTGAACGCCCGCCCGCCCACAAACTCGAAGTCCATGATCTGCCAGAAGTCCCCATCGGTGTAGCGGATATCCAGCGGGAGCAGGCCGTTGTTGGTGAAGGCCGTGGCATTGTAAATATTCGATGTCAAGGCTACTTTCTCCGGCGTCTTCATCCGGCGGATGTAGGTATCCACGAAATGCACGCTGGCGGGCCGGTTCATCCAACCGTGGCCGTCCACCATCTCCTGCCTGATGGTATTCACGAACAGCATCCTGTCAATGCGCTTTTCTGGCATATTGGGCCCCACTACGTGGTCTACCAGGGCCATCACCACTAGCAGAATCATCAGTGTAAAGCTCACGCCGAACAGGTTGATAAACGTGAAAAACCGGCGGCGCAGCAAGACTTTCCAGGCAAGCTTGAGGTAGCTGAGAAGCATATAGTTTCAGTTAAAAAGGAAGGAGCCGTCATGCTGAGCGAAGGCGCAGCCGCAGTTGAAGCATCTCTACCGCTTCGTTTTCACGATTGAGTTAGTCAGAGATAGAGATGCTTCGACAAGCGGACGCCAGATCAAGCATGACGGTCAAACAGCGACGTTCTATGAGACTTGGCTGCCGTCGAAGAAGCGGATGAGGCGCTGGGTTTTCAGGGCCTGCTGCTCGTCGTGGGTGACCATCACGATGGTGGTGCCTTCCTGGCGGTTGAGGTGCAGCAGCAGGTCCATAATCTCCTCCCCCATCACCGAGTCGAGGTTGCCGGTGGGCTCGTCGGCGAGGATGATTTCGGGGCGGCCGGCCAGGGCCCGTGCAATAGCCACGCGCTGGCGCTGCCCCCCGGAAAGCTGACTGGGGAAGTGGCTGGTGCGCGGACTCAGGCCCACTTTATCGAGGGCGGCGTAGGCCCGCTCCCGGCGTTCTTTGCCCCCCACGCCGGGCCGGTACAGCAGCGGCAGCTCCACGTTATCGAGCACCGAGAGGTCGTTGATGAGGTGGTAGCTCTGGAACACGAACCCAATTTTGTGGTTGCGCAGCGCGGCCAGTTCCCGGTCGGAGTATGATTGCACGGGGCGGCCATCCAGCTCGATTTCGCCGCTGGTGGGCTCGTCTAGCAGCCCCATAATGCTGAGCAGCGTGGATTTGCCACAGCCGCTGGGCCCCATAATCGACACGAATTCCCCCTGCCCGATGGTCAGGTTCACTTGGTGCAAAGCCACCGTTTCGATGGTTTTGGTCTGGTAGACCTTCTCGATGTTGCGCAGCTGCAGCACGGGTGGGCGGGTAGAGAGCTGAGCCGCCGAAGCAGCGGGGTGGGCATTAGCCGAAGCGAGGATATTTTCCATGGAAGCAGTCAGGAGAGGTTGCGAATGGTGTCCGGTTGCGGGCAGTCGGCGGGCCGGATTGCGGTACCTTAGCCAAGCCGAATGCCAATTGTTCAAAAATCTATTTATCAGTTATTTACAATCAATTTCACAATGCCACCCGGCGCAAAATATGTCCGATTCCGGACACGGTGTTCGGTTGCAGCCGTTTCGTGAGTCCGGTCCGGCAGGCCGGTTTAAGCAAGCTGATGTTGTTGCGCCGTCGTTCGGGCGTCAGCACGCGGCAACCGGCCCGACGGCTTGCAGCCGCCGGACCGGGACGCGGCTACTGCGCGGCCAGGGGCTGCTGCCGCTCGAAGTCGTAGAGGGTGAGGGCGCGGAGGCGGTAGTGCGCCACCCAGGCGGCGCGCAGAGCCAGAATATAGGTGCGGCGGGCCTGGTCCTTTTCGGCGGAGGCAATGGTGAGGTCGGTGAGGCTGATGCGGCCGACTTTGTAGGTGGCCTGGGCAATGGCGTAGCGCTGCCGGGCCAGCGAATCGGACCGGGCCGTGAGGGTTAGCTGCTCAGCCAGGGTGCCGAGCTGGGCGGCCTGCACCTCCACGCTGAGCGCGAAGCTGGCTTCTTCCTGAGCCACATCGGTCTGCACCTGGCGGCGGGTAAGCTCGGCGGTTTTGACGATGGATTTCTGCCGGCCCCAGTCCACGAGCGGCAGCGCGAAGGTGAGGCGCACCTGCTGCTGGTTTTGCAAAGCGGCGTAGGTGTCCCAGAGGTTACCGGCCTGGTTTACGTAGCCCAGATTGGCGGCCAGTGTGGCCTGAAAACCAGTGCTGCCCCGGGCCAGGGCCACGGCCCGCTCGGCCTCCAACAGCCGCCGTCGGAACGCCAGCCCCACGCTGCGGTACTGCTGCGCCTCGGCCAGCGCCCGGCCGGCCGGCACCACCAGCCGCGGGACGGCGGCCGGCACCGCGAGGCGCAGATGCTCGGCCGACAGGCCGGTATAGATCTGGAGCTCCACGGCCGCATTCTGAGCATCGAGCTGGCCCTGGGCTACGGCCTGGCGGGCATTCAGCAGGTTCAGCTCCAGCCGCAGTACGTCGCTCTGGGAGAGGCGACCCAGCCGGTACCGCTCCTGCCCGATGCGCAGCAGTTCCTCGTTGGCCTGCACGTTCTGGCCCGCTACCTCGGCGTTTACCTGTTGCTGCAGCACATCAAAATACAGCTCCGTGATGCGCTGGGCAATGGTTTCGCGCTCCTCCACGTACAGCCGCTGGCTTTCCTGGTAGCGCAGCGTCTCCACGCGGCGGGCCCATTTCAGGTTGTTGAACATACCCAGCGGCTGGGTGAGGCCGATGGCTACGGGCTGGTTGTTATAGCGCTTCAGGCCGCCATTGAAGTCGTCGAAGCGCTGCAGTTCGGAGGCCACGAACACCTGCCCGCCGGTGCGGCCGATGTTCTGAGTGAGCGTCAGGGCCAGGTTGGAATTGTTGATGCGCACGGCCCGGAAGTCGGTGGTGCCATCGGGCTGCACCACGGGCGTCACAGCGCGACTGAAACCGGGCAACGTGCCCTGCAGCCCCAACTGCGGCCGGTAGTTGGCCTGGTAACCGCGCCACTGCCAGTAGCTTTGGTCGCGGCTGGTGGCGGCCTGCTTGGCCACCGCCGACTGGCTGAGCGCCTGCTCAATCACCTGCTGCAGAGACACGGCCGGCGGCTGGTTCTGGGCCAGCGCGGGCATTGTCAGCAAGAGCAGCAACCCGGTGTAGAGAGGCGACACTTCGCGTCTTGGTGCGTGCTGAGGTCGTTTTGGTGAGGTAATTCTGGCAGGAGTATCACTGGCCGTTCTGACGGGAGACGCAAAATATTGCGTCTCTACAACCCAATCGGCTAAGGCGGAGAAAAGCTGTTGCATGGCCGTTAGTCGTGGAGGGTGAGTTCGGGCGTGTCGGCGTAGTCCTTCGTGTCGGACACTACTACTTCCTCGCCGGGCCGCAGGCCGCCGGTTATCTGCACGTAGTCGAAGTTGCTGTCGCCGAACTGCACGATGCGGCGCACAGCTTTGCCGTCCTGCACCACAAATACCGGCTGCTCCTTGCCGCCCTGGTAGAACGGCCCGTTTTTGAGGCGCACCACGTTGTGGTGGGCTTTCGTCACCACGAATACATCGGCCCGCAGGTTGGCACGCAAGGCCGGGTGGTGGTCCTGGGCCAGGGTGGCGTAGAAGGAAACCACGCCTTTCTCCACGGCCGGACTGATGGTGCTGATGGTGCCGCGCAAATCGGTGCCGTTGATGCGGATAACCACCGCATCCTGCAGGTGCAGGGCATCGGCGTAGGCGTCGGAAATGGTGGCGCGTACCCGGAAGCGGCTCAGGTCGGCCACGCGGGCCAGCGGGTCGCCGGCCTGCACGGTGGTGCCCAGGTCCTCGTTCACCCAGGTCAGCACGCCGGGCTGCTGGCTGCTGATGTTGGCCTGCTGCAGCTTGCCGGCCAGCTCGGTAATGCTGCGTTCCTGGATCTGGAGGGTGAAACCCAGTTCGCGCACATCGGCGGCGTTGGCGGCGCGCTGGTTGCGGATTTGCTCCGCGAGGCGCTGCTGCTCCAGCCGGGCCACGCGCAGGCTCAGCTCGGCCTGGCGCACGCTCTCGGCGGTGCCGCCCCCAATCTGCAGCAGGTATTGCTCGTCGCGCAGCGCCGACTGCAGGCTGCGCACCTTCACCTGCTGCACCTGCTCCTGGGAACGAAGGTCGTTGAGGGCTTTTTCGAGGCTGAGCTGGAGCTGGCTGTTCTTGTTGCGGTGTTGCTGCTGCTCGTCCTGGAGCTTAGCCAGGGCCGTGCTGGTCAGTTCCCGGTCCAGCTCCAGAATCGTCTGGCCCGGCTGCACCCGGCTGCCCACCGCCACCGCCACCCGCCGGATGGTGCTCTGAATGGGACTGGTAATCACCGCCTCGTGGGCCGGAATGATGACGCCGGCCGCCGTGAGAGAGGCTTCCACGTCGCCTGTTTCGGCGCGGGCCGTGAGGATGCTGGCACGGCTGAGGCCGGGCCGGAGCACCGTGCGGAAGGCCAGCAGGCCCACCGCCAGCAGCAGCAGCAGCCCCGCGCCCAGCAGCCAGCGGCGGCGCAAACGACGGTTTTGGGTGGTCTGAGGAATGGCTCTGTCCATTTTCGTACAGGTAGCAGGAAGGTACTACCTGACATAGCCAACGGCCGTGCCATTTATTCAAATCATTGCAATACAGCTTATTACATCAATTATTATCTATACTGCATTCATCAATTGTGTCCGAAACCGGACACGGTGTTCACTACCAGCCGTCTGCTGCAATGCGGCTGGGCTAGCCTACATTACTACCAGCCCCTAGCAATGAGCAAATAGCTGGCGCAGTATGAGCCTTTTCGTTAGCTAACCCAACTACTAGCAGCTTGGAAATTTTGGCCAGCTAGTCACCAACTCAGCTGACGAAATACCAAAAGGGCTGCGGTTCGAAAATAAAATATCGAGTTCAGGCTACCCTTTGGCGCTATGGCGCATCTAATAACCCAGATGCCCGTCAATATGGCTTAATAGGCTTATTTAGAGGTTTTTGGGGATATTTTCAGCCAGTATCCAGTACCCTAAGCCCCATATTCTACAACCCGATAACCGCGTAACACAAAATTAATTTCACCAGTACCTTGCGTCACATAGTACCTTTACTTACCTTTGGATCATTAAGTAGCAAATCTCTCAGCCGCTTGTGCTGCTCCTGAACCGGAGCCCACCCGCGGCCACCGCCAGACACCTCCGCGCCAATCGGGCCGGCAGTAGGCAGCTCGCTCGAAAACTTTGTTTCCGGCCGCTGTTCGCGTGTTTTGGCTTCTCTGGCACCTCAGGTATGGCCTGAGCGTCGCCCCTCCTTTTCGTGCCTTTGTCACGGGCAAACAGCCTCCCAGCGGAACCGCGGCCGCCTGGAACGGTACCCCTTTGCCTGGTTTGTTTTTCAACTCACCACTCCCCATGACTTCCTCTACGTCTTTCAGCCAGGCCCTCAAAGGCCTGGGGTTCCTCGCTATGCTCGCTCCGCTGACCGCAGCAGCCCAACAGCCAACCGGCGCGGTTTCCGGCACCCTTCTCGACCAAGCCAGCGGGCAGCCGCTGCCTTTCGCCAACGTGGTGGTGCTCCGGGCCCAGGATTCCACGTTTGTGAGCGGCGCCCAAACCGGCGAAAACGGCACCTTTGAGCTGGCTTCGCTGGGGCTGGGCTCCTATCTGCTGAAGGCTTCGGCCATTGGCTACCAGGGATTTCGCCGGAAGGTGGCGCTGAGCAGCACAGCGCCTAGCGTCCGGCTGGGGACTCTGAAACTGATTCCGACCGCCACCCAGCTCAAGGGCGTGACGGTGACCGGCGAGCGGGCCACCATCGAGAATGAGCCCGGCAAGCGGGTTATCAACGTGGAAAAAGACCTGGCCAGCGTGGGCGGCATGGCTACCGATGTGCTGCGCAATGTACCTTCAGTGGCCGTGGATGCCAACGGCGCAGTGAGCCTGCGCGGCTCGGCCAACCTGACCATCCTTATAGACGGTAAGCCCTCGGGCGGCAGCAACGGCGGTACGGGCCTGCGCCTCGACCAGATTCCGGCCTCCCGCATTTCGCGCATCGAGGTAATTACCAACCCCTCGGCCAAGTACGATGCCCAGGGCACGGCCGTGCTGAACGTGATTCTGAAAAAACAGACCAAAAACGGCGTAAACGGCCAGGCCAGCCTGCTGGGCGGCACTGGCGACAAGTACAACGCCAGCCTGAGCCTGAACCGGCACCAGGGCAAAAGCAACCTGAGCGCGAGCTACGACCGCCAGGATGAGCACTACCGCAACCGCACCGACAACCGCCAGACTTCCGGCGACGTGACCACCCGCCAGGACGGCACTGGCCGGGAGCGGAATGACTCCCACTCCCTGCGCCTGGGCCTGGACTACGAGCTGACGCCCGAGCAAAGCCTGAATCTGAGCGTGTCGCCCACCTGGCAGCACGAGCAGGACCTGGGCTTCCAGCGCCTCAGCACCGAGCGGGCCGGCCAGCCCACCACCACCCAGCTGGGCCAGCAGGAGCTGAACGTGGATGTGCGGATACTGGAAAACGTGGGCAGCTACCGCCGCACCTGGGAAGCCCACAAAGGCCGCGAGCTGACGGCCGTAGGCGGTGCGGTGCTGGTAGACGCCAAGGTGCCCGTGACCCAGACGCTGGAAGCCGGCGCCCTCAGCGGCTGGCGGCAGCAGATGGATGTGCAGGCCCGCATCTACTTTGCCCAGCTCGACTACACCCACCCGCTGGCCGGCAACAAAGGCAAGCTGGAAACCGGCCTGAAGGTGCAGCAGCAGCGCAGCAACGGCATTGCCGACCTGTTTGCCCTCCAGCCCGACGCCCCCGGCCAGTACGTCCGCGACCCGGCCCGCTCCCTGGCCTACAACTTCCGCGAAACCGTGCCGGCCGCCTACGCCAACTTCCAGCGCGGCTGGAACGGCTGGAACGCCCAGGCTGGCCTGCGCACCGAGTACACCAACACCAACGGGGACGTGAACGGCGGCCAGGGCAGGTTTAAGCTCGATTACCTGGGCCTGTTCCCCACCGCCAGCATCAGCCGGGGCATGGGCCGGGCCGATTCCACCAAAGGCGGGGCGCAGCCGCAGCAGCTTTCCTTCAGCTACGCCCGCCGCCTCAACCGGCCGAATTTCATGCAGCAGCTGGCCGTGCCGCTGTACCAGGACCCGCGCTTCTACCGCCTTGGCAACCCGTCGTTGCGCGCTGAGTTCAGCCACAACCTGGAAGTGAGCCACCAGCTGAGCCTGCCCGGCGGGGCCGAAATTACCACCACGCTGTTCGGCCGCTTCACCAGCAACGCCATCCAGCGCCTGCGCAACGTGGATACGCTGGCCACCAACCTCAACCCGGCCGCCGGGCTGGTGCTGGTGGAAACCTACCGCAACGCCGGCACCACCGCCAACGTGGGTCTGGAGATGACCTGGGCCCAGCCCCTCACGGCCTGGTGGCGCGTGCAGGCCAGCGGCTCGCTGTACCGCACCCAGTTCCAGACCAACGCCGAAAACACCGTAGACCGCCGTGCTTTGGCCGGCAACGTGCGCCTCAACCAAAACTTCACGCCCACGCCTACCCTGGATGTGCAGCTGACCGGCCAGTACAACTCGGCCATCCTCACGGCCCAGGGCCGCCGCCTGGCCTACGGGGGCATTGATGTGGCCCTGCGCCAGCGCCTGTGGCAGAACCGCGCCGCCCTCACCCTGCGCGTGTCCGACGTGCTGAACACCCAGGTGCGCAGCTCCGTGGTCGACTCGCCCGACCTCACGGCCAACCTCTACACCAAGCCCGAAACGCGGGTGGGCTGGCTGGGCTTCACCTGGTACTTAGGCGCTTCCAAAGCCAAAGCCGGCCGCATCGAAGGCGCACCCAAAGGCGGTGGCGGTGGCTTCGGCGGCTAGCATTCACTTCCCCGCTGATTTGGGTCGGCGCGCTGCTCTAGCAAATGCCTGAAAATTTCCTTCGCCGTTCAGGCATCCTTTCCCAGGCACCTGCCATCTATCACCCAGAAGGTCAGCTGCTTCGAATACAACTAACACCTACTCCCGGCCGGCTCCCTTTTTCGTTTCCTGCCGCTGTTGTCCCGCCGATTTGGGTGGCGGGGTCTGGTCCTGGCCTGCGCCTATAGCGCGCCGGGTGTTCCACCTGCTTTTCTCACTTGCTCCCGGTTTTCGCCGGCCCGTCGGGGCCGACTGACGGGCAGCGCCTTGCCTTCTCATTCCAACCTTTCTGAGCATCATGAAAACGTCCTTTTTGAATCGCACCCTCCTTGGTTTCATTTCTTCGCTGGCTGTGCTGCAGCTTTCGGCTCAGGTGCTAGGCCACGGCACCGTCAGCGGCAGCCTCCGCGACGGCGACACCCAGGAGCCCATTCCCTACACCAGCGTGGTGGTGCTGCGCGCCGACAACCACCAGCTGGCCGCCGCCGGCACCACCGATGCCAACGGCAACTTCAAGTTCCGCTACCTGCCGCTGGGCCGCTACATCGTGCAGTCGACGGCGCTTGGCTACCAGCCCCTGCAGCCTACGGTAGCGTTCCGGCCCTTGCACAACCGCCAGCAGCTGGGCACGCTCACGCTGCAGTCGTTGCCGGGGCGGCCGGTGGTAGTGGGTGCCCGCAAGGCCGTGGCCCAGCGCAGCAGCAACCAGCCTACCAATGTGCTGGCGCAACGCCTGGGCTCCTAGCTGGTAAAAAACAGCTATACTAGGCTGTGTCTGAAAAGGGGTGTTATGTATCTTAGGGTATGGCAGCACGGTATGAGTTAACAGATGCCCAATGGGCCGCGGTGGAAAGCGAATTGCCCCCACAACGTCTGGGGCGCCCCCGGCGCGATGACCGCCAGCAATGGAATGCCTTACTCTGGATCCTATGCACCGGAGCGCCCTGGCGGGATTTACCAGCACGCTACGGCCCCTGGCAAACGGCGTACGAACGATTTCGCCGGTGGGCCGCTGATGGCACCTTCGAGCGGGTGTTGCACCGCTTACGCCTGCGCCTGGATGCGGCCGGCTTGTTAGACCTGGACACGTGGCTGGTGGATTCGACCACGGTGCGGGCCACCAAAAGTGCGGCGGGCGGCACGAAAAAAAAGCCCAGTGCCTCGGGCGCAGCCGCGGCGGGCTGACCAGCAAGCTGCATGTAGTCTGTGATGGCGCGGGTACGCCGCTGGCCCTGCATCTGTCGGCCGGCCAGCGGCATGATGGGCCCCAGTTTGAACCGCTTTGTGAACAGGTGCGGGTGCGTCGACGCCCACGTCAACTCCTGGCCGACCGCGGCTACGACGCGGTCCACATTCGCCACTGGCTCCGTCGTCGTCGCATCCGGGCCGTCATTCCACGTCGGCAACCAGCCGCAGGCCGTCGCTGTCGGCGGCGAGGACGGCCACCCCGAATCGAGCCAACTCGCTATGCGCGGCGCAATGTGGTGGAACGCTTCTTTGGCTCGCTCAAAGAACATCGCCGCGTGGCCACGCGCTATGAGAAACACGACGCCCATTTCCTCAGCATGGCCTCGCTGGCCTGTATCCGCCGTATTTTGCAGCATCACTTTTCAGACACAGCCTAGTCCACGGAGACAATAATTTACGGTAATTAGCTATAGCTATAGTACCTTTTGACACGTGGCACCACGGCTTACGGAGCAGTGGTGCCACTGGTATGATGCGACGCTGGCCAGGATGGATGGCCGGTGCGTGCAGGAAGACGCTGTAAATCCCGGGCCACCGCCGAACTTGCGGGCTATGTCGGCCGCCTTTACCGCTTTTATCCTGTTGCTGATGACCGGCGCACTGCTGCCCGTCAACCGCCGGTTCCGGCAGACGCCCGACGGCGTGCCCGTGTTTGTGGTATCCAACGGCACCCACACCGACGTGGTGCTGCCGCTACGGGAGCCGCGCACCGGCATCAGCTGGCTGCCCCACCTGCCCGATTCCACGCTGCGGGCCCGGTTCGGCAGCTACCCCTACGCCGCGTTTGGTTGGGGCAGCGAAGGCTTCTATCTGGCCTCCTACGGCCGCCAGCTGCCGGGCCCCGGCGTGGTGCTGCGGGCCGTGGTACCGGGCCCCACGCTCATGCACGTGCGGTTTCTGCGCCAGGCCCCGGTGGCTGGCCCCCGCGTGGTACCGTTGCGCATTTCGGTGGCGCAATACCAAGCGCTGGCCGCTCAGGTGGCCGCCTCGTTTCAGACCGACAGCCTGCAGCACTACCAGCTGCGCAACGCCGCCGGCTACACGCCTACAGACTTTTTCTTCCGGGCCACCGGCCGCTACCACGCCCTGCGCACCTGCAACGACTGGACCGTGCGCACCCTGCGCCGGGCCGGGCTGCGGGTGCCGCTGAAGTCGCCGCTGGCGGCGCCGGTGCTGGTGCAGGCGCGGCGGGCGCGCTAAGCGGGCGCGCGTTTGCTTACCTTCGCGCCATCAATCCGCACAGTTCCTGATGAGCGTTCAAAAACCCAGCATCCCGCGCGGCACCCGCGACTTTGGCCCGGCCGTGGTGGCCCGCCGCAACTATATTTTCGGCGTTATTCGCCGCGTGTTCGAGAAGTTCGGCTACGCCCCGCTCGAAACCCCGACCCTGGAGAATCTGTCGGTGCTGACCGGCAAGTACGGCGACGAAGGCGACCAGCTGCTGTTTAAAGTCCTGAACTCCGGCGACTTCGCCAAGGACGTGACGGCCGACGACCTCGCTGCCGACAACCGCAGCAAGCGCCTGCTCCCCAAAGTGGCCGAAAAAGGCCTGCGCTACGACCTCACGGTGCCTTTCGCGCGCTACGTGGTGATGAACCGCGGCACACTCACGTTCCCGTTCAAGCGCTACCAAATTCAACCCGTATGGCGCGCCGACCGGCCCCAGCGCGGGCGCTACCGCGAGTTTTACCAGTGCGACGCCGACGTAGTGGGCACCGATTCGCTGCTCTGCGAAGCCGAAATCGTGCTGATGATGAGCGAGGTGCTGACCACGCTGGGCCTCACCGACCACACCATCAAAATCAACCACCGCCGCGTGCTGGGTGCCTTCTACCAGGCGTTGGGCGGTGAGGGCACCGAAACCGACCTGTTCGTGGCCATCGACAAACTCGACAAGATCGGGCGCGAAGGCGTGGAAAAGGAGCTGGCCGAGCGTGGCTTCTCGGCGGCGGCTATTGAGCGGCTGTTCGATTTGCTGGGCGTGGAAGGCCACTTCGAGGAGAAGCTTGAGCGCCTGCTGGCTGGCTTCGTGACGGCCGGCGTGGCCCCCGACAACGCCACCGCCGACGGCTACAAAGGCCTGCAGGACCTGAAGCGCGTGCTGGACTACCTGCGCGGCTTCGGCTTCGAGAAGTGGGACAACCTGGAGTTCGACGTGACGCTGGCCCGCGGCCTGAGCTACTACACGGGCTGCATCTTCGAAATCAAGATCAACAACGTGAACATGGGCAGCGTGAGCGGCGGCGGCCGCTACGACAACCTTACCGGGGCCTTCGGGCTGCCGGGCGTGTCGGGCGTGGGCTTCTCGTTCGGCGTCGACCGCCTCTACGACTGCCTGGAGGAGCTGCAGCTGTTTCCGGCGGCCGTAGCCACCACCACCCGCTGCCTGCTCACCAACTTCGACGCCGATAGCGAAACGGCCGTACTGCCGGTGCTGCGCGCCCTGCGCGAGGCCGGCGTGGCTTCGGAGTTGTTTCCGGAGGCCGGCAAGCTGGGCAAGCAGTTCAAGTACGCCGATGCCAAGGGCATCCCCTACGTGCTCATCCAGGGCCCCGAGGAGCGTGCCGCCGGCCTGTTCAAGCTCAAAACCC
Source organism: Hymenobacter sp. APR13 (assembly GCF_000737515.1). Lineage (NCBI taxonomy): Bacteria > Pseudomonadati > Bacteroidota > Cytophagia > Cytophagales > Hymenobacteraceae > Hymenobacter > Hymenobacter sp. APR13. The sequence goes on from NZ_CP006587.1 coordinate 4,641,225, forward strand.
TGGCCAGCGGCGAAGAGCGCACCGTTTCGCTGGCCGACGTGCTGGCCGAGCTGGCGCGGTAGCCGGGGCGGCAGTAGCACCGTCCAACCAAGAGCCCGTCATGCCCCGCCCGGCATGGCGGGCTTTTTTGTTGCGCGGGAAAACCTCACTTTTACTTTCCACCCCAGCCCACCCGCTGCTTTTCGCCACCCATCATGCCCGAAGATTACGTTCTTTCGCCCGCCACCCACCTCGACCTCGCCACCCTCGACCAGCTGCTGTGCACCAAGGCGCGCGTTGTTTTAGGCGACGACGCCCGCCAGCGCATTGCCACCTGCCACCAGTACCTCCACGACCGGCTGGAGCGCTCCGACGCGCCGGTGTACGGCATCAATACCGGCTTCGGGGCACTCTGCAACCAAACCATTGCGGCAGGGCAGCGCCAGCAGCTGCAGCAGAACCTGATGATGTCGCACGCCTGCGGCACGGGCGAGGAGGTGCCGGCCGAGTTGGTGCGCCTGATGCTGCTGCTGAAGGTGCAGAGCCTGAGCTACGGCCACAGCGGCGTGCAGGTGGCCACTGCCCAGCGCCTGCTCGATTTCTACAACCGCGGCATGCTGCCGGTGGTGTATCAGCAGGGCTCGTTGGGTGCCAGCGGCGACCTAGCCCCGCTGGCGCACCTGTGCTTGCCGCTGCTGGGGCTGGGTGAAGTCAACTACGAAGGCTACCGCCTGGCCGCGGCTGACGCCATGAGCCTATTCAGTTGGGCACCGCTCACGCTGGAAGCCAAAGAGGGCCTAGCGCTGCTCAACGGCACCCAGTTTATGCTGGCCTACGCCGTGCACGGGCTGCTGCGGGTGCAGCGTCTGCTGGCCGCCGCCGACGTCATCGGGGCTTTGTCGCTGGAGGCGTTTGATGGGCTGGCCGAGCCATTTGATGCGCGCCTGCACCAGCTGCGGCCCCACGCCGGGCAGGTGGCGGTGGCGGGCCGCGTGCGGGCGTTGCTGGCCGGCTCCGAGCTGCAAAGCCGGCCGAAAACTGCCGTGCAGGACCCCTACTCGTTCCGGTGCATGCCCCAGGTGCACGGCGCCTCCCGCGACGCCGTGGCCTACGTACAGCAAACCGTGGAAACCGAGTGCAACGCCGTCACCGACAACCCCAACATCTTCCCCGCCGACGACGCCATCCTGAGCGGCGGCAACTTCCACGGCCAGCCGCTGGCCCTGGCCCTCGACATGCTGGCCATTGCCACCGCCGAAATCGGCAGTATCTCGCAGCAGCGCACCACCCAGCTCATTGGCGGGCAGCGGGGGCTGCCGCCGTTTCTGGTGGCCGAGCCCGGCCTGAACTCGGGCCTGATGATTCCGCAGTACACAGCCGCCGGCATCGTGAGCCAGAACAAGCAGCTCTGCACCCCGGCCTCGGTGGACAGCGTGGTGAGCAGCAACGGCCAGGAAGACCACGTGAGCATGGGCGCTAACGCCGCCACCAAGGCCTTGCGCGTGGTGCAGAACGTGGAGCAGCTGCTGGGCATCGAGCTGCTGAATGCCACCCAGGCGCTGGAATTCCGCCGACCCGCTCGCACCTCGGAGGCGCTGGAGCAGGTGGTGGCCGCGTTCCGCGAGAAAGTGTCCTTTGTGAGCCACGACCGGGTACTTTACCCCGACCTGCACGCCGCCGCCGACTTCGTGCGCAGCTACCCGTGGCAGTAGGCAGTTGCGCACTGTGCCGCAACCACTGGGCCTCGGCATGAAGCCTGGCCGCGGCGGCGTATGCCGATTGTGGGTATCTTGGCGTTACTGTCCGGCCGGGGTTTGCTCCGTTTCATCTGCTGCTATTTTATGCGTTCCGTGAAGTTTCTCTACCTCTGGTTGTTGCTGGGAATGCTGCTGTCCCCTGCTGAGCCGGCCCTGGCCCAAGCCTGCACTTCCTCGCCGAATCCGCCGGCGTGCACCTTTGTGGCGGTGGATGTGCAAACCAACCAGATAGTAGAAAAGCTGTGCGTGGGCCGTGCCGTCCGCTTTGATTTGTGTTCGGGCCGGCCGCCGCTGGTGTATTTCTACCAGGTTCTGTCCGGCACCAACGCCTACCCCAACCCCTGCGGCCCCGGCCTGCGCCCCTCTCCTTTCGTTTACACGCCCACGGCCGCCGGCCCCGTTACGGTCACCGAGAACGGCCAGGCGCAGGCGGGCGGCGGCGTTTCCACCATCTATTTCCGGGTGTTCGAGGTCTACGACAATCCCGTGCCGGCCTTCACGGTGGCGGCCTGCTCGCCGGGATTTGTGCAGGTGACGCTGCCCGGAGCGCCTTATAACAGTTACACCGTCCAGATTGGCAGCAGCACGTTTGCGGCCCAGCCCGGGCAGGTGCGCACGTTTCCGGTGCCGCCCGGCGCCACGTCCATCACGGTGGCCGGCATTTACTCCGACAGCGACCTGTGCACCCGTTCGGCCACGCAGCCGCTACCGCAACTGGCCGCGCCGGGGCCACTGGTTATCCAGCGCCTGAGTGTGCAGAGCAGTTCGGTGGTGCTGGAAACCGCGCCGCTGGTAGCCGGCTACTCCTACACGGTCGAGCAGGCCGATTTCGCTACGCCGACCACCTTCCAGGCGGTACCCGGGGCCGTGGCCAACGGCCTGAGCGGCTTCACGGTGCCGGCCGCGCGGCCCGGCTACTACCGCCTGCGCCGCACCGACATCTGCCAGCAGGCCCAGGCTATTTCTGAGCCGGTGAGCACACTCACGCTGACGGCCCAGCCTGCTGAGCGCCGCAACGAGCTGGTGTGGCAGCTTGGTCCCAACCCTGCCACCTACGAGCTGACACGCAACGGCACGCCCCTGCCCGCCCCGCCGCCCGCCGCCCGCTCCTACTCCGATACGGCTGTGGCCTGCGGCCTCCGCTACACCTACCGCCTCACGGCGCGGTATGCAGGCGGCGTTTCGTCAGTTTCAGAGGCCGTTTCGGTGCTGGCTACGGCCACCCAGGCGCCAGCCACGCCCCGGCTGCTGGCGACCTTCGATGAGCGCAACCGGGTGGTGCTGACGGCCAGCGTGGCCCGCTTCCCCAGCACCGGCCAGCTCACTTACCTGCGCGACAACACTGTGCTGGGCACCACGGCGGCCCGTACTCTTCGCGACTCACTAGCCAGCTACAGCCCGGAAACAGCGCCGTGCTACCAGGTACGGTTCGAGGACGACTGCGCCAACCGCTCGGCGGTCAGTGCGGCCTTCTGCCCGGTGGTGCTGGCCGCCGAGCTGGCCGGCACCCGCAACTCAGCCGTGCGGCTGCGATGGTCGGGACTGCGCGGTGCCCCCGCCGCCGCCACCGCTGACTCGCTGCGTTACCGCCTGTTGGTGCTCAACCCCGACAACACGGTGCGCAACAGTTACGCTGTCAGTTCCCGCGGCACCTACCTCGACCAGCTGCTCCCCACCGACCTGCAAGCCGTGCGCTACCGCCTGGAAGTGACGGGCGCGGGCCTGCCGGCTGCCAGCTACTCCAACATTGCCAGCGCAGTGCGTCCCCTCGAAGCCTACGTTCCGACGGCCTTCACCCCCAACGGCGACGGCCTCAACGATGTGCTGGAAGTGAAGGGCCGGTTTTTGCGCACCTACACCTTCACGGTAGTGGACCGCAACGGCCAGGAAGTGTTTCGGGGCACTGACCGCACCCAGGCCTGGGACGGCCGTATCCGGGGCCAGCAGCCGGTGCTGGGGGCTTACGTCTGGCGGTTTGAAGCCGTGGATGCCGCCGGCAAAACTGTGGTGCAGCACGGCACCGTCACGATAGTAAAGTAATTTTGTCTGTAGGCTGCTAGCGGCCTTTTACGGCCGGCAACCTTTGGGCCAGCATACCAGCCATCGGCCGGCTGGAAGCAGGCCGGGCATTGCTGCTCCCAACAAAGAATGTAGCTCAGCTGCTTGTTTTTGCGTAGGCAGCATTCTGTTGTACTTGTTTTCTGCCTATGCTGCTCGACGTCAAGCTTCCTGTCTACTACATCTTCAAGCGCATCCTGCCCGACATTTTGCGGGTGCTGCTTATCTCCGTCATTTTCCAACTGCTGAAATATTTCTTCGGCCGCTATCTGCCCGAAATTCCGCTGCAGCTGGCCACCATTCTGGGCAGCGCTATTTCGCTGCTGCTGGCCTTCAACGTGAGCCAGTCGTACGACCGGTGGTGGGAAGGCCGCAAGATTTGGGGGGCCGTCGTGAACGACTCCCGGACGCTGGTGCTGCAGGTGCGCAGCTTCCTACAGCCCGACGCCTTGCCCCCGCAAGAGGCGGCCGACCATCTGACCACCGTCGCCTACCGCCAGATTGCCTGGTGCTATAGCCTGGGCGAATCGTTGCGTAGCCAGGATCCGCTGCCTTCACTGGGCCGCTTCCTGTCGGAGCCTGACCTGGCCTACGCCAAAGCTCAGAACAACCGCCCCTTGGCCCTGCTAGCGCTGCACAGCATGCAGATCAGAGAGCTGTTCCAGCAGCAGGCTATTAACACGTTCCAGCAGGTGCAGCTCGATTCCACGCTGGTGCGACTATGCGAAACGATGGGCCAGGCCGAGCGCATCAAGAGCACCGTGTTTCCGGCCAACTATCGGCTGCTTGTGCATTTTCTGATTTATCTGTTCTTAGGCACGTTGTCGCTGAGCTTGGTGGAGTCGATGGGCTTTTGGGAAGTACCGGTGCTGCTGCTCATTGCCACCACCTTCTTCCTCATCGAGCGCACAGCCCGCTTCCTGCAGGATCCGTTCAACAACTCCCCGACTGATACGCCCGTCACGGCCATTGCGCGCAACGTGGAAATCAACCTCAAGCAGTTGCTGCAGGAGCCCAACGTGCCGGCTCCGCTCACTTCCGATACCTTCTATCTGATGTAAGGTTTGCAGCCGCTGATAGCCCGGAAGTTCCGGCCAATGGCGGCGGCGCTGTACCTTGCATTTGGTTTCAGCGGCCCGCTCCGGCCCGCCCAGGCCTCTTCTTTCTCTGTTTCCCCGAAGAAAATAACCACCCGAGAGCTATGTTTGACATGATGGGCATGATGGGCAAAATGAAAGAGCTGCAGGAGAAAATGCAGCAGGCCCAGCAGGAAATGCAGTTTGTGACGGCCACTGGCGAAGCCGGCGGCGGCCTGGTCCGCGCTACGGCCAACGGCCAGCGCCGGGTGATTAAGCTCGAAATCGACGACTCGCTGCTCTCCGACCGCGAAATGCTGGCCGACCTGGTGGTAGCCGCTGTGAACAAGGCCCTCGATGAAGCCGGCGACAAGGCCAAGGAAGAGCTGAAGCGCAAAACCAGCGGCCTCATCCCCAATATTCCCGGCCTCGACCTCGGCGGCTTTGGCCTCTGATACTACATCGGCGCCCTGCGCCGATGTGGCCGTAGTAATCCTGAACTGGAACGGGCGCGACTTCCTGCGCCGGTTTCTGCCGTCGGTGCTGGCGCACTCCGAAGGGGCCGCAGTTTTTGTCGCCGACAACGCCTCCACCGACGATTCGGTGGAGGTCGTGCGGCAGGAGTTTCTAGGAGTTCAGGTTGTGCAGCTTCCCGACAATCTGGGCTTCTGCCAGGGCTACAACGCGGCGCTGGACGAAGTACGCCGGTTGGGTATGCAGGCGAGCACACTAACCCCGCTTCATCCGACGCCTGAAGTCAGCCCTAGCCAGCCGAACTCGTTGGGCTTCCGATACTACGTGCTGCTCAATTCCGATGTGGAGGTAACGGCGGGCTGGCTCTCGCCCCAACGGGCGCTGCTGGAAAGCCGGCCGCAGGCCGCGGCGTGCCAGCCGAAAATCCGGCAGTACAGCCCCGACCCAGCCCAACGTGCGCTTCTGGAGTACGCCGGGGCCGGCGGCGGTTACCTCGACCGGTTCGGCTACCCCTTCTGCCGCGGCCGCCTCTTCGACACCCTCGAAACCGACCACGGCCAGTACGACGACCCACGCCCGGTGGCCTGGGCTACCGGCGCCTGCATGCTGGTACGGGCCTCGGCCTGGCACGCGCTAGGCGGGCTGGAGTCCACGTTTTTTGCCCACATGGAGGAAATCGACCTGTGCTGGCGCCTCTGGAATGCCGGCCACGAGGTGTGGTACCACGGCGGCAGCACGGTGTTTCATGTAGGCGGCGGCACGCTGCACAAGTCTAACCCACGCAAAACCTACCTCAACTTCCGCAACGGCCTGGCCCTGGTCTACAAGAACACGCACGCCGACGAGCTGACCACCACGCTGGCCGTGCGGCTACTACTCGACTGGGTGGCGGCCCTGCGCTTCCTGCTACAAGGCGCCCTCCCCGACGCCCGCGCCATCCTACGTGCCCAGCGCGACTTCTACCGCCGCCGCGCCTATTGGCAGCAGCAGCGGCAGCAGTTTCCGCCGCGCCTCACGCTGGCCGAGCGCCCCGGCGTGTTTCGGGGAAGCCTTGTGTGGGCTTACTTCGGGCAGGGCAAACGGAAGTTTTCGGAGCTGGATGCAGATCTACTGAATTGAGCAGCAGGCATACAGCATAGGCTGCTTGCGAGAACTATCGGCCAAGAAATCTGTAAAATTCCCTTATTCAATCTGCAGAATCTGCGAATAAGAAAGCCTGCCCTTTTGCAGGAGCAGGCTTTGAAATCAACTGTACGGCAGTAATTAAACCTACAAATCCCAGACGGTGCTGCGCTGCCGGCGCATGGCGCGGCGCACGTTCATCCAGAAGGCCAGCGCGAAGTACAGCACGATGGGCGAGCCGAAGGTGAAGAACGACGCGTAGACAAAGGACAGCCGGACGCTTCCCGTGGAAAAACCCAACCGGTTGCCCAGGGCGTTGCAGACACCGAAGCTCTGCTTTTCGATGTAGTCGGTGAGTCGTTTCATGACGGATGGTGGTAAGTGATGCACACTGCTAACCCTGTACAAGGTAGCACGATACGATAGCACAAGCAAGCCGAAGCAGGGTATTTTCCTTCGAAGATACGTCTCCCTTCCGCGGTTTTGCGTTTGTTGTTGGAAATTCCGCCCCGAACCTGCCTGTATGAGAAGCCCGTTGCCCCGTAATCTTTCTATTCTGCTGCTGGCGGTGGCCGGCACGCTCCCTGCTTGTACGCTGCCCCGGATGCTGAAGGTTGCGCAAAGCGGCCAGCAAGTGAGCGTGCAGCCGGCGGTGCTGGAAAGCAACGGCGAAAACGTGCTGTTTGAAGTAACGGCCCGCGTGCCGGCCAGCCACCTGAAAAAAGGCGCCGCCTACGGCCTCAACCTGCGCTACGTCTACGACAACGGCCTGCGCGAAGACACGCTGGGCCGCCTCAGCTTTCAGTCGGGCGAGTATGTCTACGATGAGGAAAAGAAAGATCAGCTGGTCATCAAAAAGCAGCTTTCCTTTCCATACGCGCCCAACAAAAACCCCGGCCAGCTGCTGGCCCTGGCCGAAGTGCGGGAGCTGAAGCCCAACGGCAAGCGCCTGAAGGGCAAGGAAACCCGGCTGGCGCGGGGCGTGGCCAGCACCGGCCGCCTGGTAGTGCGCCAGGATACGGCCATTGCCCTGCTACCCGAACTGGCCGACAACAACATGAGCGGCACCCGGGTGCTGCCGTTCTTCTTTGACGCCGGCCGCTCGGAAATCCGCAACTTCCTGGGTACTAACGTGGCGGCGCTGGAAGACTTCATCGAGGCCAACCAGCGCACTGAGAAGGTGATGATTGTGGCCGGTCACTCGCCCGACTCGCTCGATGCCCACGACCTGCGCCTGGCCGACAAGCGTGTGCAGGCCCTGCAGCGCTACTACAAAAACCGCGTCGACACCGACTCCTACCTCAACCGGGTGCGCGACATCGACTTCGAAACCGAGGCCTACCACCGCCGCTGGGACTTGTTCCTGAACAAGGTGCAGGAGTCGGCGCTGAAACCGGCGCAGGTGGATTCGGTACTGCTGCTCATCAACGATACGCCCGGCACCTACGCCCAGAAGGAGAAAAGCCTGCACAGCCTGTCGTTCTTCGACTACCTGGAGCAGTACATCTATCCGGTGATGCGCTTCGGCACGGTGGCCGTGCAGTACACCGCGCCCAAGCGCTACGACTCGGAAATCTACCTGCTGTCCAAGAAGATTGTCGACAAGCAGCTGGAAGTGGATGCCCTCACGCCGGAGGAGCTGCGTTATTCGGCCACGCTCACGCCGCTGCTGGCCGAAAAGCAGCGCATCTACGAAACCTCGGCAGCTACCACGGGCCGCTGGGAAGCCTACCACAACCTGGCCGTGGTGCTGCTGCAGCGCTCTGAAAAGGAAGTCAGCGACAAGGTGCGCAAGGCCTACTTGCGCCGCGCGGCCGTCAATTTCACGCTGGCGGCGCACCGCAACCCCACGGCCACCATGTTCTACCGCGTGGCCACCGCCTACCACCGCGCCGGCGACAAGCTGGAGGCCCTGCAGAACTACGACTACGCTATCAAGCTCGGCGGCGCCCGCCCGGTGCTCGACAAAGTATTTGCCGACAAAGCCGCGCTGGAAATCGAAATCGGGCAGCTAGATGATGCGCTGGGCAGCCTCAGCTACAGCGCCAAAAGCTACCAAAACACCATGAACCGCGCCCTGATCTACCTGCTCAAGGGCAACTACGACGGGGCCGCCGGCATCTACCAGGAGGCCCTCACGCTGCAGCCCAACGACCCGCTGGCCTACTACTGCCTGGCCGTAGTGGCCGCCCGCCAGAAGGACGAGGCCAAGCTGGGTGAGAACCTGCGCCGCGCCGTGCAGCTGGACCGCAAATACGCCAACCGCGCCGTCGAGGACCTGGAGTTCATGGACTACGCCAGCGGCAAGGTGTTTCTGGAGACGCTGCGGTAGAATGGCGTTTGCAGTGCTGTGAAGTGCTTATTCATCGACCCACTTTACTGAGTAGATTATCTTTCGAAATAGCTCACGCTTCTTTTGATTGTCTTTTGTCAATCCTCGTTGTGCCATACATACTATCGATACAAGGTTTCCTTTCCTGTGATAGCATCCATAAGTACACACTTGACTAAGATTCTGAGAAAAAACTCTATTATCATAGTCGATAAACACAAGTTCCCTATTTGCGAAAACGGAATCCTGAAAGGAAAGCATCTTCACTTGGTTCTTTCCTTCTACCTCCATGTTTTCTACAAAGTGCTTCTGATAGCTCTGTAAGTCGGGGTCACCTTCTATCTTCTTAATGATTACCATCACTGCATCACCGAGTAGGCTATCCTGCCGTTGAGCAGGATTTGTAAAAACGTGTGGCTCCGCCGTATCCTCGGAAGCAGGGTCACAATCCCTCTTCCGCCATGAAAAAGGAACATCGATAGTGACAGGACCAAGAGTGTAAGGATATAAATTCTCTTCTCGTGTAATGACACGCTGGTTCTCCTGGGCACCCTGATTCTCCTGGGTACAATTGCTGCATAAGAGACCCAGAACAAAGATCACAGGATAAGCTTTTTTAGGGGATGAGTTCATTGGGCAATGATAGCTCCTTCTATGCATACACAATTCCGTAAAACGGCGATTTAAACAGTCTTTTTCCAAGAGGCATATAAGTCTAGCCAGACAAATAACATCTTCATTTAGGTCGACAGGTAATGTCGGTTTGCCCGTCCCGGCTACTCGTCGTAGCTTTACGCGCCGGCTGAGGCCGGCATTTTCATTCTGACTTTCGAACTGCCACAGACTATGCGGACCATCCAATTCCGGGAAGCCCTGCGTGAAGCCCTGTCCGAAGAAATGCGCCGCGACCCGCGCGTGTTCCTGATGGGCGAAGAAGTAGCCGAATACAACGGCGCCTACAAAGTAAGCCAGGGCATGCTGGACGAGTTTGGCCCGGAGCGCGTGATTGATACGCCGATTGCCGAGCTGGGCTTTGCCGGCATCGGCGTGGGCGCGGCCATCAACGGCCTGATTCCGGTCATCGAGTTCATGACCTTCAACTTCTCGCTGGTGGCCATCGACCAGGTGATTAACTCGGCCGCCAAAATCTATTCGATGTCGGGCGGACAGTACTCCTGCCCCATCGTGTTCCGCGGGCCTACGGGCAGTGCCGGCATGCTCAGCAGCCAGCACTCGCAGAACTTCGAAAACTGGTACGCCAACACGCCTGGCCTGAAAGTGGTGGTTCCTTCCAATCCCTACGATGCCAAAGGCCTGCTGAAAGCCGCCATCCGCGACCCGGATCCAGTGATTTTCATGGAGTCGGAGCAGATGTACGGCGACAAAGGCGAGGTGCCGGAGGAAGAGTATATCCTCGAAATCGGTAAGGCCAACGTGGTACGCGAAGGCAAATCGGTGACGCTGGTGAGCTTCGGCAAGATGATGAAGATTGCCCTGGCCGCCGCCGACGAGCTGGCCAAAGAAGGCATCGAAGCCGAAGTAATCGACCTGCGCTCCGTACGTCCGATTGACTACGACACGCTGGTGAACTCGGTGAAGAAAACCAACCGCATGGTGGTGGTAGAGGAAGCCTGGCCGCTGGCCAGCATCAGCTCGGAGCTGGCCTACACCGTGCAGCGCCGCGCTTTCGACTACCTCGATGCCCCGGTAGTGCGCGTAACCTGCATGGACGTGCCCCTGCCCTACGCCCCTACCCTCATCGAAGCCTCGTTGCCCAACGTGGGCCGCACCGTGAATGCCGTGCGTGAGGTGATGTACGTGAAGAAATAAGGAAGCTCCGGCTTCCACGAAAAAGCCCCGCAACCAAGTTGGTTGCGGGGCTTTTTCGTGGCCGGTAGGTTTCACCACAGCGTCCGTGGCCCCAGTTCCAGGGTGGCTTGCGCCGTGGCTGAGGCCCAGAAACAGAGCGCCACAAACGCCACAAACGACACGCCTACGGCCACCAGCTGCCGGCGTGGCAGCCGGGCCGGGTGCCACGCCCGAGGCCAGCCGAAACACAGCACGGCGTATAGCAATAGGTGCAGCGGCAGCAGAAAGCGGCATTCCATACTCATAGGCAGCATAGGCACGCACGGTACCAGCAGCACGGCCAGCACCAGCCCCTGCGGCAGCGTGAGGTGGCGCAGGCGGGCGCGCAGCAGCACCAGCGCGGCCCCAAACCATACCGTATAGTTCAGCCACGCGAGGCCCCAGGTGGGCACGTACACCTGCTTGATGTATGGCGTCGGGTACTGAATATCTAGGCCGTTGAATAGGCGCCACGCGTACATGCGGGCAAAAACTGCGGGGTGGCGCAGCACCAGCTGCAGGTAGCTGCCGTAGGAATCGAACCAGCCGATGCGCTCCTGCCGCACGAGGGCTTCGCCGGCATAGTCCCGGAAGATCATCACCCGGTCGGGGTAGTCGGTACCGATGCGAGTTTCATATTTCTGGTGCAGCAGGCCCCACTTCAGCTTTTCGCGATAGAGGTTGTCGGTTTCCAGGTTTTCGTCCTGGGCCAGCACCAGCGGCGTGTTCTGGTGGAAGTGGCGCTGGTTGATGAGCAGCTGCGGCCCCAGCACCAGCGCTGCCCCGGCCACCAGTGCCAACCCACGCGCCAGCCGCCCCCACTTCCGCGCCGGGCCCGGCAGCACCAGCGCCAGCGCTACGAAAAATGGCACCGCAATCAGATAGGACGGCCGGATATTACAGGCGGCCGCCAGACACGCCCCGGCCAGTACCGTCCACCACAGGCCACGCCGGTGGAGCAGCAGCAAGCCCAGCAGCAGTGCCCCCAAGCTTGGAAAGTCGGTGAGCGGGAAGTTGAAATAGTCGCGCCAGAGCGCAAAACCCAGTGCCGCAAATGCAGCCCGGCGCGGCCAGCTTAGCGGCCCGGTTTGCGCAACCGTTTGCCAGAGGCGCGGCCCCAGCCAGCCAAAGCCCACCGCCGCCAGCACCGCCCCAAACAGGCGCGCAAACAGGATGGCCGGCAGCCCGCTGTAGAACTGCACGATACGCATGGGTAGCAGCAGCAGCGGCAGTAGATAGCCCCGGAAACTGTCGTGGAAGTTGAGCAACGACAGGTGACCGTCTTTGTGGAAGAAGATGGAGATGAACCAGTAGTTCAGCGCATCATTGTAGAGCATGGCGTAGCCCGACAGCGGCAGGTACACCAGGTATACCACCAGAATCAGCAGGGTAAGGCGCCAGTAGGGTATCCGGGCAGGGCTACCAGGCAACAGGGAGGCTGGTTTCAACGGGAGAATTCTATAAAATACGCAACTCAATCATCTACTAGCGACTTGCCATGGTCGGGCTGCAGATTGCGGAAAGTAGCGGCCGAAACCCAGAAGCAGCCGCCCAACCAAAGGCCGGCGGCCAGCACCAGGACCAGCGCCCGGCCCGGCTGGCCGCGCAGCTGCTGCCAGCGCCCTGGTGAAAACCCCAGCGCCGCCACCGCCAGCAGCAGCAAGTGCAGCGGCAGCAGAAAGCGGCACTCGATGGCCGTCGGGATGCCGGCGGCGCAGGGCAGCAGCAGCGCCAGCAGCAGCAGGGCCCGGGGCCACGTCAGCCAACGGGCCGGCCGCCACAGTAGCGTGAGGAGTCCGGCTCCCAGCGCGGTGTAGTTGAGCAGCTGCACCCACGGCCGCTCCGGCCCATACGCGCGGATCAGGTACGGAGCCGGCTGCTGCACATCGAGGCCGTTGAAAAGGTGCCGCAGGTAGCGCACCGTATAGTCGAGCGGGTGTTGGAGTGCGATGCGCAGGAACTGGCCGTAGGAACTGTACTCGCGGATGCCTTCGGCCCGCAGCACCGCCAGCCCGGCCGGATCGGCATAAATCAGGCGCTGCCGCAGGTCGGTGTCGTAGCGCAGCACGCGGGTGCCCCAGGTAAGCTGTTTGAGGTAGAGCGGGGCCGTATCGGTGGGGTTTACGCGGGCCAGCACCAACGGCGTGCTCTGCCCAAAATGCCGCTGGTTGATGCGCCACTGCGGCAACAGCACCAGTCCCACGCCGAGCAGCAGCAACGCCCAACGCCCCACTCCGTTCTGCCGGCCGGGCTGCATGCTCCACCAAGTCGCCAGCCCCAGCGCTGCCGGCACTGCCGCCAGGTAGGCCGGCCGGCTGTTGCAGGCCGCCGCCAGACTCAAACCAGCTAGCAGCCACCAGCCTAACCCAGCCCGGCTAAGAGCCCAGAGCGCCAGCAGCAGCAACGACAGCGCCGGCATATCGGCCATCGTAAAGCTGAAATGGTCGCGCCAGAAGGCGAAGCCCAACAGCAGCAGCAGTAGCCAGCGCCCCCCGGCCACGCGCCCCAGCCCCATGCTGCGCCACAGCGCCGGCAGCAGCCACGCATACAGCAGCGCGGCCCAACCCAGGCCGGTGGTTTTAGCCGCCACCGGCATCGAGCAGTGGGTGATAAAGCGCACGATGAGCGCCGGAAACTGCAGCAAGGCCGCGCAGTAGCCGTGGGTGGGGTCGTGGAAGTTGAGCAGCGAAAATCCCGTAGTCGGACTCTTCAGGTCGACGGCTGTTTCCCAGTAGTAGCCGGCATCGTAGGGCATTCGCTCACCCGTGAGGCCACCGCCCAGCAGGAAATAGCTGCCGTAGAGCGCCAGCACTATCAGTACCCGCACCAGCAGCGGCCATTCGCGGCGCAGCAGCGCCGGCGTGGGCACATGCGTCGGCGGAGGCGGAGAACCGGAAAACGAGGCAGGCGAAACAGGCATAGAACCGGGCGGGAGAAGCCGCGTAGAAGCCAGCGGCAAGGATTTGCGTACCTTTTGCCCAAAGCTACGTCCTAACCGCCCACTCCGCTGCTATTCCATGAACCATCGTCTGCATTTACGCTTCGAGCAACTCGAACTCGCCACCACCCATCTGCTGCAAGCGGCGGAAGCGCTCGGCAGCAGCGCCCACCAGTCGCCGGGGCCGGGGCAATGGTCGGCGGCGCAGGTGGTGCAGCACCTGCTGGTGTCGGAGGCCGGCATCGAGCAGTATCTTGAAAAAAAGCTGCAGCAGACCGAGGAAATGGAGAAGGCCGGCGTGCTGCACACGCTGAAGTCGCTGCTGCTGCGGGGGCTGCTGCGGTTGCCGTTCACGCGCTTTAAGGCCCCCCGGCGGCTGGCTGAGCTGACGCCCGAGCAGGTAGCGCCGCTGCCGGAGCTGCAGGCCGAGTGGCAGTCGATCCGACGGCGGCTGGAGCAGCTGCTCAACGAATATCCCGGCCGCCTTCTCGACCGGGCCATCTTCAAGCATCCCCGCTCCGGCATGCTCACCATCTATCAAACCCTGGATTTCATGCTCGACCACGTGCTGCACCACCAGCGCCAGGTAGAGCGCATTACCAAGGCGCTTAAGAAGGCCTAGAGGCAAGATTTCACCGTCCCGATTCACCAAAAAAGCCCGTCGCACGAGGTTGTGCGACGGGCTTTTTGTGCGTTTAGATGACAGCAGCCGTTAGGCGTCCGGTTTCTTTTCGCGCACGATATCGGCGTAGGTGGCGTGGCGGGTGATGCCGGAGAAGGCGGCGACCAGCTCGGGCGGGGGCAGCGTGAGCTTGCGCAGGCGCAGATCCATCCAGGCGCCGTCCACCGTAACGGTGGCGGCTTCGCGGCCATCGGCTTTGTAGAGGGTGTGGATGATGCGCCAGCGGGAGCCGTCGGCGCTGATGCCGCCGAGCTCGGCCGATACGCGGATGGTTTCGCTCATGTGGATTTCCTTGAGAAACCGGGTGTCCTCGCGAAACAGGATGGGGCCGATTTTCAGCTCGGCGAAGTGCTGCATCGTGAAGCCCTGGTCGGCCAGAAACTCCAGGCGCACCTGGGCGGCGTAGTCGGTGTAGGCGGAGTGGCGCATGTGCACGTTGGGGTCCATATCGGCCCAGCGCACGGTGTAGGTTTTGCTATAGCTCATGGTAGCAGCGTACTTGATGAAGCAACGAAAGGTTGAGGCGGCCCGGCAGCAGGCCTGAGCGCCAGCCGGCTAACCGTTGGCCACGGTGAGGCATGCTAGGTACTGCTGCTGCTCGTCTTCGCCCAGAAACTCTACCTCGTAACCGGCTTCCTGCGCGTAGTCCTGCAGAATGCTGGCATCGGCAAACAGCCAATGGAAGGCGGCGCCCTGCTCGGCCCCATACTGCATGGTGTAGGTTACTTCGCCGTGGTAAGGGCCGTTGAGGTCGAATACCAGCGCGCCGTCCTCGTCCTCGTAGAGGTAGCTGATGTCGGAAGACGTGGCCAGAATCTGGCCGCCGGGCGCCAGCAGCTGGCGCGCATGACGCAGAAAGGCGGCCAGTCCATCGAGCGTGCCCACCAGACCCAGGCCGTTCATGAGCATGAGGATGGTATCGTATTTTTCGTGGGTGAGGGCGGCGTCGCGCAGGTCGTGGTGCGCTACCTGGCGCACGCCGCGGGCCTGCATCACCTGCACGGCCCCGGCCGAAGCATCAATGGCTTTCACCTCGAAGCCCCGGCTCTGCAGCTCCAGCGCGTGGCAACCGGCCCCGGCGCCCAGGTCGAGCACGCGGCCCTGGCACTGCTCCAGGGCCTGCCGCTCCAGCTCGGGCATCTCCCAGAGGCTCCGGAAAAAGTAGGACGCCGGCAGGGGCTCCTCCTCGGCTACGTCGCTGAACACGGTAAGCGTGGCATCCAGGCGGCCATGCAGATAGTCGAGCAGGGCGTGGCCCAATGGATCGGCAGAAACGGGAGTGGCAACGGGGGGCATAGGCATCAGGAATAAAGGAAGAGCCGGCCAGGCTCCGGCGCTGCAAGGTACGGCATCGGGCGGGGCCGCAGTAGTGAGGGCAGTTCAATAAAGTTTCGCATATTTCCGGGGCCGCACCCGGCTGGCTCGCTATCAATTTCTTATCCCTTGTATGATTGCAGTGCCTTTCGTAGAAGGGTAGCCAGAAAAGGAAACGAGGTCACCAACTATCCCTAAATGCGGGGCTTCGGCCCTGACATTGCGCGTTAGAGACTGTGCCTCGTTTCCCGTTTTTGCCTGAAGACTGAACAGTATGGAGGGAGCCCGGCGTTGGCATCCCGCATTTGTGCAAGGAGAGTTGCGGTAAAAACCGGACTGGCTAGTTCTTCCCCTTTTTTCATTTCCTTATGCCTACCGCCCATCCCTGCACCAGCCCACTCAAATTTGTCGTGGGCATCGACATTGCGAAAGATACTTTCGTCGCCTGTTTTGGGCAAATTGATGCCCGCCAGCACCTGCGCTTCGGCAAACAGACATCATTCGACAACACGCTGACTGGCTTTGCTGCTTTGCTTAGTTGGACTGAAAAACAAGCGGTGCTGCCGGCTCCCATTTGGTTTGTAGTAGAGGCCACAGGCGTCTACTACGAAGAACTGGCCTATTTTCTAAGTGATAAGGCGCAAGCACTCAGCGTGCTCCTCCCCAACAAGGCGAAGCATTTTGCACAGAGCACCGAGCAAAAGAGCAAAACGGACCAACTTGATGCGCGCTTACTCTGCCGGCTCGGGTTGGAGCGTGCCTTGCCTGCCTGGCAACCGCCCTCACCAGCCTTACGGCAATTACGGGCGCTGGCCCGCGAGCGGCAAAGCTTAACCGGACATGGGGCACGCCTCAAGGTGAAAATCCATGCCTATCAGCACAGCTATCAACCCGATGCCCGTT
This sequence comes from Hymenobacter sp. APR13, assembly GCF_000737515.1. Lineage (NCBI taxonomy): Bacteria > Pseudomonadati > Bacteroidota > Cytophagia > Cytophagales > Hymenobacteraceae > Hymenobacter > Hymenobacter sp. APR13. Next base: position 4,657,708 of record NZ_CP006587.1, read on the forward strand.
CCCTGTCCCGCTTGGCCACCCAACAAACACTTATTCAGTAGCAGTTGCTCGCCGTTGACCAGGACCTCGCCGCCTTGCTGGAAGCGGAACCCGAACTTGGTCGCAAGTTGAGACAGCTGACGAGTGTGCCTGGCATCGGTTTGACCACCGCTATCGTGGTCGTCGCCGAAACCAGCGGCTTCGTGCTCGTGGATAACGAGCGGCAACTGGCTTCCTACGCCGGGTTGGATGTAGTGCAACGCCAAAGTGGGCTGTTTGCCGGAGCCACGCGCATCTCGCGCCGAGGGAACGTACGCTTGCGTACGGCCCTTTATCTACCGGCTATCAGCAGCTTGCGTTACAACCCGCAGCAGATGGCCTTCTATACCCGACTGCGGGCGAGACACCCCAACGGCAAGCCTGGTGTGATTGCGGTCATGCGCAAACTCCTCCTGCTTTGCTACTCTCTGTGGAAAAATGACCGGATGTACGACCCGCAGTACCACCCCGCAGTTAACGAATTAGCAGCAGCGCTCGAATCCGTTCACCCCGAAACCAACGAGAAAGCACCAGTTTAGCCGCAGCAACTTCCTGAACCTTGTTCCTGAATGGGCGGACAGGGCACCGAGCCATAAGAGCAGTACACGCAGCAATCACCGGCCAGCGGTTTCAGAACCGTGTGGCAACTCGTGCATTCGTAGAAATATTGACAAGCGTCGGTCGGCATTTGCTCCGCTTGCGCGTGGCCGCATACCGGGCACGTTAGGACGGAAGTAAGCAACGGGGCCTTTGGTTCGAGCGTAAGCATGGAGCAGGGGGAGGTTAGTTCGTGGCCAGCACTTTGTAGCCAGTGCCGTTAATAGCTTGGGCGACCTGCGCGGCGGGGCTTTTGGCCGCATCAAAGCGGACTTGCGCTGTGCCCTGGTCGTAGGAAACGGTCACGGCCTGCACGCCCGGCAGCTGCTGCACCGCGTGCTCGACGTGTTTCGCGCAGGCGTCGCAGGTCATGCCCCCGATGCGGTAGTTCGCCGTTTGCCAGACCGGTCCGGCTGCACTTGCGGCCACTGGAACGGGTGCGACTGGGGTGGGGTACAACTTTGCCCCGTAGTAAGGGAAGGCCAGCAGCAGCGCCGCCAGTACCGTTACCACACCTAGGAAGACCTTGGACTGCATAAAGGTGGGTTTTGTGTCCACTGTGCAGCCGCAGGCATCGGCGGCCGGCGCTGGTTTGAGTTGCTGATACCAGGCAAAGCCCAGTGCACCCACGGTAAGGGCTACTGAGTAGGGCCGCAGGGGTTCGAGCCAGGCAAAGGCCGAGGCCACGCCGCCCAGGCCCCCCAGGACCGCCAGCAGCGGCGTGATGCAGCACAGCGACGCGGCCAGCGCCGCCACCAAGCCGGCCCCGAGCAGGGGTTTGTTGGAAGAAGGGGAAGTATTCATAAGGCCGATTGAAGCGAAGGAGTGGCCGCTAAGCCCGCCAATAGCGGTTGCAGAATGGGTAAATGCGGTTGGCTGAGGGCATAAAACACGGTCTGGCCGACCTTATGGGCGTGCAGCACGCCCCCATCTTTGAGCTTGCGTAAGTGCTGGGACACGGCCGAGACGGTCATTTGCAGCACGTCGGCGATGTCGCACACGCACAACTGCTGTTCGTCGGCCAGTAGCAGCAGAATTTTTAGGCGCACCTCGTTGCCGGCCAGGGCTAGGACCGAGGCCAGGGACTGAAGGGCCGGCTCAACGTGCGCCAATCGCGCCTGGCACTGCTCGATACGGGCCGTATCAGCGAATACCCGGATGCAGGCAGTAGCTTTTTTAGTCATGGTTATGCAAAGGTACTACTTGCGAATTTAAGCAATTGCTAAAATAAAAAGTTTCTTCTTTTTAAGCTAAAGCGCAGTCTTTGCTTGCATTTCATCACAGTATCTCATGCGTTAGCCAACTGCTGCAGGCGCCGTTCTATCTCATACTTGCGCTCGTATCCCGAGCCAGCCGCCAAGGTCCACTCTACGGCTTCTAAAAAATCGGGGAGCGCGAGCAGTTCCACTAACCGTAGTTGGATATCGCGGCGCACGTCGGCGGGCGCGGCCGCCAACTCAACTGCCAGCCCTTTACGATTGTCCACTACGTGCACTATGTCTTCCAAGTCCTGACTCAGGCTTGACATCCTCTCCCGCCTAAAGGCAGGGAGATTCCCTTTGGCGCTGGATGTCCCCAGCGGAACGCAGGATATTTGCCGCCGCATTCTGGTCCCGGTTGTGTTCCGTTCCACAGGTGCTACAGCCCCACGTTCTTACCCCCAACGCGCTTAGTCCACTCGGACCCGTCCTTTCGGAACAGACCGAGCAAGTCACGGTGGAGAACGATTCGTTGACTTCGAGGTACGTGATGCCGAGTCGTAGGCTCTTGTAGGAAAGCATCGTTTTGAAGTCTGCCCAACCGGCGTCTGACACCGATTTAGCCATTGTTGTCTTTTTGAGTTTGGAACTACTCACATTGCCCACCACCAATACGTCGTACTCATTGGTCAGCCGCGTGGTTTGCTTGTGGTTCCAGTCTTTGCGCTTGTTCTTAATCTTGGCGTGAATCCGCGTTACCTGCTTTTTCTTGCGGGCACGTTGCGCCGTGGCAAGCTGCACTTCAAAGGTGCGCGTCAGGCTTTCGCGTGTGAGTTCTACACCGTCTGAGAGCGTTGCCAGCGTTTTCAACCCGAGGTCGATACCGGCTTGCTTGCCCGTTGGCGCACGTTCGGGCGTGAGGTCTTCACAGACGAAGTTCACGTACCAGCGCCCTTGCGCATCTTCGGCAAACGAGCCGAAGCGCACCTTGCCGGGCAATGGACGCGAAGACCAGAAGCGGAACGTATGCCCGTTGTACGTTACGCTATCGGCGCTCACCTTCACGCCCACGGCTTTGAACGGTATCCAACCGAGGCTACGCTTGCGGCTACGCCAGTTGAGTTTCGGGCGCTTGAACTGCTTGCCACACTTGGCGTATTCATCCACTACGGCTTGCACCGTTTGGCTATGCAAGCCCAGCTCTTTACCAACGCCAGCGGTCAACTTATGCAGGTCGAAGGCAGAAAGCAGCTTGCGGCGAAACGACCACTGATAGGCATTGCGCTCGTTGCAGTAGTTCCAGATATCGTTACACGCCCAGCCCAGCTTGCGCAGGCGAACCCGGCAAGCTGAATCTTTGAGGCGGAAACGATACGTGGTGAGTTTCATTTGATAAACATACGAAACAACATACTATATTTGCAACATGAGCAAGCAAAAACCACCCTATCAAGTGCGTATGTCAGATGAACTTTATGCGCTTGCGCAAGCCAAAGCGAAAGCCCTTGGCATCTCATTTGCCGCCTACGTGCGCCTGTTAATCGCCAAAGACAGCAACGATTCAGTTCACGTTTCCCATCCCCTGCCTAAAGGCCAGGGGCTTTCAACTTAGCGTAAGTCCGCCCAGCCCCGGTCGCGTAGCGCCACGAGTTTGGTGGCTACAAAATATACGACACTCAGGATGCGAATCTCCAGGCCATTTGGCAGGCGGTATATCGTGGCGTGGGCAAATCCGGCGGGATACCAAGGATTACTAAAGCCCAAAATTTCCGGCTCGGTAGGCATGACGTCCACGGTCATCCCCTGATACGTCCCCCGGCATAATACGCCCGATGCAATGTCGTTTATAAGCCCCAGCGCCCGTAGCTCCTCCTCTAGGACGTGGTACGCCGCGCGTGGGGCTATTTCTACGATACAATCAACGTCATACGTCACGCGGGGGCTCGGGTGGTGGCAAAGCACTCGTGCTGTATAGATTTACCGTGGCGCCGCCGACGAAAACAATTCGCTCCCGCAGCTTCCCAAGGGCGAAGGCGACTGCCATTAGCTGGGGCAGATTGCGCGATTCAGTTGCCATTCGCTGCGCTGACGTGCTGGGTGATGGCGGCCTCTACAAGTTGGGCCGCTACTCGCCGTTCGCGGGGACGGCCTAGCCGCAGAGCATCTACCAGCGCCAGTAGCTCATAAAGACGGGCATCTTTCTGCGCGGCGGCGGCTACACCTGGGTAAAGCGGCTCAATGGCAGCTCCCCACGCCTCACCCGCAGCATTGGGCCAGACGTAAGTCGGTTCTGTCCCAAAGGTTTTATTGAGTGGAGCGGCACTGGAGGCAGTCTGTATGCCGCGTGCCTGTGCGCCGGCATGGGCGGCGAATACGTAGGGCAAGCCATACAGCAAAAATTCTATCAAGGCCCTTGCCTGCACCTGATGAGAACCCGGATCGGGAGCCAGCAGACGACTGTAACGACACCGGGCCAGCGCTTCCGACACCTCGGAAGCACTCAATGATAGCTCATTAGCTAACTCCTTACCCAACCACACCCTTGCCTTCGAACTGGCTACCAGCTTCAGCAATAAGACAATATCCTGAGGTCGCAACCCGTTAAATTTACGCATGATTCTTGATTTGCGAATTGCGAATATAATACCAGAGTGGATAAATAGTTACTGGACTGGCCGTATTTTCAATTAGCGCTTGATCATCTGGCTCATCTCCACCCAATACTCTTCAATAACCGCTCATAAATCTAACCATCACTTGTAGGCCTCCTCATCTTGTGAGCAATGGAAAGCACCAGGGCCCTGATCCAAGCCCTACCCTACCCAACGACCATCAGATCCTCCAGCCGGGTAGTAAACGCTTGGCTTTTGTGTTGGGCCTTGCCCTGCCAGGGCGCGGGCTAACCAGTAGCAGTCATCGTCGGTATGGATTTCGGTGCCCCGCATGCTCTCGCCCGACACCCGGATCAGGTACGTGGCCTCGGTGTGGCGGAACAGGATGCGGTTGAGGTCGAAGAACTCCTTGAGCTGGTCGGAGGAGCTGCTACTGGCGAACCACCACGTACACGAATGCGAGGATACCGGACAACCAGCCATCTGGCTGGCCAATATGATAACTGCCTCGGGCGAGTGCCAGCGAACCACCTCTTCGCTCACCGATTAATCGGCCGGCCACGTCCTGTAGCAAACAGCTCTGGCAGGTTCGCCGAGTCCGTAAAGTGGCCCGTGCCCAGCAACACCAACTTTTCGCATCAGAACTGGAAAGCATCGTGGTCATCACGCTGCACTCCACCACCCAAACGCTGACCGTGGCCGTTGAGCGACCCGATGAGACGCAAGTCGTCGACACGCTCCGCGAGGCTCTGTGTTACCGCCGTCAGGCCCTGAAAACTGAAGCCCGCCAGCTGCGCCAGGACTATTAAGAAACCGAGTCGCTGCGGGCTCGGAAGAACCAGTCTAACTCTGGCTAGCACTTAGCCAGCGACTCCTAAAGCCTTAAGCGCTCATCGGCTCCGCCTTCAGCAAGCCATGGTAATTCAATAACGGTAGACGCTTAACGTCCCGCAATAGCATGGGGGGACCAACACCTAGTGCTACCTGGCCGGGCCAGATATCACGAAGGCAGTGAGGACCTGAATTACCGGAAGCACGTGTCCCCATTGGCAAGCGTTCTGGTTAAGTCGTGCCAGCAACGACTTCGTTAATCGCCGTCAGCCGCGCGACGGCCCGTTCCAGGCTGGTGGCGGTGCCATCCAACTCCACCGACACTAGCAACGGGTGCTTGGCGGGTTTCGCAAGGGCTTCTCCTTCCCGCCGGCCCCCGGTCTGCACCCGGCCCGGCTCTAGCGCAGGCCCCGGTGACTGGCTCAGGTCTTGGCTGCGTAGCGCGTCGAGGCTGACGTGAAAGACCTGGCTCAGTTTGGTGAGTGCTTCGAGTTTGGGGGTTGATTTGCCGTTTTCATAGCGGCTAATCGTGTTGTAGTCGGTGGCGAGTTGGTCGGCCAGCTCAGACTGTGACAGTTCGGCTCGACGCCGTAAAAAGCGCAGGTTTTTAGCAAAATACATAGCCGTGCGTGTAAAGCACACAAAACTAGCCAGCTGAAAATGTGTATTTTACTGCATTATTAGTGAATAATAAGCTATTATAGTATATATCATTCGGCTAACATGCTGCATATTGCATTAGTCTCGCGTTGCTTAGTGATTCGCTTGTTTGCCTTGCCACCGCACTGCCAAACCCGGCAAACTCCTTTTCAGCGGGGGCTGATGGTTTGCTACGCCTGCTACTGTATTGCTTCCTCTCTCCGCCGATATGCTCCTGCACAGCCTAAGGCATTCATAATCCTCCTTTCCCTACGTCCCTATCCCATGGCCCAGGCTTGACAGCCCGTAAACCGCCTGCTTAGGGTCAGTGACCTTGCTGCTTTTACCCCTTTCTTAATTCTTGTTCTATATATGCTCGCTCTTCACTCCTTTCTCACGCCTGCCACCCTGCTGCTGCTTGCTGGCGGGTGGATACTCGCCGGCTGCTCGTCCCCGAGTTCGACCGCCCCACCCACTGCCGACGCCGCGCAAACCTCCACTACCCCACCCCCCGCGTTTCCATTCGGCGGCAAAGTGGATTCGCTCAACGGCATCGCTGGCCACGCCTTTGGCGAGCCCCTGAGTGCCTTCACCGATTTGCGACTACTGCCCCCCACCCCGGGCGTGCCAGTCGGCCCGACGCAGACCTACACCTACGAGGGGACCAAAGGCTGGTTTGGCAAGCACCGGACACAGGTACCCAGCCAGCTCTATACCTTTCTCGACGGCAAGTTCTATGCCTTCATGGCCATCGGCGATCCGACCGTACTGCGGCCGGAAGCTACTTACCTGCTAGGCCCCGGCCAAGCGCAGGGCGCCTACCAACTCTTCTGGGAGGGGGCCAAAGCCCGGGCCGTGTACGCCGAAAAAGCCGTTGGCTTCGGCCGGGAAGGGCGCCTGGACGTGCTGAGCAAAACAATGGAAGCCGCCCTGGCGGCCAAGCAACAAGCGCAACTCAAAGCTGACAACGCCCAATAGAGCGCTAGTAAACAGCCCCATTCCTCTCCCTTCTCATGAAGTTCTCATGCAACCCACCACTATTACTCACGCGTGCCCCGAGAGCCACACCATCCCCTACCGCTGGGCTACGCCCGGCCAACACGCTCAGGCCGTGCTCTGGGTCGCTGAGCATCTCCACGCCCACTTTCCTACCTTGTCCGTGACCGACTTCGCGCAGGCCTTCCACGCGTTTCAGCCCGATTTGTGGGAAGACGGCAACGACCTCTGGCTCGACTACGCTGACTTGGTCCGCCTAACCCAGCGGCTGGCCCACTCGCCGCTCGTGCCGGAACTGAACCCGCCCGTTTACTGCGCCGATGTGCGCTACCTGGCCGGCGTCCTGCACTACTTTCACCTCGTGGCCGTTGAGTTACGGGCCGAAATGCAGGCCGGCGCACCATTGCATACCTTGCATCTGGAGTCTCTAATTGACCGACTGGCAATTGGCAACAGCGTCGTTGAGCGCGTGCGGCGGGAAACCCGGTCTCAAGCAGTGGCCCATGACCCGCAGGCAGCAGCCGACTTTGGGGATTGATTCGGCCGGTGGTACCAATAAATCAGAATATACCAATGCGACTAGTAACTACCCAAACAGGTGTGGCACGTTAGCATGAGGAAGCTTAATTAGACCCTTGTTCGGACCGAACGTATCGCTGAAGTAACTGCTGTAACTATATGCAGCCTACCTGCTAATCTCTTGGTTTTTGCTCTGTGCTGGTGCGCTTTTCTGTGGTTGCTTCGCCTCATGGGCTAATCCCCGGTCTTTGGATTCGACGTACTGACCATAGAAATTCGTCGTTACTTCTTCAGATCGATAGGTCTGCCCGCTGGCCTTGTGTCGGAACGCCACCTTGCCTGCATCAAGCTCCGTCTCAATCCCTGAGTAATCCACGCGGGACTTGAACTCGTTCCATTGCGTGAACCCGGCGGCCAGGACCGTCTTCACGACCGCCCGCACCTGGTCGAGGCCAGGCTGTTGCAATTGCACAAACTGTTCCCGGGTGAGGTTGGACGGCTCCGGTTTTAGAAAGCGCTTTTCGCCAACGTTAATGGGAAGCATGAGTGGCGTCCTTGAATCGATATCAAGCAAGCTGGTGCGCGCAGCCATCGCCCCCAACGTAAGCCCAAAGCCTTTTTTAGCTGCTTCTTCCAGCCGCTTCCGCTCACTGGCCATCCTACCAATTTCGTTTTCCCGGTCTTGCTGACGGGTCAGTTCAACCTGTAGATTCTCGAGTAAGACGTCTTTGTGCATCAACGGCGTACCGGGTGTTTTAACCAGCGTGATGGCGCCCCTTACCCCCGCCGCGTTCGGGCTATCCTCAAGCAGCCAGCTCACTTGAAGCAAGGCGCTGTTGTGCGCGATCACAGTTGCCCGCTCCTGCATGTACTGCTGGTAGCGGGACTCCCAATCCACAATGGGTGGGCGCGCGGCCGCTTCCGCCGCCTGCGCCGCTTTGGTGTGCACTGTCTCCAGAAAGGGCCGACCGGCCAGCCATAGGTCTTCCGCAGGAAACATTTCGCCGGATGACTGATGAACCACCCGGATGGGTTCCTCTCCCTGGGCCGGGAGCAAGGCTAGCCCTTGCGCCTGCATCAGGACTTCAAACGCTGGCAGATTATGGTAGGTGGCTTGGTCCGCGGCCCCTATTTTCTGGATTACTTCTGCCCGCAAGTCGTAGTATCGATCCTCGTATGCTTCCCACTGAGCCTGCTCCGCTTGCTGTTTCTCCCAAGCCGCGAGCTTCCGGTCCAACTCCTTTTCTTCGGCGGGGGTCAGGTAGCGTAGCACGACTTCCGTTTCTGTTCCCGCGGTGACTGCCGCGCTTCCTGCGGTTGCCGTTTCTACCGGTGGCACGTCGTCCATTTTCGCGGGCATCGCTGCATTTGGGTCCGCTGGCCGGTCCAAGGGCGTGACCAGTTCCAGCAGGAGTTCACCGCCTGCTGCGGCTTCCACTAGCGACAAATCCTTTGGTAAAGGCGAGGCCGCACTCTCGGGTGGTACTGGGGCTGAATGCTCTGGTGCTTGGACACTTGCACCGATAGCCGTTGCTTCGATAAGTGATGGCAATGGTGCTGCCACTGAATTGCATGCTTCGGGTCGTTGCGGCACGTCCAGTCTTGCAGCGGTGGGTACCGGCGCGATTGACGCCGGGAATTCTTCCTGTGCCGGCCCCGTTGGCCGGTTATTCAGCACTTCCTTGACCGCGGATTGGAGCAGCGCGCTAAAACCGCCGATTGCTTCCTCACGTGCTGGTTGCACTGTCGGTGGACAAACCGACACGACAGGCGCTGCCCGCGTCTCCTCAGCAACCACCGTCGCTGCGGCCGGCGCGGGCAGCGTTGTGGACTCAGTCCGCTGGCTGGCCGTTTTCAGTGCTTGTTGCTGATTAGCCGCCAACCGCCGGTCTATCCCCGTTGAACTATATTCTGGACCCAAAGCGCTGCCCTTGCAGGCATAACCACCCATTTTAAAGCTGATGCCCCTGACGTTTCCGCTATTGTCGCGGAACTCCTGATGCGCGATTCCTCTCTCAGCCAACGCCGCTAACAAGGCCGGTCGCTGCGTGTGCTTGTCCGGCACCAGTTCCTGATCCAGGGCGGTGCGCAGCTTAAACCGGTTCAGATCCCGACCACGCAACCGCTCAGGATGCTGTAAATCCGGCCGCCTTTCTGTGGCAGGAGAGAGCCTGTGCCGGACAACTAGCTTGTCAACTGCCCTCTTCGAAGCCAAATAGTTATTGCCCTCCGGGATGGTATGTCCATCGTTGGCTACCCGGGTAGCCATGATGTGCAGGTGCTTGTGCGGACGGTCCCGGTGGCGGACCATTAAGTACTGCGTTCCTGTCATGCCCATTTCCTCCATGTACTCTTCCGCAATCTGACGCATTTTATGGTCTGTCATGCGCGCGGCATCGTCTGGATTAAAGCTCAGTGAGACGTGCAGCAAAGACCGTCCCAGCTCTGGATGCAGCTGCGCACCCAACTCAAAATCGGTGACCAAATGCGCCAGCGTGTCGGTTCGCACCCCTGCAGAACCGAGCACAGCCGCCTGCTTGTCGACTTTTTTACTCTTGTATCCCAGCAGGTAGCGGGCCAGTCCTTCCGGGTCCCCCCCGTCGTGAAGTTAGGAATCATGCGATGCAGGTATCCAGGTAGCGGCTCACCTTCCGTGCTGCTTCAAGGGCCTCAGCTCCCAGAGAGGTTAGGCCCTCTTGGTTGGCCTGCCTGGCTAACGCCTCCATAGCACTGCTCAGTGTTGCCAATTCGCGACACAGCCGAAACTGCTCCGCAGTCCAGGGCTTTTTAAGCTGCACGAGGTCTTGGAACTGGGACCGAACCATAACTGCCAGTTGGCGACCACTCTTGCTTGCGTTATGCTTTAACTCCGCATATTCTTCTTCCGTGAAGCGGAGAACAATTCGCTTGACTCGTCTCTCCTCGATCGGAATCTCTTTTCGTCCGCCCCTGGCAGAGCCGACACGCTTACGCTTTTCAGGGGTTGGCGTTTGGAGAGGAGTATCCATTGGATAGGTCTGGTTGGGCAGTCGTGAGCAAAACAGGCCAGTTAATAGTGCCTTTTAACATTACTTGCTAGGCAAGAATTTTCCGAATGTAAGCAGGTTATCTGATTTCTTATCATTTCAACTTAATGAAAAGTCATTGCAGGCATTCACTGTAATACTGGCATCGACTTTATACAATGAGAGGTATTATTCTGCCGTTATGACCATGTCTTCAATCTACCGATTCGAGTGACACGATTGCATACCAACTAATCCATTAGGTATACCTCAACAGCCTGAAGCATCACTCTTGCTGATCTGAATGATTAGACTGATTACCGTAAAACAAACCTCTATAAATCACTTACTCACTATTCTCGCTTTTTGCCGGTAACGTCACTTTACGCATTTATCATTTTTAATCAACTGATACGACATCTACTTTGAGACAAACTCAATTCTTAAAAGTCACATACTATACATACATTACTTTGTCATAGCGCAATAGCACTGGCTAGTTATGAAGCAACACCTTTCCCACATCTATACAATCCTATTGAACCTATTTTGATCAAAAAAGCATAGTTTTTACATTCATACAATCTATATTGGCCGCCACTGAGGTTTTTCAGTAATTTTCCAAGTACTAACATTTCACTTTTTCTCGTTTACACAAATGACGGACGCAACTCAACACTCTGAGCAGTATAATGCACATCCATTACCTACTTCATCATCTGGAAAGGCTCAAAGCAGCAAAAAAGCTAAGCCAGTAAAAAGTGCCTATGTAAAAACCTCTGTTCGCCTGCTCGTTGACCATGATCATGCATTGCGATTAGCTTCTGTACTACTGGAACGACTCGGAGAGCCTGTTCATACAATGCAGGCAATGGTGGATGAAGCAATATCACGTTATACTGACTTCTTACAAATCAGGAAGGGTATCGATTTTCAAGGAATAGTTCCTAAGAAAACGACAGCCACGAAATAACGCCTTGAATGCCACTTTACGCAGCTAGCTCGTTTGGCATATCAAGTATTCCGAGCTTCGACGCCAATCACAACCTGTGATTTTGTTGAATAGCTGCTTCAGCCATTACCCGTTCAGCACTGGCTAGCTGGTCCACCAACATGCTCCATAAGCACCTGATGCCAATGAAGCATGTTGGTGGACCAGCAGCTTTCAGAGATAGCTTCAATTGCTCCGTTACTGAATGACCTTGCTGCATCATCAAGAGGTTCATTACCAGTCGTGCAAATGGCAGCGTCGTATTTTTGAGAGACAACGCACGTTTTGAGATCCTGCTAGCCAGCATTCCGTCATGATTTCCGGCGCTTGCCCGCTCTCATCCTCCTTCACCTAATCGTGCTCAACTGATCCTGTGCTGCTACTTGCTTTCGTTTAGCTTGAGTTTTCACTGCATCCAATAGCAGGGTGAATCGATGCTTAGCATCAACCCCCGGTTACCGAAAAGAAGTAAGCAATCAATGAGTGGTCGAGTAGTAGTGATGCAAGGTACTGGGCAGCCGTTTGACAGCTTCCAAAAGTGTGGGGCAAGTGAGTTAGGTGGCTACTTACACAGTTTCCGATGGGATTTGATAGACAGCCGAGATGCTCCTGCAGATGACTAGTCGGCCCAACTGCTCCACACGTTTTGATGCTTCCTCTGTGTTTCTGGCCTGTTAGCTTAAAGTAAGCTTGGTCCAGCCCCTGCCTTGTTATGAGCACTTCTCGCACGGGAGCCTGTCCGACGCCCTAGGGAAAATAAACCTTACAAGACCATAACCTGACGAGCATCAAAAGCTGACCAGTTGGGTGGAGCCGCTATGGCCATAGGCGAGGTATAACCATCATCGGCCTGCGTGATATGGCCCGCCTCCTCTCTGATTGTGCTCTGAGTGGAGTCAGAACCACGCTCCTTCTCGTTGCCCCCCCACTTAGGCCATGCTGGACCCCTGGCCGCCAGAGGCCCACAATTTTGAGTTGGCCTTCCTGCTCCGACGCCATCACCCCTACGCATCGTTCGCTAAGCAAGATGCTAGTACAAGGCCACTACCATAAGCTCTTCATAACAAGTGCCAAACCATTAAAGGGTCGCACGAGCCTGAGTTAAAGGCATACGTGGCGCACAAGCGTAGTATTCTGGGCCTGACCTGAACACCTTCACTCAGACTTGGAGAAAGGCCGGCCCGTAGCTATCTACTGCCCAATGCTGGTAGAGCATACCACCGACAAGGCAGTGCTGGCCAGCCTGCTCAACAACTACCGCCTGGTCGTGCATCCCCTGCCCCTGAGTTCAGCGCGTGACTACGTACTCACCTTCAAGTCTGGCAAGCAGTTTACCACCAGCCAGGTCGAGGACTACCAGTATTGGACAATTAGGTTGGCCAACGCCGCACATGACGCGCTGGCCGTCGAAATTCTACGCCTGCTATGCCTGCAGGCACTAATGCACTTGGCAGGGGGCCGCTACATGGCGTCCTTGGCTCGCCAATTCGTTGAGAAAGCACTTCTCTTCACCTATGACCAGTAATCTGTGTAAAATGTGCGGCGCATCGACGTAGCGCCGGTGCTCATTGCTGGCTTGCGCTCGTGGCGGAAACCAGTCACGGCAGGATGCCAAAAAATTCATCCGCCCATTGCCTGGATGGGTTAACTATCTGGAAAGATGGCCAGCAGCGCAGACAAGGCATTCATAGACAGGCTATTACCGAAAAGCCCTTGCTACTTGTTAGCAGCAAGGGCTTTTCAACATACGCTTGACCCGAGACTAGGGGTTCACGTGCTTGAGCTTGTTGCGACGACGCTCTTGCGCCTTCTTTACGCGGCGGTGGATGATCTCAAGAGCGGTTAGCGGCTGCTGAGCAGCGGCGGGAGTGTTTTCGGTTTTGGTGGTCTTCTTCGACATAAAAGAGAAAGTTATGGACTGCCCAAATATACCCTTCACCGGCAAATTGGGTTCTACACTGCTCTCAAAAAAATGCGCTGAGTCTGAAAAGTAGCGCTGCAAAATGCGTTGAATGCGCGCTACCTGAACGAGGTCACCAGTCAGGTGTCCAAGCCCCGCACCTTGTCGCGGCCTAGACGCAAAGCGGCTAACACCCACTCAAACGTACCGTCAGCCGATCAGCGTCGAAACCACTCGTAAACCGTTTGGTGTACGCCCTCGTGCGCTGGCTGGTCTTGCCGCATTCATGCACAGAATTCAGAGCAACGAGTTCCACAATACACGATCGGTTCGCCGCTACCTTACTATGCCCACGCTGGACAGGCCACACCAGCCTTCTGGCGGGATGCATTATTATTGGGAGCCATCTACCACATCCTGCCCGTGGCGCGGTCTTCTCCATCACCCTCCGTTTGCTATGCCATTTGCTTACCGCGAGCAGTACACTGGGCCTTCACTGAGCACCTGGGTTCGAAAGTTCTGGGTGCTGGATAACGCCCGGAACGATCAGCCGGTTCACAACAAGAACGTGCTGCCCAACAGCTGTTTTAACCTGGCGTACGTGACCGGGCAGGGACTGCTTATTCGCAACCGGCGGGGGAGCTGACCATGCCGGCCACCACGTACTTCTGCGGACAGGCCCGCGCCAGCGTCGACGTGGTTATTCAGCCGCGTACCCTCGTGACCATGGTGCAGCTGCATCCCTGGGCGCTGACCAGCCTGACGGAGCAGTCGCTGTCGGATTCGGCGGATGGAATCATCCCGTTGGCTGAATTTCTGCCGGAGCTGTCTCCCTTGCTGCTGCCCTCCTACCAGCTGGCATCGGGTCCGGCTGGAGAAGCGGCCGTGGTGGAGCATATCAGCTCGGTATTGCCCACTTTGGTCCGGCCAACGGCGCCTGCGCCGCTGCTGCAGCGGGCCTGTCAACGCCTGCAGCAGGTGCAGGGCTGCCTGGCAATAGCCGAGCTGGCCAAGGAACTGCAGTGCTCATCCCGCACCCTGGAAAAACACTTCCGGCAGGGACTGGGACTGACACCCAAAGAGTTTACGACGGTGCTGCGGGTGCGGGGTGTAGTGGATACCCTGCAGGCACCCGGTCCGCCCCTGCCGCTGGCGCAGGTGGCCCTGGCCCACGGCTTCTACGATCAGGCGCATTTCATCCACGCGTTTCGCCGCATGGTACAGCTTTCGCCCGGCAGGTTCAATGTGGAAGCCTACCTGCTGCCGCTCACGGGCACCGGCTATTGAGGATTCGCTTTTTTACAAGCCCCGTGGCTAGGCACGGCGGTAGGTTTGCGGCCACTCCTTTGCCGCCAGCCGGCTACCGGGCCCACCCGGCGGGAGTGAAAGCCACCCTCAATACACACACTTCCTGCATGCACCGATTTCTACTGACGGGTCTGCTGACCTGCACCAGCCTCTGGGTTAGCGGCCAGACTACCCGCCCGGCCCGGCCGACCAATTCGGCCCCGGCCGCCGTGACCAAACCCGCTCTGGCGGATAGCCTGCGGGCCCAGATTGCCCGGCTCGATGCCCAGGCATTTGCCGCCTTCAATGCCCACGACGCGGACCGGCTGATGTCGTTTTTCTCGCCCGATGTGGAATTTTACCACGACCTGGGAGGCCTGAGCAACTTTGCCCAGACCCGGCAGGGCTTCGCCGGTATGTTTGCGCGTACGCCCGACATCCGCCGGGAGCTGGTGGCAGGTAGCCTGGAGGTGTACCCTATCAAAGGCTACGGGGCTATTCAGGTGGGGGCACACCGTTTCTGCCACCAGGAAAACGGCCAGCCAGACTGCGGCGTGTTTCGGTTTATGATGGTTTGGCAGCAGCAGCCCACGGGCTGGAAAATCACCCGCGTGGTTAGCTATGGTCACTAAATCCCCCCTACGAAGCAAAGTCCTTGCAGCACTGCTGCTCACCTGTGGTGGGTGCCTGCTGAGTGCGCAGCCCGTAGCGGCCCAATCTGCCCGCAGCTTTCGGCTGCCCCCGCCAGACAGCCTGCACCGGTGGATGCAGGGTAGCCACGTATCCACGGTGGGAATCGGCCTTGTCAAGCGGGGCCGGGTGCGAACCGTGCGCGTGTAGGGCGAACTGGCCCCCGGTAAGCCGGCGCCCCGCGCGACGCTATTTCCCGTGGCGTCGCTGACCAAGCCCGTTGTGTCGCTGACGGTGCTGCAGCTGGTGCGGCAGGGCCAGTGGAACCTGGATGAGCCACTGGTGCACTACTGGACCGACCCGGATCTGGCCGCCGACCCACGACTGTCCCAACTTACCACGCGCCTGGTGCTCAGCCACCGGTCCGGCTTGCCGAACTGGCGCTACCAGCTGCCCGGAGGCAAACTGGCCTTCCTGCACGCGCCCGGCTCGGCTTACGGCTATTCCGGAGAAGGCTTCGAATACCTTCGCCGCGCCCTGGAGCGCAAATTCGGCTGCTCTTTGCAGCAGCTCTCCGACTCCGTGTTGCTGCGGCCGCTGCGGCTGCGGGATACCCGCTACAGCTGGGCCGATGACCGGCTGCTGGACTCCACCCGCCTGGCCGTCGGGCACGACGCGCGCGGGGCGGTGCTGCGCACCCCCAAGCCCGCGGCCCCCAACGCCGCCGATGGCCTGGTTACCACGGTGCAGGACTACACCCGGTTCGGCGCGTGGGTTATCCGGCAGACCAGCAAACCCGACAGCGTGTGGCAGGCGATGGTGGCCCCCCTCACTCCTACCGGGCAGCCCAATCAGGCCATGGGCTTAGGATGGGAAGTCCGCACCATCACCAGCCAGCCTGATCAGGGGTATCTGCTGTTGCACTCCGGCCGGGACGAGGGGCTGTTCACCCTGATTGTACTGCATCCGCGGACCCGCCGGGGCCTCGTGCTGTTCACCAACGCCGACCGGGGCGCCGAACTCATCATCAAGGTGCTGCGGGCTACCTTGAACCTGCCGGAGCTGGAATCCTGAACGGGTAGCCGGGTACAAGTATAGGTGCCGTGGTTGATCAGCCTCCGGGAGGCACCTCGCACTGCCTGTATCTGATCGGCGTTCTGCACTTTGCCACGCAAAAGTGCCCCGTAGTCGGCCGCTGCCCGCTGGATAAGCTAGGCATTGGACGATTACGGGGCACTTTCGTCAAGGGCAGGTGCCTACTGGGCGGCCTGCTCCTCAGCGCTCGTCAGATCAGCCAGCGTCAGCTCTTGGGCGAATTCCTCCATCGGGGTGCGCACCTTCTTCATGTTCACCAACCAGTCTTCCGACTCCTGCCGGTAGCCAAGCGGCAGCAGCACCGCACTGCGGTAGCCACTGCCTTTCAGCTGCAGCAGGGTATCCAACTGCTCGGCGTTGAAGCCTTCAATGGGCGTAGCGTCCACGCGCTGTTCCGCCGCCGCCGCAATGGCCATGGCAAAGGCAATGTAGCTCTGCTTGGCCGCGTGCTGCGCGTGCCACTCCTGGCCCAGGGGCTCGTACATGGACCACAGATTCTGCTTGTAGTCGGCCATGGTCTGGTGCGGCAGGCCGCGCTGATCCATGGTGTAGTTGAAGACGCGCGTGATGCGCTCCTCGCTGTAGCCATCCCAGGCCACAAACACCAGCAGGTGCGAGCAGTCCGTCACCTGGCTCTGGTTGAAAGACACCTCCCGGATCTTGGCCAGCAGCGCCGGGTCCGAGATAACCAGGATTTTGTAGGGCTGCAGTCCCGACGAGGACGGGGCCAGGCGCGCCGCTTCCAGGATATAATTCAGCTTATCGGCGGGGATACGCTCGCCGTTCATTTTTTTGGTGGCGTAGCGCCACGTCAGGTCTTCGAGTAATGACATGTTGAAAGGTGTTTTTCCTGGAATAGATCCGGGGCAAAGGTAAATGCTCTTGCTGACAAGCCGTACCTTTGGGACAAAAGGTAACCGGGACATCCGCGGCCCTCTGGTGACAACCAGGTAACTACTCCTTCCCATGCAGCAAGACCCGGCCGATCATTGCTTCACGGGCGCCTGTGCCCATCGCATGCGCGCCATCGACGATACGCTCGATATCCTGAGCGGCAAGTGGAAGCTCGCCATCATTGCCCGCCTCTGCCACCAGCCGATGCGCTACTCGGCTCTGCTGCGCGAGGTGACGGGCATCTCCGGCAAAGTACTGAGCCGGGAGCTGCAGGACCTGGAAACCAACGGGCTCATTGTGCGGCACGTGGCCACGAGCAAACCCCTGACGGTTACCTACAGCCTTTCCGAAACCGGCCGCTCGCTGACCGCCCTAACCGACAGCCTGGCGGAATGGGGCCTGGCCCACCGCGCCCGCATGATGCAGGCAGGCAACTAAACCTGCGCGCAGTTTGATCGAAGCCGCCGGCATTCGCCCGTGCACACCCCTTGATGCGCGACTCTCAATGATCAGATAGCTGCCACTGTATCAAGGAAGCTCCGTGCTCCTTCAGCTCAAGCAGGCTGCGCCGCTATACCGTTAGAATAACGGTACGCTCGTTGATGCTGACGTTTAGGCTGTGTCTGAAAAGGCGTGTTGCGTATCTTATGGTATGGCAGCACGGTATGAGTTAACGGATGCTTGATGAGCCGCGGTGGAAAGCGACTTACCCCCACAACGTCTGGGGCGTTCCCGGCGCGATGACCGCCAGCAAAACAACTTGTAGAGCAATGTCGTGGACGGCGGCCGCGTATTCGGCTTCCTCGCCCGTGTAGCCCTGGTCGGCACAGGCCACTTCGACGCGCTGACCCGTGACCTGCTGCACCCACTCACACAGCGTGGCGACTTGCCCGCGGTCCGGTTCACTGGCTGGCGTGACGATGGCAGCCAGGCAAGTGGCCCAGCGTATCCACGGCCACATGCACCTTGCTACCCTTGCGCCGTTTGGCCCCAACGTAGCCCGCATGGGCTCCGCTCTCGGGCGTGCTTTGCAGCGTACGCGAGTCCAGAATCACGGCCGTAGGTTCGGCTTGGCGACTGGCCAACAGACACGCCAGTTCGCGTAAATTAGCCAGCAGATGCTCAAAACAGCGGTTGCCCAAGCCAGCGCGCCCACTGCTGATACATGGCCGGCCAAGGCGGCAAATCGTGCGGGCGGTAGCGCTAGCCGCAGCCGGATTTGATCAGGCAGCGGACCGCGTTGAACAAGTCCCGCAACGAATGCTGCCGCTGCGGCGCCACAAACGCTCATTCTGCATCCGTTACATCACTGGGGTAACCAACTTGCCGGGCCATACTCCCAATTTAACGTATCAGTCCATAACAGGCTCTAGACAAAGCAAAGCAGTCACAGCCGTCGTGGGGGCATTGAAAAAACACGTGTAACTGCGCGTCTGGAGAGCATAGATTCTGTGTAGCGAACTCATGCCCGACCAGGGGATTGATAACAGACGGGCTACCGCCTTCCTCCTGTGTCAACCAAGGATAATTGAAACTGGAGTGTTAACTTCATCTGCCTCTCTCATGCCTACCTGTATCAGGCAATAAGCGCTTGGCTGCTAGTAGTTGCGGCACTGTACGCTGGCATGATTGAGACTTCTTTTGCAGCTTCTTATCACCTGAATTCATTTCCTCATGAGCAAGCAACGACATAGTGAAGACGATGAGCCAGAAGATGCAGGTCTTATTCAATCTGAGCCACTTACGGAAGAAGGTCTGCGGGAAATATCCCGGTTTATCGCAGAAAGCAAAAAACGCTGGTCGAGCCAGATGGGACAGCATCCGTACCCACCGGGACAAGATCAGCCACCTCAAGAGGGAAACCTATAATAACAGGTTCTTTTAGTACTCTCTTAAGGTTATTCAGCATATATACTGACTGAAACAGCGGTACATGAACGACTTGCTGAACCAGCATACCCACTTCAGTCCTACATGCTGATTGGAGCTGGCCATCTCAGCAATCCTGATTTGGGATTAGGTTCGGCTTCCTGAAGCTTGGAGTCTGGGGGGCCGAGCATAATCAGGGAATTCATAGCTAGGAACTTCAATACAAGTGCCAATGCTCCACTTCAGCAAGGATAGTATGGTACTCGGGGCTGAGCGGGCGGGCATGCATGCTACAGTAGGCTTGCAAGCCCTTAGTGTGGTGGTTTCGTGTGGCTTACTGAGGGCAATGCAGTACATATTGCCATAGCGAACGCGGTAGTAGCGGATGGTATTCATGTACTAAGATGTTTCGGCTTCCCGATGCCCAGCCTATCAGTGATGCGGCGAGTGGCCTGCTGATGGTCGCAGTTAATCTGCTCTTGACCGGCTTTAGGGAGCTAGCGGTTAGGCTGGAAATGGTGCTTGACGGCCGGTGCACCTCCTAGTGATAGTAAGTGATCTGCTTGGAGACGAGCAGCTACTGCGGCTCGGCGGGTATCTGCTCAGTATCATACGGGATATCAGTACCAGTTCCCGGATTCGCCAGCGAAGCCCTGATGAGTTGCTCCACCCGTGCCAGCTTAGTCCGCTCCCTGGCCTGGGGGTGCTCAAGCACCTGCAGCATTGCGCGCAGCTGTTTGCGCAGACGATACGCTTTCTGCTGGTGCTCTTTCGGTAGCTGGCGGGCCGAGGCTAACTGCTCGGCGAGCTGACGGTTTGCCGCTCGCTGCTGCTGCAGCTGGCTGCTGAGACTTTCCATTTCATCCTGCAGCTGGTTGCGTTCCCGCCGCAGCGAATCGGTCTGGCTGACCTGGGGCGTCTGGTGATAGAACTCGTTAGCCAGGGCCAGGGCCTGCAGGCCCGTCTCCAGGGGAATGCCTGCAGCGTCCAGCGCCAGTTGGGCTTGTCGCAGGTGCGGAGGCATGCCGAAGGGACCGGAACTCATCTGATTCATATAATGGATCGAAAACAGCAGGACACTGAACGCCGGGCAGGCTCCCGGCACCTGCGGGCCCTGGTGCTGCCACCTGGTCCGTTACGGTAGCCAAATGCCGCGTGCCGGCGCCTAGTAGTGCTACGCAAACTCAGACACTTGTGCTGCGGGGCGGCTTCCTTGCTGCTGATTTCGGCTGGCAAGTACCGAGTGCTGAGCATCGACACAAGACCACTGAAGTACTGGGTAGCGGATCTGACCACTCAATATGCAGGAGGCGGATCACCTTTTGGTATCACATGCCGGTCGCCTACTGGTAGCCCTTGCCGCCGAGCCAGCGCCTGGACAGGGCCACAATTTCAGTGAGCGGAATGCGCATCTCCAGTAACTCGCTTTTGCTAAGTGCCATGCATGCAAGCATGGTCATGAACAGGCGCGTTTCCACCATAGACAAATCAAAGCGTGCGTTTAACAGCGCGCTGTGATGCACAATGAGCTTGCTGACAGGCTTTTCGAGTGCGGGAATCAGATAAGGTGACTTGCACAACGAATTTCCGCGTGGTTTCTGTAATAGATGAGGCGTTCTACCAGCTAAAAATCAAATAGTCAGCTACCCTGGAAACATATAAAGCAGGGAAACAATCAGGTTTGAACAGGTCGTATCTTTCAAGAAAAGGCTGTTAAAGAAGGGCCGCCGCTGTCGTGGTTTTTGTAATAGATGGATGACGCCGAATAATCAGTCAGACCTTCTAGCCCACTTCAAATATCACGACTTAGAAGCCTTTATATCATCTAGTTATTTCAATTGAAATACATTGAAAATGATGTCTTGCACTGGTGCTTCACGATCTATCGTATGCCGGACACCTATTACCAGAACCACGCAGACTCCTTCCGGCCCGCCCCCATAATGAGCGGGCATCTATTACCAAAACCACGCAGAGGCACTGCTTCGCGTTTACCCAAGCAGGTGTAGGTGGCTGAGTGCTCATCGGAAGCAAAATCTTCTACGGACTAAGCGGAAGATCCTGATTCCTGTCGTGGTTTTTGTAATAGATGAGACTGTCCCTCCCCGGTTAGTGGCGCTGAACGCATTCCCGCTGGTAAGCCACTACGCAGGCTTTATTCCTGACGCCCACCCCCTTGCCAAACCCTGCTTCCAGTACGAATTGAATGGTACTCAACTCAGATTCCCGCCTGAAAGGTTGCGCCTGCCATCAGCTCAGGACAAACCAGAATGGATTGCGCATCACGCGCGCTTTCAACGCGTCGAGCAAGACCCCGTCCTGACGCGAGTCGAACTTGCGGGCTCAGCGGCGGCAGTGGCCCGAAGATCGGCCTGGAACACGGCCAGCAACAATTCGAGCTGGCCGGGCCCCCACCTCTGTGTCATTGCCAAGAGCCGGTACTCGCCCCACGCCAAGTGCACGCCTAGGTTGCTGTCGCCGGCGAAGCCAAGCTTGCGGGGGCGTGCGCAGCGGCCGGATTTCAGGAAACATATTGGCCAGCGGCTGCGGGCTCTGGGTGGACAAAACGTTGTTAACAACGATAATTTGAGGTGTTCTGGCTGATCCGGATACAACTGGGAGGGTGTTTTTCACCCTGTGCCCGGATTGCGCAAACGCCCCGCGCTATACTGTTTACCGGGTTGCCAGACGGAAGCAAAACGTGACTTCCCACCCCTTTTCTGTAGTTATATAACCCCTTTTTTGTAGTTGTATAGATACAGCTCCCGGCGCTCCGGGAATTACCCACAACTCATTAACATAAAGAACTTTACAGTATATTACTACAAAAAGAGGGTCTGCCCTGCGGCATCTCCCTGCCGTTTACGGCTCTTACATCCCGCAAATCAGCTGATCCGGATGGCTGCGGAACATATGACTACAAAAAAGGGGTCAGCCCTAACCCCTCGTTTCCAGCTTAACGGCTACTGGGAGGCTGCTACTGCATGATCTTTTGAAAACTCACTTTCAAAAAGACTACTCAAGAAACTAGTAGTTTTCTTCATTTAAGAAGTTTACTAGTTTACGGGTGCCATAAGACACTGACATTCAAAATTATACAGAGGCATAATGCTACAAAAAAGGGGTCATACAACTACAAAAAAGGGGTGAGTTGCTACAAAAAAGGGGTCATATGACTACAAAAAAGGGCCCGCCAGCCCATGATATGACTACAAAAAAGGGGTTAAACAGCTACATTTTTTTAGACATGTAGCATAATAGGGTCCGGCTGCGTATTTTAGGTCTATGAAACAGCCTGACTCGATGAACGCAGCCCGCCCGGTACACCCGCTGATTGTGCAGCACAACGCACTGATCAATGCCCGGTTCGTGCTCAATACCACGGAGTCACGGCTGTTTCTGGCGCTGCTCAGCCGCATCGGCCGGGATGACACGCAGTTTCAGGTGTGCCGGATCCCGGTGCGCGAGCTCATGGCCCACAGCACGAGCAACTCTACCTACGAGCTGGTTCGCAAAACACTCCGGCACTTTGCTTCCCGCACCTTGCTGATCGAGAAGCTGGATGCCACCGCTCGCCGCCAGACCCAGCCCGACTTCTCCATTCTGCCGCTGCTGGCATTTGCCGAGTACAAGCATCAGGAAGGCGTGGTTGAGGCGCGCTTCAACGATCTGCT
The DNA here is from genome assembly GCF_000737515.1 of Hymenobacter sp. APR13. Taxonomy (NCBI): domain Bacteria; kingdom Pseudomonadati; phylum Bacteroidota; class Cytophagia; order Cytophagales; family Hymenobacteraceae; genus Hymenobacter; species Hymenobacter sp. APR13. The sequence continues at coordinate 4,680,464 of NZ_CP006587.1, forward strand.
GATGCCCTACCTGCTGCAGCTCCGCGAAAACTTCACCAAAGCCCAGCTCACGGAGCTGCTGAAGCTTAAAAGCAGCAATGCCTACCGGGTCTACCTGCTGCTGCGCGAATATGCCGCCTTCGGCAAACGCGTGATGGCGGTGGCGGAGTTGAAAACCATCCTGGGGGTGGAAGAGGAATACGACCGGTTCACCAACTTCAGAGCCCGCATCCTGGACCCGGCGCAAAGCGAACTGGCCCAGACCGATATGGCCTTCACGTATGTGCTGGAAAAGCAGGGCCGTACAATCACGCATATCTGCTTTCTGTTTAAGCCTACCGGCGCCGCGCTGGTGCCGGCACCGGCACCGGAAACCAGCTGGGAAGCTACGCTGCTGGAAGCGGGCGTTGCCGCCAAAAGCCTAGCCGGCATCAAAACACAGCTGGAAAACGGCTACTACGACGAAGGCTACATCTATTTTGTGGTCGCGCATGTTCGCCGCCAGGCGGCAGCCGGGAAGGTGAAGAAGCTGGCAGGAGCAGTGTACAAGGCTTTGCTGGAAGGCTACCTGCTGGAAGACTACCGACGACAGCTGCGCCACGGCGAGGCGGGAGAGCCGGGGCGAAACCCTGCCAAACCGGTCGTCGCGCAGCAGGAGCGGCACACGCTTGACGACGTGCACGCTATGTACGAAACCATGCGCCAGCGCAGGCTCATTCCCGATGAGAGCTTCGAGCAGAACCTGGCCCGGGTATGGCTCTCCGCCGGCTTTCGCCAGGAAACGGACGCGCAGGGCATCCAATGGCTGATCAAACCCTGAGCTAGCCGCAGACGCACCATACCGCTATCAAGGGCAATGCGTTCCTACGCGTGGCAGCAGCACCAAACCGGCCGTTGAGGCCGGCACCACTGTTTTCGACGAAGGCGCGAGCTGGCCTGCCACGAGGGGTGTTACCGAATCTACCGTGACAGCTGGAAAACGCTTGATCTGCCTTTTCCGACGCGCGCCGAAACGCCATAGCTTTCAGCCATGATGACGCAATTTGCGCAGTTCTACCCCTCGGGCCTGATCCGCTACACTCAGACCACCTACCTGGAGCTTGTCACCGATACCGAAGTCCACCGCATCGATATCGTGGGCAAGCTCAGCGCCCGGCTGCAGCGCGGCACCCACGGCCCCGTCTCCTTCCACCACGACCACCCGCTGCTCAATGGCGTCAACCGGCCCCAGACCTACCTCATGGCCCGGGCTACCAGCCATTACGTCCCCGACGCGCCGGCCCTGCTGGCGGCCATTCGCCAGGAGCTACGCAAGCAGGCCGGCGCGTGGTACAGCTTCGCGCCCGCCACCTGGGCCATGTGGTGGCACCGGTTGGCGGCAAACAACGTGCGCCCCGACCTCACTCGCACCGGGGGCATTATCCTGGAAAGCGTACCCGTTCCTGTAGCTCAGGCAGTGGCCGCCATCTGCGCTGAGCATGGGGTGGAAACCTACTGGCAAACCGCCGGGGAACACTACGTTTCCCCAACCACCACGCCGCAGTACCAGCTGTTGCTCATCGGCCGAAGCTACGTTATTGCCCGCACGTTTTTCGTCAGCACGCTGCTGGGAAACCCAATGGCAAGGACTGCGCCCTGCTTTCCTGGAAGGCCCGGCTAATCCCCACACTTTCAGCACGTCGAGCCTGCGTGGACGAGCGGCCGCCGCCCAGACCGGTGCCGTTGGCCATCAGCTAGTTGTTGCGGTTCCAGCCCTGCACCCCGCTTCTGTAAAACAGCGGCTGGCCGTGCTCTCGGCCAGCTGCATGGCGCTGCCGATGATGAGCTTGGTGCCGCCGCCGAGGTTGAAGCGCAGGGCGGCGTAGTTGCCGATATACCACATGTCGTAGGCGCGCTGGGCGCGGGCGGACAGGCCCACCGCCAGCAGCAGACTCAGTAACAGCTTATGCATACACCCCGACGGAAATAACGATAGGCTGGCCCCGGCCCAGTGGGCTCGCGGACGCAAACCTATAGCTATTTTCGGGCAGCTTCCACCGCCATCCTCCCGGCCGAGGCGGGCTGGAAGGCAGGGGATGAAGCACAATAAAACTTGTTTAAAGCAAATATTTGCCTTTTATTATACCATTTGCATGCATCACACGGTGATGTGATGCCAGCTCCTGCTGGCGGACTCGCCGCCCCTACCCGCATTCTTGCCAGCTATTTTAGCTGGGTAACGCACGCCGTCATGCCGGCCCACGTAAGGGCATAGGTGGGTAAAAACAGGTTTTTAATCCGATGTTACCAAGTAACACCCGGGCTTATGACCGGACGCCAAGCCGGCTTATCAAACAATTTACTAATTATATTAGTATACTTGCCGTGTTCGCGCTATATTCCGCTCCGTATGACCACCATCGAACTCTTTGACGTCGGCGAGCCGACTACCACGCTGTGGCTGCCCGTGTTTGCCTCCCTGGTGCCCGCCGGCTTCCCCTCACCGGCCTCCGACGAGCTGGAAGAGCTCTTTGACCTGAACCGCATCCTGTTCCGCCACCCCGAGGCCACGTACCTGATCCGGGTGTCGGGCGAGAGCATGCAAGGAGCGGAAATCCACGCCGGCGACCTGCTGGCCGTCGACAAGCACCTCGAAGCCGACCACAACCACATCGTGGTGGCCGTGGTGGAGGGCGAGTGCACCGTCAAGCGCCTGGTGCGGCGCGGCACCAGCTGGTGGCTGCAGGCCGAAAACCCGGCCTACGCCGACTACGAAATCACCGAGCCCGACAACCTGCGCATCTGGGGCGTGGTCACCCACGTCGTGCACGAGCTCATCCCCGGCAAGCTCACCGCCCTGCTCCGCAGCCGCGACTGAATACCCTCATACAGCACGTCCTGCCTGATCTGGCGTCCGCCTGTTGGAGCATCTCTACTGCTTCGTTGCGCCTAAGCACCAAGCACTAACAACTATCCACTACCAACTACCCATGTACGGCCTTGTCGACGGCAACAACTTCTACGTCAGCTGCGAGCGGGTCTTCCAGCCCCGCCTCGACGGCCGCCCCGTGGTGGTCTTATCAAACAACGACGGCAACGTGGTAAGCCGCTCGGCTGAGGCCAAGCAGCTGGGCATTGCCATGGGCGCCCCGTTCTTCGAGGTGCGCGAGCTGCTGCGCCGTTACCAGGGCCAGGCCCTGAGCTCCAACTACGCCCTCTATGGCGACATGAGCCGCCGCGTCATGGCCCGCCTCGCCGACCAGGTGCCGGCCGTGGAGGTCTACAGCATCGACGAAGCCTTCCTGGACCTGCACGGCCTTACAGCCTTCTGCGGCACGCTCGACGCCCGCGCCCAGCGCCTGCGCCAGGACGTGCTGCGCTGCACCGGCATTCCCACCTGCGTGGGCATGGGCCCCACCAAGACCCTGGCCAAGGTCGCCAACCGCCTGGCCAAGAAGTACCCCGAGCTGCAGGGCGTCCTGCGCCTCGACACCGAGAGCCGCCGCGAGCGGGCGTTGCGGGCCCTGCCCGTGGAGGACGTCTGGGGCATCGGGCGCCAGTACGCCGGCAAGCTGCACGCCCACGGCCTGCGCACGGCCTGGGACCTGAGCCAGGTGTCCGAGGCCTGGGCCCGCGGGCAGCTGGGCGGGGTGGTGGGCTGGCGGCTGGTGCAGGAGCTGCGCGGCCAGTCCTGCCAGGACCTGAACCCATCGGAGGACGGCACGCTGGCCCGCCAGAGCCTGAGCTGCTCCCGCAGCTTCGGCCAGCGCCTCACTGCCTTCGACGACCTGTGGGGCGCGGTGAGCACCTACCTGAGCCGCGCCGCCGAGAAGCTGCGCGCCCAGGGTGATCAGGCCCACATCCTCACCGTGTACCTCAGTCAGGACCGCTACGACAGCCGCGTGCCGCCGCCCTACACCCGCTCGGCCACGCTCACGCTGCCCGGCAGCCCCACCTCCGACACGCTCCAGCTGCTGGCATACGGCCGCCGCCTGCTGGAGCGGGTCTACGAGCCCGGCCGCCTCTATGTGAAGGCCGGGGTGGTACTCGACGGCCTGGAGCCCCCCGGCCGCGGCCGGCAGCTCGACCTGTTCGCGCCCGCTGCCGCCGCTCTGGCCCCCGACGCGGGCCGCGCGCAGCAGCTTATGCGCACCCTGGACGCCCTGAACCGGCAGTTCGGCCGCGGCACGGTGCGGCCGGCGGCCACCATCACGCCCGCCGGCCAGCCCGCGCCCTGGCAGGGAAATGCCCGGCACCGCAGCCCGGCTTACACCACCCGGTTTGAGGACATGCTGGTGGTGGGCTGAGCCACGCCGGGCAAGGGGGTTATCATGGCGGCAGTATATTTCAGCTGCAAAACCCTTTCTTACCTATTTCCCCCTTTATGTTCAAAGCGTTACTCCTGGCCGGCTCCCTGTTCCTGACCAGCGCGTCCCTGCCCGCCCGGCTTTCCGCTCCGACCACCCACCGCACCACCACTGCAGCGGTCTACGTGTGCATGAGCAAGGGCTCCGTGGCGTACCATTCCACCAACGAGTGCGCCGGCCTGAACCGGTGCAACCACGAGGTGCAGAGCATGTCCACCACCGCGGCGGAGGAGCTCGGCAAGCGCGCCTGTCTGAAGTGCTTTTAACCGGTCCTGCGGCGGCATAGCCTCTCCTACCACGCTGCCCGGCAGCTGCAACGGCTACCCATTGGGTAGCCGTTTGCTTTTCCGGTGGCAAGGCCGGGCGGCTCCCGGCTATGTGTCCTTTCTGTTACGAATGCGGTGGCAGTGCCGGCAGTGCCAGGCGGCAGGGGTAGCTTTGTAGGATTTTTCGTGCCCACCCCGCCCGCTTTCCCTGCACACCTACTTTTACTTTTTCGTTTAATGCCCGTTCACTTAACTGGCCGGCGCCCCCGCACGGGGCTGCTGCTGACCCTGCTGTGCCTGCTGGCCCCCGCCGCCTGGGCCCAGACCACCACGGAGTCCTTTGACTCCGGCACCAAGCCCACCTACCCGGCCGCGCCCGTGCCCCTTGCCACCGGCTCCTGGATCTTTGACGACGCCCTGCTCGGCACCGACGCCCAGGACCACCGCGCCGGCGCCCAGGCTGCCCGCCTGCAGCAGGCCGGCACGCTGACCATGGACTTCTTCCTGCCCGATGGCGCCAGCACCGTCAGCGTGCAGCACGCCGCCTACGGCACCGACGCCACCAGCGCCTTCGAGCTCTGGTACCAGACCCAGGGCTGCGACACCTGGGTGCGGGCCGGACAGCCGGTGGTGGCCACCACCTACAGCCTGCAGACGGCCTCCTTCCCGGTCAACGTGCCCGGCGGCCTGCGCTTCCAGCTGCGCAAGGTCACCGGCGGCAGCGCCCGCCTCAACCTCGACAACTTCACCGTCACGGCATTCACCACCACGGCCCCGCCGCCCCCGGTGGCCGGCGACAACCAGCACCTGACCATGGGCAACCCCAGCGGGGCCGTGGCCGACCTGGGCATGCCCACCAACTACCTGCTGGAAAAGACGCAGTACGCGCTGTCCTACCACCGCGACCGGGGCACGCCTAACTGGGTGAGCTGGTACCTGGCCCCCGTGTGGATCGGCTCGGCCTCCCGCCAGAACGACTTCCGTGCCGACCCCACGCTGCCCGCCGGCTGGTACCAAGTGGGCAGCGGCAGCTACTCGGGCTCGGGCTTCGACCGGGGCCACAACTGCCCCTCGGCCGACCGCACCAGCACCGTGGCCGACAACTCGGCCACGTTCCTGATGACCAACATGATTCCCCAGGCCCCCAACAACAACCAGCAGAGCTGGGCCGACCTGGAGAACTACGGCCGCACGCTGGTGGATGCCGGCAACGAGCTCTACATCATCATGGGCGCCTACGGCAAGGGCGGCACCGGCTCGGCCGGCTACGCCGAAACCCTCGACCAGGGCCGCGTGCAGGTACCCCGCCGCGTGTGGAAGGTCATCGTGGTGCTGCCCCGTGGCACCAACGACGTGAGCCGCGTCTCGGCCGCCACCCGCATTATCGCCATCGACACGCCCAACGACAACGGCATGGTCCGGGGCTGGGGCCAGTACCGCACCAGCGTCGACGCCATTGAGGCCGCCACCGGCCTCGACCTGCTCTCGGCCCTGCCCACCAGCGTGCAGCAGGTGGTGGAGGCCCAGGTCGACAGCGGCCCCACCAACTAGGCGGCTGCGGCCCGGCCCCCGGCTCACTTGCCCGGGGCGCATTTCGGTTTTTCCCCTTTCCCTGACTTTCCCTGCCTTATGGCTCGTTCCTATACCTCGTTCTCCCGCCTGCTCACGGCCCTGCTGCTGCTGCTGAGTCTGGGCGCCCGCGCCCAGTTGCAGCTCACCGGCCCGGCCGCCGTCACCCAGGACTTCAGCGCCCTGGCCACCAGCGGCACGGCCACGCTGCCCGCCGGCTTCCAGCTGGCCGGCGGCACCAGCCCCGTTTACGGCAACACGTCCAACACCAGCGCCACCACCCAGGCCGGCGGCACCTCCGGCACCGGGGCGCTGAGCGGCTCCTCCTCCGGCGGGGCTTACAACTTCGCGCCCGGCGTCACGTCCTCCGCCACCGACCGGGCCCTGGGCTTTCTGTCCTCCGGCAGCTACAGCTCCCCGCGCAGCATCCTGCTGGCCGTGCGCAACAGCACGGGCCAGACCCTGACCGACCTGGGCGTGGCCTTCGACATCGAGAAGTACCGCACCGGCACCCGCGCCTTCGACTGGCAGTTCTACACCAGCCCCGACGGCAGCACCTGGTCGCTGGTAACTGACGGCTCGCAGAGCTACGCGGCCGACGCGGCCGTTGCTGTGCTCAACCCGCCCGCCAGCCTCAGCAAGGCCGCGACGCTGAGCGCCCTGAACCTGGCCGACGGCGGCACGCTCTACCTGCGCTGGTCGTACGTGGGCAGCGGCGGCAGCACCAACGCCCAGGCCCTGGGCCTGGACAACCTGGTGCTCACGCCCACGCTCTCGGGCACCCCGGCCCCGGCCGCCATCACCACCGGCCCCATCACCGGCAGCCCGTTCTGCGCCGCCGGCAGCGGCGCGGCCGTCGCCGTGCCCTTCACGCTCACCGGGGGCCTGACCGGCACCTTCGCCGCCCAGCTTTCCGACGCCGCCGGCGCGTTTTCGGCGGACCTGACCCGGAACCTGATCGGCACCGGCACCAGCTCCCCGCTGGCTGCCACCATTCCGGCCGGCACGGCCGCCGGCACCGGCTACCGTATCCGCGTGGTGCAGGCCTCATCCGCCACCATCGGCAGCCCCAACGGCGCCAACCTGACCGTCGCCACTGCGCCCGCCACCAACGGCGTTACGCTCGCGCCCGCCACGGACCAAAGCCTGACCACCACCGGCACGGGCGCGGCCATCACGGCCACGCCGTCCATGCCGTCGTCCTTTACCTGGCTGTATTCAACCAGCAGCGACGGCCCGTTCACCACCGTTATTAGTGGGGCCACCGCCGCCAGCTACACGCCCCGCGGGGCCGACTTCGGCGGTGCCGGCACCTATTACCTCGTGGCCCGGGCCACCAGCACCTGCGGCAGCGTCGCGGGCACCAGCGCCCCGGTGACGCTCACCGTGAAAACGCCCACGCCCAGTGTAACGGCCACCCCTAGCCCCGTGCCCGACTTCGGCAGTGTGCCGGTGGGCACGCCCTCGGCCGCCCGCCCGGTGACGCTCAGCGGCCGCAATTTGGGCGGTGATGTGACGCTCACGCCCCCTGCGGGCTTCCAGCTGCGCACCGGCACCACGGCCTTCTCCTGCGCGGCGCTGACGCTGCCCGTCAGCGGCGGCTCGCTCACGACAACCGTCGAGGTGCGCTTCGTGCCGGCAGCGGCGCAGGCCTACAGCGGCGTGATTACGCTCACCAGCCCCGACGCGGCCCTGCTCGACGGCATTGCCGTGTCGGGCACCGGCGTGGCCCCGGCCTACCCGCCCAGCCTGAGCACGGCCGCCGTATCAGCCGTTACCAGCACCACGGCCACGGCCGGCGGCACCGTCCTCGACGAGGGCGGCCGCCCCGTCACGGCGCGCGGAGTGGTCTACGCCCCCACCGAGGCCCCCACCACCCAGGATGACTTCACCCAGGACGGCACCGGCACTGGCTCGTTCGGCAGCGCCCTCACCGGCCTGACGCCCGGCACCACCTACTACGTGCGCGCTTACGCCACCAACGCCCAGGGCACCAGCTACGGGGAGCAACGCAGCTTCACCACCGCGGCCGTATCGCTGGCCGCCGAGCCCACCCAGGGCTCGACTCTCACGGCCACCGCCGTGGCGCCCACCAGCGTCACGCTCGCCATCAGCGGGGGCGACGGAGCTAAAAAGCTGCTGCTCGTCACGCCCGGTCCGGCCCTGAGCTTCCAGCCTGCCGACGCCACCACCTACCTGGCCAACACCGTCTTCGGCCAGGGCGACCAGCCCGCCCCCAGCGTCTACGTAGTGGCAGCTGCCGCCACGGCCAGCGTCACCGTCACCGGCCTCTCGGCCAGCACCGAGTACACTTACATGGTGTTCGACTATAACGACGACAACACCAGCGGGGCCGAGAACTACCTGCTCACGCCCGCCGGCGAGCTGACCCTGTCCACGCCCGCCCCGCCGGCCGGGCTGCTGCTGGCCGATAACTTCGACTACTCGGCCGGCGACCGGCTCACCGCCCACGGCTGGATGGCCCACAGCGCGCCCGGCACCAACGCCATTCTGGTCAGCACTTCCGGCCTGAGCTACGGCGGCTACGACGCCGATGCAGCCGGCCGGCCCGCCGCCGCGAATGCCGCGGCATCGCTCGCCGCCTCGGGGGAGGACGTTAGCCGCCCCTTCCCCAGCCAGGGTGCTGGCACGGCCGTGTACGCCTCGCTGCTGGTGAGCGTGAATGCGGTAACCACGGCCGACTACTTCTTCCACCTCGGGCCCGACCCTCTCAGCACCACCTTCCGCGGCCGCCTCTACGTCCGGCCCGCCGCCACCGCCGGCAAGATCCAGTTCGGCGTGGCGGGCAGCGGCACCATCCAGTACGCCGCTGCCGAGTACGACCTGAAGCAGACGTACCTGCTGACGGTGCGCTACGTGTTTGGCCCATCGGGCACGGAAACCCGCCTCTACGTGAATCCAGGTCAAGCGGAGCCCGCCACGGCCGACGCCACCAGCACGGAGGCCGCCAGCTCGGCTCCCGCCAACCTCGGCTCGGTGGTCCTGCGCCAGAGTTCCAACACCACCCAGCTGCTGGTCGACGGCCTGCGCGTGGCCACCAGCTACAACGCCGCCCGGGCCTTCTCGGCCGCCCCGCTGCCCGTAACGCTCACCGCCTTCAGCGCCAGGCGCACCGGTGCCGGGGTGCAGCTGCAGTGGGCCACGGCCCAGGAGCTGAACGCCCGCACCTACCACGTGGAGCGCAGCACAGATGGGCGCACGTTCACCCGCGTAGCGGCGCAGCCCACCGCCGGCACCACCACCCAGGCCCGGCGCTACGCGGCGCTGGATGCCAGCGCCCCGGCCCGCCAGCTCTACTATCGCCTCGCCCAGGAAGACACCGACGGCACGCTGCACTACAGCAGCGTGGTGAGCGTGGCCGCCGGCCTGGGCACGCCCGCCGCGGCCCTCACCGTGGCCCCGAACCCCGCCGACCCGGCGCGACCCGTCACGCTGCTGCTCACCGGCCGCGCCGGCCAGGCCCTGACGCTGCAGCTGCTCGACAACGCCGGGCGCCTGCACCACACCCAGGCCCTGCGCCCGCTGACCGATGCCGAGCAGTTCCCGCTGACGCTGCCCGCTAATCTGCCCGCAGGCACGTATGTGCTGCGCGTCACCGGTGCCGGCAGCCAGCCCCTGCACACCCGTCTCGTGCTGGTGCGCTAGAACAGGCGACGCACACACATGCCCCAAACAGAAACGGCCACCCATTGGGTGGCCGTTTCTGTTTGAGGCCGCTACTACACCGGATAACTCCCTTGTGAAAAGGACAGAGGCTGCTGTCTTCAGGAAAAGCATCCGGCAGTGTGGACAAGGCAGGTCAACAGCACGGCTGCCTGAGTTATAGCGGAAGGCTACTCAATTACTACCTGCCTGGAGATAATGCCGGTGGCGTGGCGCCAGCAATGTGTAGCGTACAGGGATAATACACTATCCCTAAATCAATCCTAGTCTTCGTGCTTCGTCCTTGATGAGCAAGCGCACTAAAGCAGAAAAACCAAGTCCTCGCTCTTTGGCAACCCGTTCAGCAAGCTCCTTTTCCTCAACTGTGACCTCTAGACCTACCTGCTTTTTACCTGTTCGCTCGGACTTATCTTTTTTCATGAAGTAAATATAAAGGCGCTGATACCCTTGTATCAATATAATTATGGTATTCTATGAAAGACACTCTTGTTATACCATAAAAATATTGGTACTTTTATGGTACTCATAATGAGTAACCCAACCGATAGTAGGCAAAAGAGGCCAGCCGCTGAAACGACTGGCCTCCGATATAGCACCTGTTAGCGCAGGCACTACGGTAGGGTTCTTACAAACCTTATCGCAAAAGTACATGAAAACTCATGTAACCAGGCAGCCTGTGCCTGGAGAGCTTCGGCACGCCCTGTCGGCCGCATTTTTCGGCAACCCGCTCTTTTCTCCGCTGGAGCAGCTGCTGGCCAACCACCGCATCCACGAATGTGAGGATACCGGGCAGCTCACCTACTGGCTGGCCGAGCTGCCCGCTGTGCTGGCCCGCCGCCAGGCAGCCACCTTCTCCACTCCTACTGCCTCGGCCAGCCATGTGGTATAGCAAGCAACTTCGCCAAATCCGCCGGGCCCGCAAGGCGGTCCGGGCCTGGCAGCACCAGATGCTGGCCCTGGAGCTGGAAGGCATCACGGCCCTGACGCTGTACTCAGCAACCAGCTCCCTGATCATCCCAATCGAACGGGAAGCGGGCGCGCAGGTGGTCGGCACGCTCTTGGAAGCCCTTAATGAGCGCCGCAAGACTCTGCAGGCCGAAGCCCGGCAGCTGCGCCAGGACTGGCACGAGCACGAATTGCTGCACGGCAGCCAAACCCGCCCCCACCCGCCCCGCGGACGGGCCGACTGACGCCGCCCCTTCCCGACTTACTCCCTCATCAAAGGCTTACTCCATCGTTACCTATATGTCAACCGAAACCGGACTTCCCGCCGCCGACACGCCCACCCGCATTCCGTTCCGGCAGGCCTCAGCCCCGCTGATTGCCAGGGCCATGAGCTTCACCCTGCAGTGGCTCACCCAGTACTTTCCCGACCCGAGCTGGCCCACCTGGGAGCAAGCCTTCCTGCGCCAGCAACCCGATCTGCTGGTGAAAGGCGAGCAGGTCTTCCTGCACTGGCACGACCTGCACCGGCTGGCCAGGCACCTAGAGGAGCTGCCAGGGCCGGACGGTGCCCGCCCTGCCCGGCCAGCTACCGATGTGGCCGCCGACGTACCGGCCGACAATGCGAAGGCAACCGCAGGTCTGACACCCCGGCCCCGGGCGGCCGGCAAGCGCACGCTCAGCAGCATCATCCACCACCACCCGCGCCCCGATGGCAAGGCCGGCTTCACCGTGCGTGAGCTGTGCCGGACGATGCGCATCGGGGCCGAGTCGCTGACCGATGCCCAGCAAAACCCGGGGCGGCTGTCGCTAAGCGCCATCGAGGCCCTGGCCGGGAAGATGCAGGAAAGCCCCCGTGCAGCTGGTTGTTGATCTGCTGGCTGAGATGGAGGCCCGCCGCAAGCCACGCCGCAAAGCCCGCGTCCGCGTCACCGCGCGGTAATATCCGTCGCAGCACCTTGCCCGGCCCCGTGCGGCCGCCTGTCCGGCGGCCACACGGGGCCGGACTTGCTTTTATGCGGCCCGCGCGACCGGGCCGCAGGCGGCGGCAGAAAAAAACCGGCGGCGGCCGTGTGCAAACGGCATCGGCGCGGCATCAGACTGGCAGGCCCGCCGGGCGCGGCTTCCCGGAAGAAGCCGGCCCGGCGGGGTGTACTCAGTCCGCCTGCTGCCATGAAAACCTCTCTCCCGCTGCTGCTGCTTCTACTGCTGCTACTTGTGTTCCGGGGCGCCGCCGCCCAGTCCACCACCGTCTCGGGCATTGTGCGCGACAAAGCCAGCCGGGTGGCCCTGCCCGGAGTCACGGTGCTGCAAAAGGGCACCACCAACGGCGCGTCCACCGACGCGCAGGGCCGCTTCACGCTCGTTGTCTCGGGCCACGCCCCGCGCCTTTTCGTGTCCTCGATTGGCTATATTTTCCAGGAAATCAGCCTCGCCGGCCGGCCCGATTCGGTAACGGTGTGGCTGGAAGCTGACGCGAAGGCCCTGTCCGAAGTGGTGGTGACGGGGCATGCTCCCTCCGGAACCAGCCACATCAGCGCTGCCGTAAGCACGGTGAAGGGGGCGGCGCCCGGGATACGGATCCGGGGAATGAGCACTCTGGCCGCCCCGGCCCGCGCCGAGCTGAGCACCCGGGCCAAGCGTGAAACCGGGTCTTCGGGCCCGAAAGCCAGCGCGGGCGTGCTGACGGCCGGGGAAGTCAACGACTTCGGCAAGTGGCACCTGTGGCCCGACATTGCCCGGCAGGAGCTGAGCCGCTGGGGCGAGCAGTGGCGCATCCGGCCTCTGGAGCGCTACACTGCCCAGCTGCTGACCGAGGACGGCTACCCCGTGGTAGGGGTGGCCGTGCAGCTCAAAGACCAGCGCGACTCGCTGCTCTGGCAGGCCCGCACCGACAACACCGGCCGGTGTGAGCTCTGGAGCAACCTGTTCACGGCCGGGCCGGCCGCGGGCCCCGGGCAGGTGGCCAGCCTGCAGGCACTGGTGGACGGGCAGACCTACACCGTGCGCCAGCCCACGCGCTTTCAGCAGGGCCTCAATACCATCCGGGTGCCGCGGCCCTGCCGCACGCCGGCCGTGGTGGACGTGGCCTTCGTGGTGGACGCCACCGGCTCGATGGGCGATGAGATCCGCTACCTGCAGGCCGAGCTGGAGGACGTTATCGGCCAGGTGCGCGACTCACTGGCCGGCGTCACGCTCAACGTGGGCAGCGTGTTCTACCGCGACGCCGGCGACGAGTACCTGACCCGCCACACCAACCTGAGCGCCAACCTGGGCCAGACCCTGGACTTCCTGCGCGCCCAGCAGGCCGGCGGCGGGGGCGACTTTCCCGAGGCCGTCGACCAGGCCCTGGACGTGGCCGTCAACGAGCTGGCCTGGGCCCCCGAGGCCCGGGCGCGGCTGCTGTTTCTGATTCTTGACGCCCCGCCCCACGAAAACCCGCAGGTGCTGGCCTCGCTGCAGCGCTCGGTGCGCAAGGCCGCCGCCCAGGGCATCCGCCTGATTCCCGTGGCGGCCAGCGGCATCGACAAAAGCACCGAGTACCTGCTGCGCGCTCTGGCCCTGGCTACCAACGGCACCTACGTGTTTCTCACCGACGACAGCGGCGTAGGCAATCCCCACCTCAAGCCCACCACCGACCGGTTCGAGGTGGAGCAGCTAAATGCTTTGCTGGTGAAGATCATCGGCCGCTACGCCGCCACCACCGACTGCCAGGTGCCGGCCGCAACGGCCGGCCGCCGGCCCGGCACGCTCTCCGGCCGCTACACCGCTGCCCGCGACACGGCCGCCCGCGACAGCACGGCGGCCCCCGCCACCCGGCCCGGCCGGCGCTGCACCTGGTCGTGCTATCCCAACCCCACCGCCGACGTGCTGCACGTGGAGCTGGAAGGCGACGTGCAGGAGCTGTTCGTCACCGACGCGGCGGGCAAGGTGCTGCTGCGCTCGGCCCCGGTGCGCCACCAGGCCACGCTGCGGGTAGACTATCTGCCCACCGGCGTCTACTTCCTGACCTTCTTCACGGGCCTGGGCTGGGAGAAGACCCGGTTCTTGGTGCGCCGGTAAACGACGGGCCGGCCGGACAGGCTGCCGCCCTGCCGGCCGGCAGCCCTTTCCCCGCGGCGCGAAAGCGCGGCCCTGGCCGTCAGGCCGCGCCCGCTACCGGATTGAAAGCATTCCCTTTTCCTATATTTCCGCCTGCTTATTCTGTATCACTTATTGCTTTCACGCTGTGCGCGTCCTTTACCTATTCCCCCTGGCAGCGGGGTTATTGCTGCTTTGCCCGGCCTGCGACAAGGTCTGCGACACCGACAACCTGCCCCAGTACCCGCTGACGCCCGGCCTGCGCGCCTGGGTTGATCCGTACGCCAAGGGAATGGTGCTACGGTTCCGCAACGCCGGCACGGGCTACGTGCGCAGCTACCGCGTGACCGAGGCCGAAGGAAAGATGGACGGCAGCGGCTCAGGGGTTGACCCGTGCCCCGTGTACTACCGCGAGTACGCCACGCGCACGCTGGAGCGAACCGATTCCACTGGCAAGGGGGTAGAACACGTCATCCGGTTCTATCTGGCGGCGCAAAACTCCTCCCGGACGGAGGCGCAGCTGTCCGTGGGCTTCAGCAGCGTGGAGCCGCCGCTGCAGCAGATTGAGAACGGCACCCAGGCGCTGGCGCCCGCCACCTTCGCGGGCCGCACCTACCCGGCGGTGTGGAGCGACAGCCCCTCCTTTCCCGGTTCGGGGTCGCGGGTGATAGTACGTCTGTACCTGACCAAGGCCGATGGACTGATCCGGTTCGAGGAGCGCAACGGCACGGCCTGGGACCGGCTCTAAGGCCTGGCACCCAGCCGCGCCGGCTGCACGCGTTGGGATGTCCGCTGTCCGGCCTGGGGATAGATGGTTCCGGGCTGCAGCGGCATGCGGCAGAAGAAGCGGCGGCCAGATCGCCCGCTAGCGGATTGCCAAGACGAGTGGCAGCCCGGCCGGTGGCGTTCCGGGCGCACGTTATCTGCCAGCCTGGCCTGATTGCTCTGGCCTGATTTCTGAGGAAACCCGCACCATACCGTCGGGCCGGCCCTGCCTTCCCGGTACGGGCCGGCCTTTCTGCGTCCCGGTTCCGGCCCGCGGCACGGCTACGCCCAGCCCTATGCTTAAGCGCTTTCACTCTCTTATCCTGCTACTGTGAGAAAAACCCTACTCCTGCTTGTGCTGCTGTGCATGGCCCTGGCCGCCCATGCTCAAGAGAAATTATCCTATCTGCTGCAGACGGTCGACGTGGCCGCTTATCCGAACGCCACGTTCGAGGTGCGCGGCCAGGTGCTGATTGAGGACAAGGCGCGCCATGGCGGCGCCATTACCTGCGCCGTCGCCTTGTTGGACAAGAAGACCATCAAGACCTACTTCGATAGGTACGGCATGGAAGCCTACAGGCCCGGCGCCTGGACTGCGCTGTCGGTTTCCGGGCGGATTGACCGGCAGGCCAACAAGCTGTCGGTGGGCATGTTCTTTTCCGGCCGGGGCCGGTATTATTTCGATGATTTCGAGCTGCTCATCACCAGCAAGGGTAAAACGATCAGCGTGCCGCTGGGCAACGCGGGCTTTGAGGCCGACACGCTCCGGCCCTGGTATGTGGGGGAGTACAAGGAGATGGTCAACGTGCGGCTGACCACCGACAAGGCCCGCTCCGGCCGGCAGTCGCTGCTGATTGACAACTCCCGGGCGGAATCAGAGGAGTACGGCGACAACACGCGGCGGGGCCGGTATGCCACCGTGAACGGCGTGCGGCTCTATTACGAGCTGTACGGCGCCGGCGAGCCGCTGCTGCTGCTGCACGGCAACAATATGTCCATCAACTCCTTCAGCCAGCAGATTCCGGCGCTGGCCAAAAGCTACCAGGTGATTGCGCTCGACAGCCGGGGCCAGGGCAACTCGCAGGCCGACACCACCCGGCTCACCTACGAGCTGTTTGCCGACGATGCGGCCGCGTTGCTGCAGGTGCTGGGCGTGGACAGCGCCCGCGTGCTGGGCTGGAGCGACGGCGGCAACATCGGCCTGCTGCTGGCCATGCGGCACCCGGGCAAGGTGCGGCAGCTGGCCTCGATGGCGGCAGTGCTCTACAACAACGACCAGTCAATATCGCCGAAGCTGAACGCGCAGCTGCGCCGGCAGCTGACGGAGATGAAAGGCCGCGGCGTGACGGAGGCGGATATGGAGTACCGGTTGAAAAACCTGCTGCTCACCGAGCCGCACATCGCGCCGGATGCGTTGGCCCAGATCAACGTGCCGGTGCTGGTGATGGCGGGCGAGAACGACATCGTCAGGCGGGAGCACACGGACCTGATAGCCGCCAGGCTGCCCCGCGCCACGCTGAAGATCTTCCGCAAAGCCGGCCACGATGCGCCCACGGAAGTTCCCGCGGAGTTCAACCAGGCCGTGCTGGAGTTCTTCGCCCGCCGCCGCTAGCCCCGGACTGGCGGAGTGATGGGCACGCACGGCGGGGCACCGGCAGGGCGCACTTCTGCTGCCTGCCGGTGCCCCGCCGCCTGCCAGCGGAGGCCTCACCAGGCCAGCTTGCCGCCTATCAGACCCAATTCAGGCGGCGCATGAAGCGCGCCATCCGCCTGCGGGCCAAAGCCGACCGGAAAGCCCGGCGCTACACCAAGCTGCTGGCCGATGCCATCGGGGCGGCCGGGGACGCGTCCTCGCAGATGAACGCGCTCAACCAACTCTACAACGCGGCCGCGCATACAGACGCTGCTGGTGCACGACCTGCAGCAGCCGGTGACGCGCGGGCAGCTGACCGATACGCTGGCCCGGAGTACGCCGGGCGAAGAGCTGGTCCTCTGCAACCAGATTCCGGACGGCAACGGCGGGCAGGTGCTGCCGGCTAATCCGCTGTTCGGGGAAGTGGTAACGGGCCCGCTCACTGTAGCGCCGGCGCCGGTTGCTATTGTGGTGAAGCCGGAACCGGACGCCGCGCCGATGGCAGCGCGGGAAGCGGAAACGCTGAATTAGCAGCCACCCAGCGACAACCGGCAAGGCCGGCTCCTACTCCGTAGGGGCCGGCCTTTCGCATTAGGTTTAGAGACGACGATATGAACTTTCTAATCCTAAGTCATAAGCACAGCGGACTTTCAACTCTTGTCATCGTGGCCCCTATTTGCCCTCCACATACGGAAACGGTAGGCTCATCCGGATTTCGTGGTCCTGGCCGCTGGCGTTGGTGAAGCAGGCGGCGCGCATCACGCGTAGCGCTTCTTCGTCACAGCCGGCCCCGAGGCCTTGCACGACTGTCACGTTCTGGGGCACGCCCTGGGGGTCGATGGTCAGCTGCACCGTGACGTGGCCGCTCAGGCTCTGCTGACGGGCAGCGGCGGGGTATTGCAAGCGGGCGTAAAGGACTTCGTAGCCGCCAATGAGCTCCACCGTTGACCTCTCCTCCTCCTGCGTTGCCAGGCGGGGTTGGGTGTAGAGTTCAGGCGGATTGGGGTTGTGGGTCGCCGTGGGCACCTGGTAGGCAATGTTCCACTTTTTCAGATAGTCCTCCAGCGGCGGCAGACCCACCTTGGCCCGGCGTACGTTTACCTTGGGCTCGTCTTCAATGGGGTGAAGTGTATAACGGCCATTCACGGCCGGCCCCAATTGGGAGCCGTAGAGTTGCTTTTCCCCCTTCATTCCCCGGATTCGATCCACGAACAGCGCTACCGCCGACCAGTTCACCTCGCCCTTATCGGCGGCGGCAGTAAGCAGGGGCAGGTACTTTTCGTCGGGGTTGTGCTGGATGACGAGAAAGGCCGTTGATTGCTGGTACTCGCCTACCTTCGACCTGCCGGGGTAGCCATGGATGGCCAGCAGGCTGTCCACCCGGCGGATGAGTTGGGGGTCCAGTTTATCCTGTTTGGCCATGGCCGCCCGCATCTGCGGCGCATCTACGCCGTATTGCCGTTCTGCTTCTACTGCTACCACGCGGTACTGCTGATCCTGAAACCTGATTTTCCTCATCAGCGCCAGCAAGCCGGGGTCGAAGGCGGACTCGTGCTGCCGCTGACGGGCGCGGGCAGAGTCGAGCAGCCGCTCCCAGCCGGGCAGCTTCCGCAGGGAGGCAAAATCAGTTTCCTGCTCCAGGGTTTCGGCCGCAATAAACCCCTTCGCCACGGCCTGATTCAACTGGCGCAGCGCAGTTTTGGCGTCCTGCTTCAGCGCTGCCTGACGGGCCTCCGCGTACAACTCGCCCACCGTCGCGGGCAGGCGCCGGGCCGGCGGTTCGGCAAGGCGGGGAGTTTGAGCAGTGAGCGGGGCGGTGACCATCAGGGCCACGGTCAGGGACAAGACGATCCGCAGATCAGCTATAGACATAGGGAAATAGTATAGACCCGCAGGCCGGCGAAATACGATTGAGCTAATATAGCAGCGTCGGATTTACCTACGCACCGAAGTAGACTGCCGGAAGGCGGCACTTGTTGCGGGTGGTTTGGATTCCTGTCACAATCGGGCGTTCCTTGCACGGCCGCCGCGACGTTGCGCGCTCAATTACGCTATCCTTACTGTATTGGAAACGGGCCATTACGAAACGCTGGTTACGCAACAGCTGCGGAGCCAGCTTGCTGCATTAGAAACCACTACCTACGCTATTGCGGAAAAGAATCTGGGGGCCGATGATGCGGCGGTGTTTATTACGCGGCACCTGACGCAGCTGCTGGGCAAAGTGCTGGGGCAGCTGGCCAAGAACGAAGAGGTAAGTGAGCAGCTGACTCTGGCCAACGAAGTCATTGCCTACCTGCAGGAAAAGTCGGACGTGCTGGCCGAGGGCAGCGGCCTGGCGCCGGAAGGGCAGCTGCTGCGGGCGGTGCTGCCGCGGCTGCAGGTGCCGCTGGCCGCGCAAAACGACTTGGGCAAGCACCTGGATAGCCTGGAGCCGGCGCTGCGGTTTTCGCAGAGCGACCTGTTCAGCGGGGGCAATACGGAGCTGTCGATGGAGGCCGAGCTGAAGAAGGAAATTGCGACGGCCGACCGGATTGACTTTATCGTGAGCTTCGTGAAGTGGAGCGGGCTACGGTTGCTGCTGCCCGCACTCCAGGCGTTTGCCGAGCAGGGCAAGCCGCTGAGGCTGCTCACGACCACCTACATGGGCGCCACCGACCAGAAAGCGGTGGATGCGCTGGCCGCGCTGCCGGGAGCCGAGTTGCGCATCAGCTACAACACGGCCCACGAGCGGCTGCACGCCAAGGCCTACCTGTTCAGCCGCAACTCGGGGTTTGATACGGCCTACATCGGGTCGAGCAACATGAGCCGCTCGGCGCTGACCAGCGGGCTGGAGTGGAACGTGAAGGTGACGGCCCAGGACAATGCGGCCATTTTGAACAAGTTTCGGGGCACGTTTGAGACCTACTGGAACTCGCCGGAATTTGAGGACTACCGCAGCCTGCCGGAACAACGCTTGAAGCTGGCCCAGGCTTTGCGCCAGGCCGATAGTGGAGCGGCGGAGGCTGATGCGTTGCCCAACTTCCGCATCCGGCCGTTTCCCTACCAACAGGAAATCCTGGACCGGCTGGCCGTGGAAAGGAGCCTGCGGGGGCACTTCCGCAACCTGGTGGTGGCGGCCACGGGCACGGGCAAAACGGTGGTGTCGGCGTTTGACTACGCCCGGTTTGCCCGGCAGCTGACGGGGTTGCCGCGGCTGCTGTTTGTGGCCCACCGGGAAGAGATTCTGCGGCAGGCCCGGGCCACGTTCCGGCACATTCTGGGGGAGGCCAACTTCGGGGAGTTGTGGGTGGGCGCCGAGCAGCCGGTGCAGTTTGAGCACCTGTTCGTGTCGGTGCAGACCTTCGCCTCGCGGCTGGATTTCTTTCAGCAGACCATCCCGCGCGACTACTATCAGTACCTGGTGATTGACGAAGTGCACCACTTGGCGGCAGCTTCGTACCGGCCCATCCTGGCGTGGTTTGAGCCGACTATTCTGCTGGGGCTGACAGCCACGCCGGAGCGGGCTGATGGGGAGAGTATTCTGCCGGACTTCGATAACACCATTGCGGCGGAAATCCGGCTGCCCGAAGCCATTGCGCGGGGGCTGCTGGTGCCGTTTCAGTACTTCTGCATCACCGACCCCGTGGACTACCGTAACGTGCGCTGGACCAACGGGCGCTACGCCGCCGAGGACCTGACCAACGTGTACACCGGCAACGACGTGCGGGTGAGTGCCATTTTGGGCGCCCTGCAGCGCTATTTGCTGGCGCCCCAGCAGGCGCGGGCCCTGGGGTTCTGCGTGACGCGGGAGCACGCGCGGCTTATGGCGGCCAGGTTCCAGGCGGCCGGCCTGCGGGCCAGCTACCTGGCCAGCGGCGACACCACGCCGGAGCAGCGGCGGGCGGCGGTGGCGCAGCTGCGGCGCGGGGAGCTCAACTACCTGTTCGTGGTGGATATCTTTAACGAGGGCGTGGACATTCCCGAGGTGGACACGCTGCTGTTTTTGCGGCCCACGGAAAGCCTGACGGTGTTTTTGCAGCAGCTGGGCCGGGGGCTGCGCCTGCACGAGAGCAAGGAGTGCCTCACGGTGCTGGACTTCGTGGGGCAGGCCCGGCAGGAGTACAGCTACGAGCAGAAGTTCCGGGCGCTGCTGGGCCGCACCGGCGGCTCGGTGCTGAGCGAAGCGGAGGCGGGCTTCCCGCGGCTACCGGTGGGCTGCAGCATCCAGATGGAGCGCGAGGCCATGCGGTTCATTCTCGACAACATCAAAGCCGCCACCGGCGAGAACGTGCGGGTGCTGGAACGGCGCATCCGCGGCTTCGCCCTGGAAAGTGCGCTGCCGCTCACGCTGGCCAATTTTCTGACGCACACCCACTTTGCGCTGGTGGATATTTACCGCTCCCGCGGCGACCGGGGCTGGACGGCGCTGAAAGTGCGGGCGGGGGTGTTGGTGCCGCAGGCGCTGGCGGCCACGGAAAGACAGCTGGTGGGCAGCGTGTGGCGGTTGGCCCAAGTGAACGGGCCCGCTTTCCTGGCCTTTGTGCGGCGGGTATTTGCGGGAGTGGAAGAGCTGACGGAGCTGTTGGCCATGCCGCTGGGCCCGGAAATGGGGCTGATGCTGCACTACCTGCTTTACCAGAAGCCGGGGCCCAGGCTGGGCCTGGTTTCGTTGCCGGACAGCCTAGCCACGCTGCGGGCCATGCTGACCCTGACGGCGGAGGTGCGGGAGGTAGTGGACGTGTGCGAAGCGCAAATCAGCAGTCCGCCCGTGGCCCTGGACCTACCCTACCCCTGCGCCCTGCAGCTGCACAGCCGCTATGGCCGCGACGAAATCCTGTGCGCGTTCGGGGTGTGGACGTTTGAGCGGAATCCGTCGGTGCGCGAGGGGGTGTGCTACGTAGCGGCGCTGAACACGGAGCTACTGTTTGTGACGCTTGAAAAGTCCAGCCGCAACTACTCCCCTACCACGCTCTACCACGACTATGCCATTAGTGACACGCTGTTTCACTGGGAGTCGCAGAACAGCACGGCCGAGGACACGCCCAAGGGCATCAGCTACATTCAGCACCAGGCGCAGGGCAAGCAGATTCTGCTGTTCGTGCGCGAGCGGAACCAGGATGCGGCGGGGCTGACCATGCCCTACGTGTTTCTGGGGCCGGTACGGTACCTGAGCCACCAGGGCAACCGGCCCATGGCCATTACCTGGGAGCTGGCCACGCCGCTGCCGGGGTTCCTGTGGCATGATGCCGGGAAGATGGCCGTGGGCTAGGTATTGACCGCCCTGAGGCGGGGCAAGGGCCACTGGTAATTTTGCGTGAGCGGTCTTCGTTTCGTTTGCGCCTGTTTTATCTTCGCTGCCTATGTCTGGTCTCTCGTTACCATCTGATTATCCGCAGTTCCTGACCGAGCTAAAGGCCCACATCCGCGAAACGCAGGTGCGGGCGGCGTTGGCGGTGAATTCAGAGTTGGTGTAGCTGTACTGGCGCATTGGCCGCAGCATCTTACTGCAAGAGCAACAGCAGGGTTGGGGAGCCAAAGTAGTTGCCCGACTGGCAACGGACCTGCGCACTGAGTTTCCAGCTATTACCGGCTTTTCTGCGCGTAACCTGCGGTATATGAAGGCGTTTGCAGAACAGTGGGCAGACGAAGCAATTTTGCAGCAGCTTGCTGCAAAATTGCCTTGGTTCCACAACTGCATCCTACTGGACAAGGTGAAAGACCCGGTCGAGCGGGCATGGTACGTGCAGCAGACCATTGAAAACGGCTGGAGCCGCAACGTGCTGGCCGCGCAGGTGGAAAGCGGCCTCTACCACCGGCAGGGCCGGGCGGTGAGCAACTTTAGCCGCACACTGCCCGCCCCGCAGTCGGAGTTGGCGCAGCAGATTCTGAAAGACCCGTACACCTTCGATTTCCTCTCCCTGGGGCCGGAGGCGCAGGAACGGGATTTGGAGCGGGGCCTGCTCGAACATGTGCGCTCCTTCCTGCTGGAGCTGGGCAAGGGCTTTGCGCTGGTGGGCAGCCAATACCACCTGGAAGTCGGCGGGCAGGACTACTACCTAGATCTGGTGTTCTATCACCTTAAGCTGCGGTGCTTCGTCGTCATCGACCTGAAGATGGGCGAGTTCAAGCCCGAGGACAGCGGCAAGATGAACTTCTACCTGGCAGCGGCCGACGACCTGCTGCGCCACCCGACCGACCAGCCCACCATCGGGCTGATTTTGTGCAAAAGTCAGAACCGGGTGGTAGCGGAATACGCATTGCGCGGCCTGAGCCAGCCGATTGGCGTGGCCGAGTGGCAGCTTACCACTACCCTGCCCGCGGAGCTGCGCCGCAGCCTGCCGACGTCGGAAGAGCTGGATGCCGTGCTCGGGAAGCCGGCGGCGGCGGTGGCGGCGCCGGGTCAGGGACCTGCCGGGCATAGTGCTGCAGCAGCGCCGAATTCTTCTGCTGGCCCCACTCAATAAGGTCAGGCGTGGCTGTATGAGTGGTTACGGATGCGCGGTCAGTTGGTGTATTTCTTTTTTATCGCCACCAATTTCTCGTCTAGCTCCTTCTTGGAAAACCACCGGCCGCGCACCATTACTCCACTGATCATGGTAGTATTTGCAATGTCCAGCAGTGGATTCGCGTCGAGTAACACGATATCGGCAGGTTGGTCCGCTTCAATTCTGCCCCGCTTGTCCTCTCCGAAATAGTGGGCAGCGTTGGACGTGCACGCTTGCAGAATGTGGGCGTTACTGATGCCGCACTGGGCGAACAGCTTCATTTCTTCAAAGTAGCTGTACCCCGGGATTACAAACACGCCGTCGCCGGGGCTCACCAGTAGATTGACGCCCTGTTTGTCTTTGCGCGGCAACAGTTTTTTGTACGTGTTTACCCGCAGGGCATAGGCGTCGTATTTGCGCTTGAGGGTGGTGCTATCGATGCCGTACAGCTCTTTTTCCCAGCGGGCTACCATCTCTTTCGGAACGTACTCAATACCGGGGGAGGCCAGCAGCTTCGGCTTCGGAATCTGATACCCGTAGATCAGGTACCAGTACAGGTCGGGACACGACCAGAGCTTCTTCTCCACGAACCTGGTCATGGCGGCGGCATAGCGCGTGCTGTCGTACAAATAGAGGCCGATGAAGGGTTCGATGTGCTCCACCGACGACTGACCGGCGTTGACGGCGGCCTCCAGGCCCATGGGTGGCCCATGGCCGGCGACCTTAATGCCGATTTGCTGCGCGATGTAATTGATGGAGTCGTACACCCCCTGGTTGTTGCCGCCGAGGTATTTGATGAAATCGTAGCCCTGCCGCTGGTAGCCTGCCAGGAGCGGGCGCAAAGCTTGCTGCTGCAACTTTTCGTCGACCACCAGGGCGGGAGAACCCACGAATAGAGAGGGCCCGATTACCTCTTCGTTCTGGATCTTTTGTTTCCACTCCAACACGACCGGCGCGCCCCGCATGATCCGGAGAGAGGTGATGCCCCGCGACAGGTTGAGCAACAGGTAGTCGTCCACAGGAAAGGGTTCGCCATCGACGTTGGGAAAATGGGCATGCATGTCGTACATGCCGGGCATGATGAATTTGCCTTTTGCATCCAGTACTACCGTGCCCTTGGGGAGCTTTGGCTTGCTGCGCCCAACGGCCACGATCTTCCCATTGCTGACTAGGACATTAGTGTTGGAGACGATTGAGCCCGACGCTACATCCACCACATTTACTCCCCGGAAGACATAGCTTCTGTCCGCCTTTTGCGGGGATTGGCTGTTGCACACAAGGGAGAAAAGGCAGAGCAGCAGCAAATAGCAAAACTTCATTGATAGAACGTATTCGGAAAGTAGAGTTCAGGTTAATTGAAAAGGCGTCAGGGAGTTGTAGTTTCTAGGCTGCAGTATGGCCCTCCCTGACTCGCAGTGGCAAAATATCAAGTTATTCGGCGGCGGCTGGCTGTGCAACGGCGTCGGCGGTTGTAGTTGGCGCCACGTCTTCCATGGCTTGCTGCTCGATCCGGAGTTTTTGAGCTGGCACCGGACGAAGTGGGTAGCAGCAGCCCGGAACTGAGCCCAGCGGCCATCACCCAGCCGATGGAGTCCTGATGCGTTGGGAATCTACGCCGACAACTCAGTCGACCAGCAACTGGGTGACGGCCGCCGTGTTCCGGGCCCAGGTGGTGGAGTAGACTTCATCGGCCTCGGTGGTTTCCACTACCTGCAGGTTCTGGGCCCGGGCCTTGACGGCCAGCAGCTGGCCGATGCTCAATTTGCTCTCCAACTTTCGCAGCAATGTCTGCACCCCGCCCACGTTGAGATTCTGCACCAGCTGGCCCTGGAACGACATTTCCAGCCACACAATCTCGCGTTGAGCTACATCCAGCACCCCAAACACCAGCCCCTTGGTCAGGGTCTTGGTTACCCGTACCTGTTGCTGCACGCAGGAGGGGTCATAGGCCACCCCGCTGCTGGAGATGCGCATGGGGTGCTGGCTGCTCATCCAGCCCACCACCAGGTTGGGCGAGAGGGCGCCGTGGGTGTAGGCGTTGGAAGTGAAGGTGACATATTGGGCCTGCGCCTGCTGCAGGACCGGCAGGTTCAACTCGATGTATTCGGCCGTGCCTACCTGGTCGGGAATGGACTGAATGTCGCCGCTGTGCTTGCAGCCGGTGGCCACCAACTGCGAGAACGAGCAGCTTTCCGTGCCACCCGCGTAGGATACGGTGCAGCTCAAATCCATGTCGAGGTGCTGGGCGGGCAGGCCTGTGCCCCACTGCATGAACAGGCGCACAGAATCCCCCTCGACGGGGAAGCGGGTGCCCATCAGGGCACCGGGCAGGTCCTGCACGGTTTCGCTGCGGTCGCCAATGGCAACCGGAATCTTGTAGAGGGCCGGGTCGATGTAGATGGTGCGGTGCGGGGTGGGCTGGGCCGCAAACCGGCGCTCCATGGCCAGCAGACACAGGCTGGCCACGGCCGTTTGCATGGCTTCCAGCTCGGGCTCGTCGTACATGTCGAGCAGGTGATTGGTGGGAATCTGCTTGCTGGCGCCGCCCAGCGGTTTGACGGCCCGCTTGCCACCCTTGATAAAGTAGGTGTCGGCGTACATGTTGAGGGTGAACACCAGCCGGGCCGGCACCTTATCAATCATGGCGGCAAAGGCGGCAATGGTGGGCTCGGCCCCAAACCAGAGCATGTTGGCAAACAGGGACCGGGCGAACAGGCCGGGCCGCTGCTGAAGCAGGGCGAAGGTCTGGGGCGCATCCACCCGCAGCCGGAAGTGGTTGACGCGGCCCTGCCACACGGGGTAGGTCTGGTGGTAGAATACGTCCAGGGTTTCGCGCAGCTTGTCTCGTCCGCCCTTCTGGCTGTACTCGGCCAGGCGGAGGGCCCGGATGAAGCGCACCCACATGCCCCGCTTGGGGTGCATGATTTCGCAGAGCTGGGCCGGGCTCTGGGGCAAGGCATTGAGCCAGTCGGCCACCATGGCAGCTTCCCGGCGGCTGTACTTGAGCTTGAGGTCGGCGGTGGCCTGCACCCGGGCCTGGGCGCTGCGGTCAAGCGGAGCGGCGAGGTGGGCGGCGTTGCGCTGCTGCTTGCGGAGGATGGTTTTCGGCTCGACGAGCTGCAGGAAGCCGGTTTTCCTGAACCACAGATACCGCAGGATGTCGGTGGGCGAGGTGAAGAAGGCCTGGGCCTGTTGGGGCTGCCCCAGGGTCACGTACGCATCGATGACGGCCATGCGGGTTTCCTTCATGGCAATGACCACGTCGGCGGGCAGGGGCAGCACGGCCAGCAAGCGTTGCAGGCTATCCTGCTGGGTGGCATCGAGGGCCGTCTTCGACGCCAGCAGGTCGCGCAGGTAGGCGGTCACCTCCGCATCGGTCCACAAGGTCAGTTCTTTGAGCTTGCTGCCCTGGCCGGTGTACTCGAGGGAAGCCAGCTCGAACGGTGTTCCGCAAAAGGGGCAGCCGTTGTAGCGCTCCAGCGGAAAGGTATCTGGGGGGATAAGGTGGCCGCAGGGCAGGCGGGTGCCCTTGTGCTGGAATACGTTGGCTAGCCAGGTAACCAGGTGGTCGAGGGGGCCTTCGCCCGTGAGCTGGTCCCAGCCCTTGACCAGGGGCGTCCAGTTCTTGTCCGTGCCGGTTACCTCGCGCAGCACGGCCAGTAGCTGGTCCTGGAACGCGGACGTGGTGCCCACCAGCGCCTGCCGCAAAGGTTCCGCCGTGGCATACCCCAGCTTGGCTAGGTTGGCTATAAGCAGAGCCGTATCGGCCGACGGAGCAGCCGTAGTGGTGACTTGCGCTGCTGCCGGGACATACATTGCTTGCTGCCGCAGGCTAACCTTGGCGATGGAATCGTTCATGGGGCCGGGAAGATGGGGTGGCTAAAGGCCGGTAAACAAGCTGATTGATCATATCATCCCGCCGTCGAGGTGGGGAGTGAAGCAGGTTGGATTCGAACCAACGACCCTAAAATCCTGGAAGTAAGCACTGGTTGACCCGAGGAGGTAATTCCACTGCTGTTTCATGCTCTACCACTGAGCTACTGCTTCGAAAGGGCCTTATTCAGATTAAAAGGAACACCGGAAAAAACCAGGTAATTGAGCTGCTGATTCGGGACAGGAAGAGAAGTAAGCAACTCTTGACCTGGCTTTTTCTAGGCGGTGGCCGCTTTGCTGTAATTAGGCCGGTAAGATAGGAGGGTTTTGCAGCATATTCCACCGCTGGAACGGTTGCGCCACAAAATGCCTGAAGCCTGCGGCAGCGGTTTCTGCCGGACCCGGAGCTTTTGAGTTGGCACCGCAGCAAGTGGCGGGATGTGGTATAGTACCCAACAGAAAGCCCGGCCCGGCTCTATGCGAACAGGGCCGGGCCGGAAATCAGGCTGTTATATGGGTAGAAGACTAGGCCTTACCGCGTTGATTGAGCGTGCGCTCATAGTCCTCGAAGCGAATTTTGACAATTGAGGAGCGGTCGGCAGTGCGTAGAATAGCCCCTTCCGCCCGGCCGGGGATGGCCTGACCAGACAGGGCGGCCTGCGTTTGCGGAATATGCTCCCGCAGCCACGCCAGCACCGTTTCGTGGGTAGATTCGGCGGCGGGCACCGCATAGGTGGGCAGTTGGGGGACGTCTGGCAGGCCTACCTGGGTGAGGTAGGCCGTCAGCTCCTTTCCGGACAGGAACGGTTGGCCATAACGCATACCAGCCGGGGTTTCCGACTCGCGCCAGGTGGACAGCTCCCGAATATCGGTCTGCAACTGAGTGGCCAGGGCGGCGGCATCTGTAAACACGGCCACGTCGAAGACCCGAAACCCGACCTGTTCGGGTGGACCATACTGCTTGGAGTTGCCCGTGACTTTGCCACCGTAGAACTCTCCAAACAAAACGGTTAGTGGAGCCGGCTGGCCGGTGCCGGCGCCGTAGGGTAGCCGGGGTAAGTGCCCCTGTTCATCGGCGTAATGCGGGAAAATCAGGCGGCGCAGTCCTTCCACAATGCCCACAGCCGGGTCAAAAAGCAGGTCGCCGCTAACGGTGAGCAGGTTTTCGCGGGAGCCTACCACATACGAACCATCGGCGAAGACCAGCAGGCGGGCACTGGTACCGTCTATCTTCTCGGTGGCCGTGAGAGGTTGGCTGAACAGCGCCGGGGTGGTGAAGTCGGTAGTGAGGCGGCCCCGGTCGCCGAGGGCATGCAGCGTAAGGATGGACGGGTATTTGGTCAGCGTGTTGAGTTGGGCCAGGGAATGAGCCACCGCAGTGCGCGCTTGGCTTTTAGCAGGGAGTAGCATAAGACAACGGATTAATGGGGTGAAGCTACTGAAAAAAGATACCGGTCCACCGGTGAGGCGGGCCGGCGGCTAAGCGGCCTGCCCGAGGTGGGGCGTAGCCAGTGACTGCCCAATCTGGCGGGCGTGGTGACGTAGCAGGGCGGTGTACTTCTTGCGGCCGTGCTCCATGAGGATGGTGTTGACACTTATTTCCACCGTCCAGAGTGCATGGGGGGCTTTCTTCTGCCCCCCCGATGATGAGGAAGCAGTCAGCCTGCAGCACGTCAAGATAGAGGGTGGCCTAGCGGTCGTAGTCGTACTTCTCGATGGTAATCAGGAAGTGTGCCAGGTCGGGGCTGCTGGTGGTTTTGAAGTCGATGAGCGTGAGCTGGCGGCCGGCGCGGCTGCGCACCAACAGGTCCGGGCGGAGCTTCCCCCCTACTCCGGTGGCCGCGTGGATGGCAATGTAGGACTGTTCGGCGTGGCCGCGGTAGAGCAGGTCGCGGCAGTAGCGCTGGCGGCGCACTTGGCGGACCAGCGTTTCCAGGTCGGCCCACTTGATGCCGCGCTCGTCGGTGCGGGCATAGGTGGCGGGTTCGAGGGTGGAGGTATGGAGGTGGATGCCGTAGGCCAGCGCTACGGGGTTGGGGATGACGGGTGAGGCTCAGCAACTCGTTTTTGAGGCTGCTCAGGTCGGTGTTGCTGACCTGGGGCAGGGCGCGGTGCTGGGTTTGGACCCGCAGATTACAGCGAATAATTTATACCCGATGAGGTATAACCTACTCTGTATTCACCATCTTTATACCCGATAGGGTACGATACATCTGGTTCAGCTACTTATTACACCCGAACGGGTATATATTATGCCACATACATTGGCCGAATTTGTAAAGCAGCGCCGCCGTTTGCTGCAGCTTTCGCAGCCCGACCTGGCAGCCAAGGCGGGCGTGGGGCTGCGCTTCGTGCGCGAGCTGGAACAGGGCAAAGCAACCCTGCGCCTAGATAAGGTCAACGCCGTGCTGCAGCTGTTCGGGCACGAGGTGGGGCCAGTACCGGTAAGTCGCTCACCAGAACCGGAATAAGTCATGCGCCGGGCGGAAGTACGGATGCGCAGCGAAGTGGTGGGACACCTGACCCAGGATGAGCAGGGCTATACCTTCGCCTACACGCCGGCCTACCGGCTGCGGGCCGGCGCGGAGCCGGTCAGTCTCACGCTCCCCCTGTGGGAGCATCCCTGGCTGGCATTAATAGACGCGTTAATTAAGGTTAGCCGGCTTGGCTGGCCTCAAATCCAGCTCAGCATCAACCCGACATTAAAATAACCGGTATTTGACGTTAGATAATCTACTTGACCTCGAAAGTGACCCGTTGTTACCTGCAGGTTGCCGCGCTCCATTGAGTGCAGCGCCCAGGCCCACTTCGACAACCACGTGCACTTCAAGTGCACGGCCTGCCAGCACATCTTCTGCCTCAACCAGGTGGTCATTCCGGCCGTGACGCTGCCAGCCAAATTCGAGGCCCAGGCCCGCGACTATCTGCTGTCCGGCACCTACCGCGAGTGCCAGCCTTCCTGAGCCGCCAGGACGCCGGCCCGGGCTACACGGTTTGCAGGTAGAGGGTTTCCAGCTCGCTGACCGTGAGGCTGTGGGTGGGCAGGGTTTCCACCAGCTGGCCTTCGCGCATGATGCCGATACGAGTGCCCACTTCCTTGGCCCGGAAAATGTCGTGGGTGGCCATCAGGATGGCCGTGCCCGCCTGGCTCAGAGCCAGCAGCAGCTCGGAAAACTCGTTGCTGGCTTTGGGGTCAAGGCCGGAGGTGGGCTCGTCGAGCAGCAGGGCCTGGGCTTGCTTGGCTAGGGCAATGGCAATGCCCACTTTCTGGCGCATGCACTTAGAATAGGCCCCCACCCGCCGGGCGTGGGCCTCGGCGGGCAGCCCGGAACGCAGTAGCAGGTCATGCCGCTCCAAGGCGGAGTAGCGGAAGCCGGCCAGGGAGGCGAAGAAATTGAGGTTTTCCAGGCCCGTGAGGTTGGGTTAGAGCATCACCGTTTCGGGCAGGTAGGCCAGCCGCCGCCGGGTTTCGAGCGGGTGCTCGTCTACACTCAGCCCGCCCACCAGGGCCTGGCCGGCCGTGGGCTGCAGAAACCCAAGAAACAGATTGATGGTGGTGGTTTTGCCGGCCCCGTTCTGGCCCAGCAAACAGAATTTTCGCCCGGCGCGATGGTTAGATTAAGGTTGTTCAGGGCCGGGCGGTCGGCGGCGCCGGCCGCCGCCAACCC
This sequence comes from Hymenobacter sp. APR13, assembly GCF_000737515.1. Lineage (NCBI taxonomy): Bacteria > Pseudomonadati > Bacteroidota > Cytophagia > Cytophagales > Hymenobacteraceae > Hymenobacter > Hymenobacter sp. APR13. The sequence goes on from NZ_CP006587.1 coordinate 4,710,734, forward strand.
GCTCTTCACTACCCGGCGCATCTGCGTGCTAAACCACTGGCCCACCCCCGGCAATCCGCCTCATCCCATCTTCCACAAATCATCTCCTCCATGAATTTTGACACCATTATCGTAGGGGCCGGCAACGCCGGCCTGAGCGCGGCCCTCACCCTGGGCCGCTCGCGCCGCCGCGGGCTGGTGCTCGACGGCGGCCCGCCCCGCAATGTCCCGGCCGCCCACGCCCACAACTTCTTCACCCGCGACGGCATCCCGCCCGCCGAGCTGCTGCGCCTGGGCCGCGAGCAGCTACAGCCCTACGACGGGGTGGAAATCCGGGCGGCCCTGGCCCAAACCGCCCGCGCTGTGCCGGGCGGCTTCGCCCTGGAGCTGGTCGACGGCACGGCAGTAACGGCCCGCACGCTGCTGCTGGCCCCCGGCGTGGTGGACGTGCTGCTCGCCATTCCCGGCTTCCGGGAGCTCTGGGGCCGGGGCGTGTACCACAGTCCCTACTGCCACGGCCGGGAAGTTCGCGACCAGCCGCTGGCCCTCTACGGGCGGGGCGCGCTGGGCTTCCACCTGGCTGTGCTGCTGCATCACTGGGCCCCCGGTCCGGTACTCTGCACCGACGGTCCCGCCGAACTCGACGCCGCCCAGCTCGCCACGCTCGGGCAGCTGGGCATCCGGGTGCTGGAAACGCCGGTGGCGGCCCTTGAGCCCGCGCCGGCCGGTGGGCTAACGGTGGCCTTTGCCGACGAGTCCCGGCTCGCGGTGGCGGCCGTGTTTGCCCGCGTGCCGCAGCAGCAGCGCACCGACCTGGCCGCCCAGCTCGGCTGCGCCTTTACCGACGACGGCATCTATATACAAACCACATGGTATGGGCCTAACCAGCGTGCCCGGCGTGTACGCCGACGGCGACCTGACCAGCCCGTTCCAGCAGGTGGTAGCCGCGGCCGCGGCCGGCATGGGCGCGGCGGCCCTGCTCAATAACACGTTGATCTTCCAGGACTACGCGCCCGCCAGCTGACGTGGCCCGGGCCTCCGCCTTTCGATGGGCTCCGCTCTGCCTGCCTCCCGCCGGGTGGTGCCGCACTCCCGGTGTCGCGCCGTTGTCACCTAGTGAAAAAATGTCCTGTCCCCATTTACCATCACTGCGAGTCCTCACTGCTCCAGCCTGACTGCGCGTAGCGGCTTCATGCATTATAGCCTCCTGCTGCCGAACTGCGTGCTCGCGGCGGCCGGATGAGCAGACGCGGGCAGGCTGCGCAACCGCTGAAATGCGCCGTGCATGCCGGAAAGGCAGCCTATTATCCGGCATCGACCGGCGGGGTGAGCGGCGCCGCGTCGAGCTCCTGCGGGTGGTCATCGAGGCCCGTTTCCCGATGCGCCGCGAAGTACTGCGCCAGGGCCTTTTCGCCCACCAGCCAGAACACCACCGGCGTTACGATAATATCGAGGAACGTGGACGAAAGCAGGCCGCCAAGGATGACGGTGGCCACCGGATACAGGATTTCCTTGCCCGGCGCGTCCTTGGCAAGCGTGAGCGGCACCAGGGCCAGGGCGGCCACTAAGGCTGTCATCAGCACCGGCACCAGCCGCTCCAGCGAGCCGCGGATAATCATGGGGAGGCCGAACTTCTCGCCTTCGTGCTCGACGAGGTGGATGTAGTGCGAAATCATCATGATGCCGTTGCGCGAGGCAATGCCGGTGAGCGTGATGAAGCCCACCAGTGAGGCAATGCTGAACGTGCCGCCCGTGAGCAGCACCGCCACCACCGAGCCGATGAGCGCCAGCGGGATGTTGAGCATAATCTGACCCACCATCAAGGAGGATTTAAAGTGCGAAAACAGCACCAAAAAGATGCCGGCCAGCGAAAACAAGCTCAGCCACAGTATCTTCTGCGAGGCCGACTGCTGGCTCTCGAACTGCCCGCCGTAGGTGAGGTAGTAGCCCGGCGGCAGCTTGACCTGCTGGCTGACTTTGGCTTGGATTTCCTTCACCGTGGAGCCCAGATCCCGCTCGGCCACATTCAGCGAGATGGTGATGCGGCGCTGGGTGTTTTCGTGGTTGACGGTATTGGGCCCTGGCTCGTATACCACGTCAGCCACTTCGCTCACCGGAATCATAGCGCCGCTGGGCGTTTCGATGCGGGTCTGACTGATGGCCGCAATGTCGTTGCGCTGGGCTTCGGGCAGCTTCACCACCAGGTCGAAGCGCTTCTGCCCGTCGAGCATCTGCGACACCACGGCACCCTGGAACAGCGTTTCCAGGTCGCGCACCACCTCGCCCCGGGCCATGCCGTAGGCGCGGAGCGTTTCGTCGCGCGGGCGGATCAGGAGCTGCGGAATCTGAACCTGCTTTTCGACCTGCAAATCGACCACGCCGGGCACCGTGCCGGCGGCGGCGCGCACCTCGTTGGCGTAGCGGCGCAGCTCCAGCAAGTCGTTGCCGAATACCTTGATGGCCACCTGGGCCCGCACGCCCGACAGCAGGTGGTCGAGGCGGTGGGAAATGGGCTGACCGATGTTGACATTCACGCCCGTAATCAAGCTGAGCTTCTGGCGCATGTCGGCCAGGATTTCGTCGCGGCTGCGCATGGCCTTGCCCTCTGTTGCAAGTTCAGCTTCGGTCTTGAAAGCCACCTCAATTTCTGAGTTGTTCACCGACTCAGCGTGCTCGTCGAGCTCAGCGCGGCCGGTGCGGCGGGCGGTGTAGGCCACTTCCGGAATCTTAAGCATCTGCTGCTCGCCCAGCGTACCCAGGCGGTTGCTTTCGGTGAGCGAGGTGCCCGCCGGGGCCGAGAAGTTGACCGTGAGGGAGCCTTCGTTGAACGGCGGCAGGAACTCGGTACCGAAAAAGGGCACCATGGCCGCGGCCATTACAAACAATAAAGCTGTGGAGGTCAGCACCAGTTTGGGCCGCTGCAGGCCCCAGGTAAGCAGGCGCTTATCCTTCTTTTTCAGCCAGCGCACCAACCCGCCGTCGGTCTCGGGGTGGTCCATCTGCTTCATGCGCGGCAGCAGGTAGTAGCACAGCACCGGCGTCACGGTCAGCGACACGAACAGCGAGGCCACGATGCTGGTGATGTAGGCAATGCCCAGCGGCGCGAAAATGCGGCCTTCCATACCTTCCAGCGCAAACAGCGGCAAAAACACCAGCACCACGATAATGGTGGCGTACACGATGGAGTTGCGCACCTCCGACGAAGCCGCGTAGATGACGCGCAGCACCGGCTGCGGGTCGGGCCGCTGCTTGTTTTCGCGCAGGCGCCGGTACACATTTTCCACGTCCACGATGGCGTCATCCACCAGCTCGCCGATGGCAATGGCCAGCCCACCGAGTGTCATGGTGTTGATGCTGATGCCCGCCACGCGGAACACCAGCGCCGTCACCAGCAACGAAAGCGGAATAGCTACCAGCGAGATAAATGTGGTGCGCACGTTCAGCAAAAAGGCAAACAGCACGATGACCACCAGAATGGCCCCATCGCGCAGCGCTTCCTCCACGTTGCTGATCGACGACTCAATAAACTCCGACTGCTTGAACAGCCGCGTATTCACCCGCACATCTTTCGACAGCGAAGGCTGTAGCTCCACCAGGGCTTTTTCCACGGCTTCGGTGAGGCCTACGGTGGCGGCGCCGGGCTGCTTCTCGATGCTCAGAATTACGGCCGGCTGGCCGTTCACGCTGCCGTCGCCGCGCTTGAAGCGGGCCCCGAACTCCACCCGGGCCACGTCGGCCACGCGGATGGGCGACTGCTCCCGGTAGCCCACAATGATGTTCTCGATGTCGGCCACCGAGCGCAGCCGACCCAGGTTGCGGATGAGTACTTCCGAGCCGTTGCGGTCAAAGAAGTTGCCGGTGGTGTTCAGGTTGGACTGCCGCAGGGCTTCTTCTACCTGATTCACGGTCAAGCCGGTGGCGTTCAGGCGGGGCATATCCAGCAGCACCTGATACTGCAGGTTGTCGCCGCCGATGGGAATCACCTGGGCCACGCCGGGGATACTGAGCAGGCGCTGGCGCACGGTGTAGTTGGCCAGGGTGCGCAGGTCGGCGGGGTTGGTTTCCTTACCGCCCGACAGCCCTACCAGCATAATCTGGCCCATGACCGACGAAATGGGGCCCAGCACCGGCGTAATACCTTCGGGCAGCTGCTCGCCGGTGGTTTGCAGCTTCTCGCTCACAATCTGGCGGGCCGTGAAGATGTCGGTGCCGTAGTCGAACTCCACGAACACCATGCCCAGGCCGATGGCCGAATTGGAGCGCACCGCCGATACGCCGGTGGCCCCGTTCAGGGCTGTTTCCACGGGCAACGTCACCAGGGCTTCCACTTCCTCAGGGGCCATGCCGGGCGCTTCCAGAAACACGGTCACGCGGGGCCGGTCCAGGTCGGGCAGCACGTCTACCGGCAGCTGGCTGGCGGTGTAGGTGCCGGCAATCAGCAGCCCCACGGCAAAGGCCAGCATGAGCAGCCGGTTCTGCAGGGCAAAGCGAATTATTTGGTCAAGCATCCTGGGTAGGAATTGGTGGGATGGTGGATTAGTGGCTGTCATGCTGAGCGCAGCCGGAGGCGAAGTCGAAGCATCTCTACTTCTGGCCAACCACTACTATTGCAACGAAGCAGTAGAGATGCATCGGCCAGCTCAGCATGACGTTCTACTACTTCACTTACTGGTTGAGATAGATGGACTTGAGCTGATAGGTGCCGGCCGTTACTACCCGGTCGTTTTCGTTCACCTGGCCCTGCAGGAGAACCGTTTGCTGGCCGCTGACGGCGCCGGGCTGCACGAAGCGAATCTTGAACCGCTCGGGCTCAGTGTGTACAAACACCACCGGCTTGCCGTTGAGGTCGGTGATGGCCGCGGTAGGCACCACCAGTTGGGGCTTGCCGCCGCCGGTCTGGCCCACTACCTGCACGTTCACGGCTTGGCCGGCGCGGTAGGCGCTGCCTTCGGTGGCATCGAGTTCCAGCACCAGCTGCCGGGCCTGGTTCACGGGGTTCACTACGTTGCTGAACACCACCAGCCGGGCCGGTACGCCCGCCTGGCCCTGCAGGCCTTCCACCCGAAACTGCGCGCCGGGTGTGACTTTAGCTAAGTCCTGGGCAAACACCTGGGCCTCCACGCGCAGCTTGCCGGGGTTGATGACCCGGAACAGCTCGTCGCCCTGATTGACCTGCTGGCCCACGGCCAAACTGAACACGTCCACGGTGCCGCTCACGGGCGAGGTGATACTGACACGCCGCTGGCTGGCCTGCCCGTTGTAAATGGCCGCGTTCTGGCGGGCCTGGCGCAGGCGCAGCTCGGCGGCCACCACGTCTTTGCGGGCGGCAATGTCGGCAATGGTTTGCAGGCGGGCGTAGTCCTGCTGGGCGGCGCGCAGCTCGGCCTGGGCGTTGGCGCGCTCGGTGCTGAGGCCGATTTGCTGGGTAGCATCCAGGGTTTGCTCGATGACGGCCAGTGTCTGCCCGGCCCGCACGGTTTTGCCCACCTGCGCGGCCAAACTCACGATGCGCCCGGTCTGGGGCACCACCACGCGGCCCTCGCCCCCGGCCGCGGCCGATACCGTGCCGTAGAGCGTGGCCCGGCTGTAGGTGGTGGAGTAGGCGGCCAGCTGGGTGCGCACCTCGAACAAAAACTGGCTTTCCTTGGGCAGCAGCACCTCGTCGGTGAGGGCCACGCCGGTGCTGGCTTTGGCGGTGCCGCCGTGGTCTTCGCCGCCGTGCGCCTGCACCAGGCGGGGTGGGGGCAGTAGTACGGTCAGCACCAGTCCGGCAGCGGCGGTGGCGGCCAGAAATTTATGCGTGGTTTTCATGAGCAGCGGAAACAGGGGTGGAAACGGGCGTAACCGGGCGGCGGCGGCGCAACAGCAAAACCGTCAGGCCAATGCCCAGCCCGAAGGCCCCGAGCAGGGCGGCAATGGTTTGCCAGGACGAAAAGAGCCCGGCAGCAGCAGCAGACGGTGCCTCGGCCACGGGAAGCTTCTCACCGACCTTAATGCCTTCGAGCAGCACCAGATCGGCCCGCTCCCCGGCCACGACGTTGAGGGCGAAGCTGTAGGCTTTATTGGCCGGAAACTCCCCTTCGACCAGATAGATGCCGGGTTCCTGCTCGGTCACCGCCCATTTAAGCGCGGCATCTTCGGGGTTGGTGAGCGTGAGCTTGGCACCCTTGATGGGGGCGTTGGTGGCGTAGTCCGAGAGGAACAAACGCAGGTCGGCGGGCTGGCCACCTTCCAGGGGCTCGTAGCGCAGCAGCACCTCGAACTGTTCGGAGAGGGCCGCCACGGAAAACGAGGTGGCCCCGGCCGGCGTAGCGGCCGATGCCGTGCCGCTGTGGTCTTCGCCGCCGTGGGCGTGGGCCGCGCCGGTCAGCAGCAAACCCAGGAGCAAAAAAAGTAGCTGTTTCATGTTATTCGCCCTGCAAGTAGTTGAGTTCAATGAGGGCCTGGCGGTACTCGCGGATGGTCGTCAGGTAGGTGTTCTGGATGGCAAAGGCCTGGTTCAGACTCAGGATAAGTTGCAGGTAGCTCACTTCCCCGGCCCGAAACAGGCGCTGCGACTGGCTGATGATGGCCCTCGACTGGGGCAGGCCGGTTTGCTCATAATAGGCCAGCGACACCGCGAACTTGCGCGTGTCGGCTACGGCTTGCTGGTACTGGGTGCTGAGCTCCAGGCGCTGGGTTTGCAGCTGGTAGCCGGCCGCCTGGGAGCGGGCCGTGGCCGCCTGCAGCTGCGAGCGGTAGGTCCAGAACCACACGGGCACCGATACGCCAAACTGAAAGCGGTACCGGAGCGCCGAGTTTTCAAACGCCTGGTTCTGATAGCCCACCGTGAGGGCCGGCGTGCGCCGGGCCCGCACCAGGCTAATGCCCGACTGGCTCAACGCCACGTTCTGGGTGGCGGCGGCCAGCGTGGGGCTGCGCACTAGGGCCGTGCTGTCGTCGGTGGGCAGGCCGCCGAGCAGCGCCGTGCCGGTTTGGGCCAGCTCCTGGCCGGTGCGGCTCAGGTCGGTGCTGGTGGCCAGGGCTTCGGCGGGGCGGCCCAGCAGCAGCCCCAGCCGGCGCTGGGCGGCCTGTTGGTCGGCGGTGGCCTGCTGCAGCAGCACGGTTACCTGCCGGGCTTCGGCGTCGGTGCTGATGCGCTGCAATGAGGTTACTTCGCCGGCCGTGAACAGGCGCTCGGTGGCCAGACGCAGCACCCGAAACAGGCTGTCCTGGTAAGTGAGCTGGCCTACCTGAGCCTCGGCAAACTGCAGGCTCAGGTAGGCCAGGCGGGTGTCGCGCAGCACGCTGGCCCGGCTCACGTCGCGGTTGCGCTCGGCCAGGCTGATGCCGGCATCGGCCACCTGCCGCTGCCGCCGGTACACGTTGGGCAAATCGATGGTTTGCACCACGCCCGGCGCCCACATTTCGCCGGTGGGCGCCGAGAACAGGAAGTCCGGGTTGGCCGGCGCGAAGGAGCCCCGCTTCAGGGCGCGCTGCTCCTCAATTTCCCGGTCTGACTGCCGCAGACGGGGGTGGCGGCGCAGGGTCTGGGCCTCGGCGCTGTCCAGGCTGATGGTGGTTTGGGCCCGCACCGCGCTGGAGCAAAGCGCCAGCAGCACCAACGTCAGCAGCCAGCAGCTCCCGCTTTTTATGTTTAAGAACTTCATACAATCAGTTTAAAACCAGCCGGTGAGTTGCCCGCGGTTGCTGCAGGCAGCGGCCCAAACGGCGCCCGCCTACGACTTTTTCACGAGGGCCATGCCGCACTTGGGGCAGTTGCCGGGCTTAATGCTGGCACTGCCTTCGCAGTTCATGGGGCAGGCGTAAGCAGCAGCGGCAACTTTACCGGCTTTCGCTTCTGAATCGAGCTTTTCGAACCGGGCGCTGAGCGAGCTGCCGTTGGCTTTGAGGCTGACGATGGCCGTGCGCAAGGTGAGGCCGGCGGGGACGGCAGCTACCAAATGGTTGCCGGTGGGCAGCAGCTTAACTGAGCTGGTTTTGCCCGCCGCGCTCAGCAGCATGGCCGTGCCGGTGGCGCGGGTTACGGGCAGCGTCTTCTCGTTGTCATCGAGCAGATACACCTGCAGCTGGCCGGCCTGCTGCACCAGCTCCAGGTGGTACTTGCCGGCCGTGCGCACCGTGCCGCCGTGGGGCGAAGTGTGGGCGTGGGTTTCGCCGGCGGCTTTGTGGCCGTGGGTGGCCGTGGGCGGCCGTGCCGGGCGTGTGGCTATGCTGGGCAACGACGGTGAGGGGAGCGGCCAGCAGCAGGGCCGAGGCGAGAATGGGCAACATCTTCATAAAAAAACCGGGTACGAGGGTTGGGTGAATGAGGCGGCCGGCCCCGCGCCAGCGGCGGGGCCGGCCGGGGGCTTACATCTTGTCGGCGTTCTGGTTGTGCCAAGCTTTGAAGTCGGCTATTTCCTTTTCCTGGGCAGTAATCATCTGCTGAGCCATCTGCTTGAGCTTGGTGTCTTTGCCGTGGGCCAGCTCGGCCTTGGCCATGTCCACGGCGCTCTGATGGTGCACCGTCATCAGCATGTTGAAGTTCATGTCGGGGTCGGCCACTGTCTTGGGCATATTCTGCATCATGCCGTCCATAGAGGCCTTCATTTTGCTGGTGAAGGGGTCGGCGGGGTCGTTGGGCTGGTAGTTGGTGGGGGCGCTGTCGAGGCGGGTGGCGGCGGCTTCCAGCTCAGCAATTTCCCGTTGCTGGTCGGCCTTGATCTGCTCGGCCATGCGGCGCATGGTGGCGTCTTTGCCGTCGCGTAGCTGAAGGTCGGCCATTACTACCGCGCCTTTGTGATGCTCAAGCATGTGGTGGGCAAAGTCGTGGTCGGTGTTGCCTTTGGGCTTGGTGGCGTGCATCTTCTGCATCATCTCGTTCATGGCCACCAGCTGCGGCGAGCTGCCGGCCGGGGCCGCGCTGCCGTGGTCCATACCCGCGTGGTCCATGCCGGCCATGTCGTGCGCCCCGTCGGCGGCGGTAGTGGTTTCGGTGGTCGTCGCCGTGGTGTCGGCGGCTTTATCGTTGTTGCAGCTGGTCGTCAGCAGGGAGCCGGCGCAGAGGGCGGCGAGGAAAAAAGCAGACTTTTTCATGGGTTTGGTTGAAGTAGCGGGTTGTCAGTTGTTAGTCAGTTTTTTAATAAAAAACTGACTAACAACTGACAACGAGCAGCTGACAATTCAAGTGAAAAATGGGTGCTAGGCCTTCACGTTGATGGTGAAGTCGCCGGTGTGGATTTTGCCCGCGTGGTTGAACTGCAGAAACACGCGGTAGAGGCCGGGCTTCTCGAAGTTGGTGTTGAAGCCGATGTTGGGGCCTTTGTCGGCTTGGTCGTTGGGGTGTACGTGCAGGTAGTTCTCGGTGTCTTCGCTGATAACCACCACGTGGCCCAGCGCCCCGAGGTAGTTGGCCAAGTCCGTTACCGGCTGCCCATCTTTGCTGATGTTGATTTTCATGCCCAGCAGCTGACCCACTTTCAGGTCCTTATCGAAGGAAAGCGTGGCCTGGTAGCCATCCTTTTCCCACTGCATATCGTCGTTTTTAAACTTGACGGGAGCGTAGGCCAGCCCCTTCACTGTGAGCGGCTGGCGGCCCAGCTGGTGGCCCGAGCCGGTGGGTGTATAATCCTGAAACAGCACGTAGTCGCCGCCCTTCGGGAAGGTGTACTGCACTTTGTAGTCGCCGGCCGCCGTGTACTCAGGGTGCTCGTGGTAGAACTGGCCCAGGTCCTTGCTGACGATGATGAGGTGAATCTTCTTCTCGTGCACCACGGCCAGGGGCACGGGCGCCGATTCGTTGCCGGTTTCGCGGGGCGTGAAAGCCAGGGTGGCGGGCTGGCCGGCCGTCACCTGCATGGGCGTGGGCACCAGCTTCATTTCGTAGGTTTTGCCGTTGGAAACGGCGTCGTTGTGCTCCAGCTTCATGCCGCATTTAGGGCACTTCTCGCCGTCCTTGGTGCTGGTCACCTCGGGGTGCATGGGGCAGGCGTAAGTGTGGCTGCCGGCGTGGTCGGCAGTGCCTGCGGCCGGGCCGTTGGTGGGCGTCGTGACGGTATCGGTGGCGCTGCTGGAGGCCGAATCGGAGGAGCAGCTGGCAGCGGTGAGCAGGCCGGCCACGGCCAGCAGGGAAAGTGGGAAGCGGGACATACAGAAAGGTTGGGGTTGAACATCCGGCCATTAGCAAAGCAGCTAACCGGGAATCTGAACTCGGGGCCACTGCCGTTGCCGGCCGGTCCGCAAAGCAGGCGGCAAGCCGCTTTATGGCAGCGGGCGAAGAACCGGCTGGCGGTTCGTGGCGCTACGGACCGAGCACCTGAATCAGCAGGAAAAGGGCAAGTAGGCGCGCATTAGCGGCCAGCGGATACGCACACGCAAAGGCTCGCCACCGGACATAGCAGTGCTATACCGGGGCGAGCCTGGAGTGCGTCAACCAATCAGATCGTCAGGGACTTAATGAAGATCCGGATGTCGGGGATTTTGGGCGGCAGGTGCCCGGCCGGCACCAGGACCACCGCGCGCGTGCGGTCCCAGGCGCCGGCGGCCGGCCGGAAAAAGAAGTCGTGGCTGACGGGCAGCAGGGCCGGCGCGGGCGTGAGCAGAGGCTTTTCGCCGGGCGCGGCCAACGACTTGAGCAGCGTAGCGGACTTATCCTTGCAGCAGTCGTGCTTGCCGGCCGGATGGGAGCCGGCCTGGCCGTGGCAGGCTTTCGCCTGCTTCTGCCGGGCGGTAGCCGTGGCGTGGCCGTGGCAGCCGCGGTGGGTGGGCCTGGCCGCTGCCGGCGTTGTTACGTTGGCAGCCACGGGTGCCGCCTTCAGGCTCGCGCAGTAGCACTGCCCCACGAACACGTTGACGAAGACGAGCAGGAAGCTCGTCGCCAGCAAACGGCGCAAAGGGAACAGACTACGGAACATAACAGGCGCTAAGCAACTGCAAAACTAGACATCTGCACGAAAAGTGCGGCGTGGCTGCTTACTATCATTCCACCCCAAGGGTTTTACTATGGTCAGCCGGTGCCGCCGATCCGTTTGCAAAAAGCTGGCGTGCGTTGCCCGGCGGGGATTTCCGGCAAGTGCCACCAGCCGCCGCCGGACCATCAGCCGGCGAAATTACGCATAAGTTCAGCCGGATTCTGTAAACCCGGCCTGCCGGGCTCAAGTGCAAATTATGCATGTTTCCGGATGGATTCCGTACCAGCTACGGGTCCGGAGCGCCGTTCCTTTGCAGAGTGTTTACGGGGGCTGGCGGATTCCGCCGGCCGGCACCGTTGCCCCACCTACTGACTTTTATGGAACCAACCACCAAAACGGAAACCCTCGACATCGAAGGCATGACCTGCGCCTCCTGCGCGTCGTTTGTCGAGAAGTCCCTGACCCGCACGCCGGGCGTGCAGCGGGCCGTGGTCAACTTCGCCACCGAAAAGGCCACCATCGACTACCTGCCCACGCAAGCCAGCCCGGCCACGCTGAAAGAAGCGGTAGTGAATGCCGGCTACGGCGTAACCGAGCGCGCCCCCGACACCTCGGCCGCCGACCGGCAGGCGGAAATTGATCAGCAGAAAGCCGTGGCTTACGGCAAGCTCAAGCGCCGCTTCTGGGTGGCGGCGGGCCTGGCCGTCCTCATCATGCCGCTGAGTATGCTCATGCTCTGGCCCGCGCTGATGCAGCAGATGAACATGCAGATCCTGAACTACGGCCTGCTCGTACTCACGCTGCCGGTGCTGTTGTACAGCGGGCGGGAGTTCTACGTTTCGGCCTGGAACGGCTTCCGGCACCGGGCCGCCAACATGGACACGCTCATTGCCGTGGGCACCGGCGCCGCGTTCCTCTACAGTCTGGCCGCGACGGTGGTGCCGGACTGGTTTACGCGCCAGGGCATCATGCCCGAGGTGTATTACGATACTACCGCCACCATCATTGCCCTGATTCTGCTGGGCAAGCTACTGGAGCTGCGGGCCAAAACCCAGACCTCGGCCGCCATTAAGGCCCTGATGGGTTTGCAGGCCAAAACCGCCCGCGTAGTGCGCTCCGGCGGCCAGGAAGTGGACGTGCCCATCGAGCAGGTGCAACTGAACGACATCATCCTGGTGCGGCCGGGCGAGAAGGTCGCCACCGACGGCCTGATCGAGGAAGGCCACTCGGCTGTGGACGAGGCCATGCTCACCGGCGAAAGCCTGCCGGTAGAGAAGAAAGCCGGCGACCCGGTGTTCGGGGCCACGCTGAACAAAACAGGCTCTTTCCGCTTCCGCGTAACCAAAATAGGCGCCGACACCATGCTTTCCCAGATTGTGAAGCTGGTGGAAGATGCCCAGGGCAGCCGCGCACTCATCCAGCGGCTGGCCGATAAGGTCAGTGCCGTCTTCGTGCCCACGGTCGTCGTCATAGCCATTCTCACGTTCGTGCTCTGGTTTGATCTGGCCCCGGTGGAAAGCCGCCTGCCGCTGGCGCTGGTCAACTTTGTGGCCGTGCTCATCATTGCCTGCCCCTGCGCGCTGGGCTTGGCCACGCCCACGGCCATCATGGTCAGCACCGGCAAAGGCGCCGAGCACGGCGTGCTGATTCGTAACGCCGAGGCGCTGGAAAAAGCCCATCAAGTAGATACCGTCCTACTCGACAAAACCGGCACCATCACCCGCGGCGAGCCTGCCGTCACGGACTTCGTGCCCGCGCCTGGGCAAGACGCGGATCAACTGCTGCAAGTGGTAGCGGCAGTAGAGCGGCAGAGCGAGCATCCGCTGGCCGCAGCCGTGGTGCGCTACGCCGAGGCCCAGGGAGCCAGCGTTATTGCAGCCGCGGGTTTTCAGGCCATTGAAGGCAAAGGCGCGCAGGCGGTGGTAAACAGCCAGCCCGTGCTCATCGGCAACTTCCGCCTGCTCGAAGAAGCCGGCATCTCCCTGCCTCCCGCCGTGCGCCAGCAGGCCGACGAGTTGCTAGCTCAGGCCAAAACGGTGCTCTACGTGGCAGTAGCGGGCCAGGCGGCCGGCGTGATTGGCGTAGCCGATACCGTGCGCGAAACCTCGGCCACCGCCATCAAACACCTGCAGGCCATGGGCCTGGAAGTGGTGATGATGACCGGCGACAACCCCCAGACCGCGGCCCAGGTCGCCCAGCAGGTGGGCATCACGCGCTACTTCGCCGAGGTGCTTCCTGCCGATAAGGCCGGCAAGGTGAAGGAGCTCCAGGCCGAGGGCCGGACGGTGGCCATGGTCGGCGACGGCATCAACGACGCGCCGGCCCTCGCGCAAGCCGATATCGGTCTGGCCATGGGTGGCGGCACCGACGTGGCCATGGAGGCGGCCGGCATCACCCTGATGCGCTCCGACCTGCAAGGTGTGGTGACGGCCATCGAACTGTCGCGCCAGACGATTCGCACCATCAAGCAGAACCTGTTTTTCGCCTTCATCTACAACACGATGGGCATTCCCATTGCCGCCGGGCTGCTGTATCCTTTCTTTGGCATTCTCCTTTCACCCATGCTGGCGGCCGGGGCCATGGCCCTGAGCTCGGTATCGGTACTTACCAACTCGCTGCGCCTGCGCGGCTTCTCCCCTCTCCCGTCCTAACCACCCATGGATACTACCGAAATCATCGTGACCCTGGTGGGGCTGGCCCTGGCCGGCTTCGTGGTCTGGTACTTCTTTCTCTCCGCCCGCCCGACGACCAGCGCCGTATCGTCCTCCGGCGGCGTGCAGCAGGTGGATATTACCGTGAAAGGGGGCTACTCCCCCGATGTGATTGAGGTGGAGCGCGGCAAGCCCGTGCAGCTAAGCTTCTACCGCGACGAGGAAAACAGCTGTTCCGAGGAGCTGCTGCTCCCCGACTTTAGCATCCGCCGCGACCTGCCGGCCTTCAAAACCACTTTGGTAGAACTGCTGCCCCAGCAGGCGGGCACGTTTGTGTTCACCTGCGGCATGGGCATGCTGCGCGGCCGCCTCGTGGTGAAGTGAGTGCCGGCCCCGCTGCTCTGCCGGCCGGCGGCGGTACTCAGGCGCGGGCGGGCCGCCACAGCGGGCCCACGGCCAGCAGCAGCACCAGCACGTTGAAGCCCGCGTTGGATGGGTTGCCCGAGGCCACCGAGCCGGCGCTGTCCAGCACAAACCAGGTGAGCACGCCCCCGAGCACGGCTTTGCGCACGTCTTCGGGGGCTTGGTCGTAGACGCGCCCGGCCAGCAGCCAGATCATCACGCCCCAGCCGGCCAGAAAGCCGCCCGTCAGGGCCGACAGAAAGCGGGTGTCGGGGGCCGCAAAGGTGCTGCTGCCATCCAGCGGCCAGCTCAGCAGGTCCAGCGTGAAGCGGGCGGGCCCGGCCGTGGCCGCCCGCGTGCCCAGCGTGAATACCGGCCCGAACGAGCCGACTACCAGCGCGGTAACTTTAAGCCAGAACCGGTGAAATCTGTGTGAGCTGAAAGAATGCGGCATAAGGGGGCTGAATTGGTGAATCAGCCGCATAGGTAAGACCCCGCCGGCGCGGATTTTAGCCGCTACCGTCCAATGCCGGCGCCCCGCCCGTGCTGAGCGTGCGCACCAGCTGCGTAAGCTGACGGAAGTAAGCCGAGAGCCACTCGCGGGTCAGCGTGGCGTCGGTCAGCTGCAGGTAGAAGTTTTCCAGGGCCAGCTGAAACACGCCGCCCAACAGGTGGGGCGTCAGGTGCGAAGGCAGTTCCCGCGCCCAGAGGGCCAGAAACGCCTCGGCCGCCGGCCCCGAGGCCTCGGCCAGGCACTCGGCGTAGGGGCCGTGCCGGCGGTGCACCCGCAGCTGCCGCTGAAACAGCAGGTCCGTGCGATGCTCCAGCAGCACCGTAATCAGGCCGGGGTCAAGGCTCTCACACGCCGCCTCGCGCCGGGCCAGCAGCCGCGCCTGCCCGACGTGGTAGCGCAGCAGCTGCCGGGTGAACACTTCCAAATCAGCGAAATGGTGGTAAAACGAGGACTTGCTGATGCCCACCTTGCGGGCCAGCACCTCCACTTTCAGGCCGTCGGGGCCGGTGGCAGCAAACAGGGCGTAGCCCGTCTGCAGCCAGATGGCCGTGGGGTCTTCTTTCATGTGCCGAACATAGGAAATTCCTGCCGCCATGCTGGCTATGGGTGGCGCCTTGCCCGCTGACGGGTGCCGGTCAGTCAGGGCAAGCGCATTGTACCGGAGCCGGTTCAGAGCTTGGCGAACAGCCCGGCAAATTCCGTCTTAAGGTGGTTGACGGTTGTGCCGCCGATGTTGTCGAACACCTTGGATTTGGTTTCGTGGCTAACCAGCAGCTGATGCGTGGATTTAAGCAGCTTCGTGAAATGCGCCTCGTCGTCGCCCAGGTGCTCCAGCACGGTTCTGATCTGCGAATCGGAAACCTGTAGCTTCTGCAGTCGGGCGATGACGCGCTGGTGCAGCGTCGGCATCTCCGCACTGATGCCCAGGGGCAGCTGATCCGATGGTTTCTGCTTCTGCCGGCTTTGGGGTGTGATGTCAATGCTAGCCGGCTCCTGACCGTTGCCGGCGATAACATGCCTGGGAATAGTGAACCGAATCCTGCTGACCTTGCGGCCGGCTTTCAGCGGCTCCCAGCCAATCATCCAGCCGATATCCTGCAATTCCTTGATGGCGGGCTCCAGGACATAGCGCTTGAAATCGTAGAAAATGGCGTAGGACGTGTCTTCCGTACCTATCATCTGCTCCCGCAGCTTTTCAATCTCCACCTCCCAACTGCCCACGTCATCCCAGCTAGTGAGCACCCAGTACAGCCGGTGTGCATGAGCGCTCTTTAGGGTGAGAATGGTTTCAATCTCTACGGTTGTGTACTCACTGGCGAGCTCCAGCAGAAACGGCTTTATCTCGGGCGCAAAGTTCCCTGTCACGTACCCCGTACCCTCATCAATTTCCATGAAGCTGATGATGCCGTAGTTTTTGATGTTCATCTTACCCCGGGAGCTGGTACGGGCAATGCTGACCACCTTACCCATGAGCGTTTTACAGGCCGCATCGATTTGCTCATATACTGGGCCTGATTTCGCCTTCGGAATAATCCGCTTCATGGGAATCCGAATCTGCGGCAACTCCAGTGACTTGGAATGGATGCAGCCCAACGCCAGGGCAATGATGCGCGCCTCAATGTGATTAAGCTTCAGGGGCGACCTTACAAGAATATTGGCCTGCCGGGCCTGGGGATAAAGGGATGGTTCCATAAGGAAGGTAACGTAGGACCAGCCTAAACTACGGAAAATAAAAATATCCTTCCGTAGAGCCGAGTCGGTGGCCCGGTGTAGTTTCTTCCGTAGTTACGCCGGATGAGTGTAGTTTCTTCCGTAGATGGTGTAATTTCTTCCGTAGTACGGTGTAGTTTCTTCCGTAGGTGGGTGTAGTTTCTTCCGTAGTACGGTGTAATTCCTTCCGTAGGCGGGTGTAGTTCCTTCCGTATTTAAACTATATATTCTATTTATAATCAGACAGTTACAGTGCTTAGAAGAGAGAGGAAATTGAAGAATAGAAAAACTGAAAGGCCTCTGTTTTTTGGTTGTGTGGCGTTTATTTTTCTGGCTTCAGTTGGTGCCAAATTGGCTCCGGCCCAGGTTAAGCGCTGCCCGCAACTTTCCGGGCAACTACGGAAGAAATTACACCGGCGGCTCGCGCCATGTCATAAACAGCTGTGGTGTTGCCGTATTGCCGTATTGCTGTGTTGCCGGCTCTGCTATGGACAATCACAGCCAGCGGGCCACGCCAGTCCCCTGAGGTCGTTCAGGCAAACCTGACAGAAGAAGGACGTGTCGTTGCGCTGCTGTAGCAGCATACCCAAACGGGGAGGCATGATGCAGCGCGGCAGCTGCCGTAGCAGCGCCCAGCCAGACAGGCCAGCCCCTCCCCACCGGTCGGCGCCAGGTCGCGGGCCTAGCGGCCCCGCCCCTTGCGGATCTGCTGGCGCCGCACTTCCTCTTTCTGCCGGATCTGCAGCGGGCGCTCCTCAATCTCGGCGTTGGCGAATAGCAGGTCTAGTGCCTCGTGCAGGGCCTGCTTCTGGGTGAAGTCGTACTGGCCGCCCATGCGCTGGGTGTGCACAAAGTTTTTCAGCTTCTCCAGGTACTGCCGGCTCAACACGAAGGTCTGCCGCACGTCGCTGTCGGGCGCGTCGTCCGCCCCGGTCGCCGCCGGATCAACTGCTGCATCGGCAACTGCTGCCTCGGCAACTGCTGCAACATCCGTAACATGATTCTGCTCGGCTACCGGCGCTGGACGGGCCGGCGTGCCCGCCTTTGGTCGGCCGGGGGCCTTGCGGGCAGGCGCGGCAGCTTCCGGAACAGCTGGAGCGGCGGCCGGACGACGGCCGGCTTTGGCCGGGGCGGTGCTACCGGAGCTATCCGTAACAGGCGCGGCGGCAGGTGCTGCGGCCACGGCGGCCGGCTCCGGGGCCGGCGGCGTGCTCAGGCGGTCCTGCTCCAGGAAATCTAGCAGGTCTATTTCCGAGGTGCGTTTAGTGGGCTGGGCGGTGCCGGAGGACAGCTGCTTGAAGGACTTGGCCATGCGGAAGGAAGGTTAGCGGGTGAGGATTTCGGCAATGAGCTGCTGGTAGTCGGTAGCGCCGGAGCTGTTGGGGGCGTAGGAGAAGATGTCCTGGCCCAGGTGGGGAGCCTCCCCCAGCCCGATGGTTTCGCGAATGACGTTGCGCAGCACCAGCTCGGGGTATTTCTCGCGGATGGCTTCGGCCGTTTCGCGCCGCAGAATCTTGCGGCCGTCGAAGCGGGTGAAAAAGATGCCGTCAATCTTCAGGGTCGGGTTGAGGCGGCGCTGTACCCGCGAGACCAGCTCCAGCACCTTTTCCAGGCCGTCGGTGGCGTAGAGCTGCGCCTCCAGCGGAATCAGCAGCGAGTCGGCGCAGGCGTAGGCGTTGAGCGTAATCAGCCCCAGGGCCGGCGGGCAGTCCAGCAGAATGAAGTCGCACTTGTCGAGGATGGGCGTGAGCAGGTCCTTGAGCAGATACTCGCGGTCCAGCTCGTCGCCCTTCACCTTGTCGAAGCTCGACAGCGCCGGGGCCCCGGGCACCACGGCCAGGTTGGGCTGCAGCGGCTGGGCCCGGAACGCGTATTCGCCCAGCAGCGCGCCGTAGATGTTGTTTTCGGAGTGGTCGAGGCGCAGGCCGCGCGTCAGGTTGATCTGCGGGTCAAGGTCAATCAGCACCACCTTATGGCCGGCACGGGCCAGGCCGGCGCCGATGTTCACGGTGGAAGTGGTTTTACCAACGCCCCCTTTCTGGTTGCTCAGTGCAATGATTTTAGCCATGGGCCAATATTACGAAGGTTATCGAAGTTATCCATGAATATAGTGTTACTCATGCGCATCGGGTTATCCATATTATCTGTGTTACTAATGTTACTCAGTATCATTTCAACGATTTTGTACTTCCGGTAATCCGGCAAAACCGCGAGCAGGCATTGACAATACTGAGGGCACAGGCCCGCTTGGTGAAGGTCAGGTGTGGGTCGTCCGGGCATTCGTAGCGCCCAGCGCAGACGGCGGCAGAGGTTGGCGGCAGCAAACGGCAAAAGCCTACCTTGTGCCGTCTCGCGCTGCGGGCCATGCCGGCGAAGTTTCGGGTGGAGCAGCGTTTCACCTTGTTGTTCTGAAACCCATGCCTGCCCCCCTGGTTGCCCCGTTGCCCGCCGATGCCAACCCCGAAGTGGCCGCGCTGGCCACCTTCTTCAACGAAACACTGGGCTTTTGCCCCAACAGCGTGCTCACCATGCAGCACCGCCCGGCCCTCGCTACGGCGTTCATTGAGCTCAACAAGGCCGTGATGGCAAACCAGGGCCGCGTGAGCAGCGCCCTCAAGCGGCTGATTGGCTATATCAGCTCGCACGCTACCGGCTGCCAGTACTGCCAGGCCCACACCATGCTGGCCGCCGGCCGCTACGGGGCCGAACAGGAGCAGCTGGACCATATCTGGGCGTACGCCACCCACCCGGCCTTCAGCCCGGCCGAGCGGGCGGCGCTGGAGTTTGCTGTGGCTGCTTCCTCGGTGCCCAACGCCGTGAACGAAGCCATCGGTGCCAACCTGTGCCGTCACTGGGACGAGGGCGAAATCGTGGAAATTCTGGGCGTGGTGAGTCTGTTTGGCTTTCTTAACCGCTGGAACGATTCCATGGGCACCACCCTGGAGCCCGGTGCCGCGGCCCTGGGCGAGCGGCAGCTGGCGCCCAAAGGCTGGTCGGCGGGCAAGCACGCCTGAGCCGCGCGGCGTCACCGCAAAACCGGCGTTCGGGCCAGCCCTGCAAAGGCGGCATCCACCGGGGTTGCCGCCAGCTGGTTAATGCGGATGCTGATGAGCTTCTGTGACAGACCTAGGATAACCACCTGTTGGCCGGGGATGGAACGGAATTGAAAAAGACAGGGTGGCGTGATTCTTTTGTGATAGTTCGGGAGCTGCTTTGTGCACTGTCACTTAAGCCCCTGTTATCATGGAAAAGCTGTTTCGTCCCGTGCTGGCCCTGAGCCTGCTGGCGGCCCTGCCCGCCGTCGTTGCCTGCAGCAACGACGATGACCCTGCGCCCCAGGTAATATCCACGCCCGACCCGGTGGGGACCATAACCTCGCTGAAGATGGGCACCATCACGCCCCAGAACGGCACGCCCACCCGCGGCACGCTGGCCGTGATTCGCGACGGGCAGAACACCGAGTTCGTGCAGCTCAACGCGGACTTCACCTCCGACTTTCACACCGGCACCGTGACGGTGTACCTGGCCAAGGACCTGACCAACATTGGGGTGCAGCGCCGGGCGGCGGCTACCAACGTGAAGGCCGTGGGCTTCGTGAACCGCAACGGCCGCCAGTTCATGCGCATTGATGGAGCCTCGGCCGGATTTACGCACATCGTGTTCTACTGCGAAACCGCCGAAATCAACTTCGGCGCTTCCCCGCTGCAATAATGCGTGGGCCGTCGGCAAAGTGGGTGGGGGCGGTGCTGATGCTGGCCGGCTGCCTGGTGAGCGGGCCGCTGCGGGCCGGGGGAGGCTGGATTCGGGAGCCGGGCCAGGGCTACGTGAAGCTCGGCCTGACGGCCGTCGGCACCACCCGCTACCACACCGTGCTGGGCCAGGCCGTCACCACGGCCCGCTTCCGCCAGCAGGTGTACAGCCTCTACGGCGAGATGGGCCTGCTGCCCCGCCTGGAAGCCACCCTGAATTTTCCGGTGTTCCGGCGGGCCGAATTCCGCGCGGCCACGCCCGGCCGGGGGGTGGGCGACCCGGAAATCGGGCTGCGCTACGGGGTGCTGACCGGCCAGTGGCCCCTGGCCGTGGGGGTGGCCGTGGAGGCCCCCGTGGGGAACCCCAACGAGCGGGGCTTCAACCGCCAGGACCCGCGCATCTTCATTGCCCTGCCCACCGGCGACGGGGAGTGGAACGTGTGGACCCGCGCTTCGCTCTCGCACCGCCTGCGCAAGCAGCCGGCGTATTTCACCCTGAACGCCGGCTACAACAAGCGCACCGAGGGCTTCACCGACCAGTACACCTACGGGGCCCAGGTGGGCTACCAGGTGAAAGGCAAAGCCTGGCTTACGGCCAACCTGCTGACGCTGGCCAATACCCGCGCCCCCAACCCGGACAAGCCGGGCAGCATCGGGCTGGGCGAGGGCGTGGCCTACTCCACGGCCGGCCTGGGTGTCAGCTACGCCCTCGGCAAACACTGGTGGGCCACCGCCGACTGGGCCACCGGCTTCGGTACGCTGCGCAACGTGTACTCCGGCAGCCAGTTCACGGCAGGCGTGGCCGTGCAGTGGTAAGACGTTGCTGCCTACTCTCTTGTTTATTACTATGCTGCCGGTAAAACCACGGCGGCGGCGGCGAAGACGAGCGGCGCCATATTGCGTTGCGGCTGCTTACATTCGGTGCAAATCAGCGGGCGGCTTCCCGCTGCTATTCCCCATGACGACAACTTCCAAGCGTGCCCTCATCGTGGAAGACGATGCCGACATTGCCCACCTGCTGCAGGTGAATCTGCGCGCCATCGACTGCCGGGCCGACATTGCCGTGACCGGGCCGGAAGGACTGCGCCAGGCCACGGAGGAGCCGTTCGACGTCATCATTCTCGACGTGATGCTGCCCGGCCTCAGCGGCCTGGAGGTGTGCCGCCGCCTCCGCCAGCAGCACATCACCACGCCCATTCTCATGCTCACCAGCAAGGTGGAGGAGATGGACAAGGTGCGGGCCCTGGATCTGGGGGCCGACGACTACCTGACCAAGCCCTTCAGCGTGCGGGAGCTGCTGGCCCGCGTGAAGGCCCGCCTGCGCCGCTCGGCCCCCGACAAGGAGCCCGGCTTCGCGGGCGGGGCCGGGGCGGTGCTGCGCCGCGGCGACCTGGCCCTGAACCTGGAGCAGCACCGCCTGACGGTGGCCGCCCGCCCGGTGGAGCTGACGGCCAAGGAGTTTGACCTGCTGGCCTTGCTCATGCGCCACCCCGGCCGGGCCTACTCGCGCACCGAGCTGCTGGATCTGGTGTGGGGCCACTCCTACGCCGGCTACGAGCATACGGTCAACTCCCACATCAACCGCCTGCGCCTCAAGATCGAGCAAAGCCCGGCCAACCCCCGCTACGTGCTCACGGTGTGGGGCGTGGGCTACAAGCTCAGCGACGAGCTGCCGGCGCTGCCGGAAGCGGGCCCATGATGCGGCGGTGGTTAAGGAGCCTGCGTGGCCGCCTGTCGGTGCTGTTTGCCGTGGTGCTGCTGGGCAGCACCGGGGCCTACGTGCTGCTGCTGTCGGAGGCGTCGGCCAAGTACGTGGCCGAGGTGATGCAACAGCGCAACCGGCCCCTGGCCGCCTCCGTGGCCCAGGTGCTGCGCATCGACGCGGCCACCAACGAAATTTCGCCCGAGGCCATCCGCGCGACGTTTGCCTCCGCCATGGTCATCAACCCCAACATCAAGCTCTATCTGCTGGGGCTGGATGGGCGCATCATGAACGCCTCGGCCGCGCCCAACGAGGTGAAGCTCACGCGGGTGCCCATGGCCCCGGTGCGGGCGTTTCTGGGCGGGCGGGCGCCTTTCCCGATTTTCGGGGCCGACCCGCGCCACCCCGGGCAGCCGCGGCCGTTTTCGGTGGCCCCGCTGCGCAGCAGCACCGGCGGCATCCACTGCTACCTGTACGTGACGCTGGGTGAGGGACTGGCCCTGCCGGAGGCGGCGTCCATGCGCGAAAGCTACATCATGGGCCTGCTGCTGCGGGCGCTGGGCCTGGCCGTGGCGGCGGCCCTGCTCGTGGGGCTGGTGCTGATTTCGCTGCTCACCAAAGACCTGCGCCAGCTGCTGGCCGCCGTGCGCCGCCTGCAGGCCGGCGACTACGCCGCCCGCGTGCCGGCCCCGCGCGGGGGCGACGAGCTGGCCGAGCTGGCCGGGGCGTTCAACGACATGGCCGCCCGCACCCAGGCGGCCGTGGCCTCGCTCCGGCAAACCGATGAGCTGCGGCGCGAGCTGGTGGCCAACATTTCCCACGACCTGCGCACGCCCCTGACCAGCATCGAAGGCTACGCCGAAACCATTCTGCTCCGGCAGCACCTGCTCAGCGCGCAGGAGCAGCAGTCGTACATCCAGACCATCTTTAAGAACACCCAGAGTCTGAAGCGGCTGGTGTCGGAGCTGTTTGAGTTGAGCAAGCTCGAAGCCCGCCAGACGGTGCCGCAGCCCGAGCCGTTTTCGGTGCCCGAGCTGGTGCAGGACGTGGTGCTCAAGCTGCAGCCCGAAGCCCGGGCCCGCGGCATCACCCTGGGCCTAGCCTGCGCCCGCGCCGTGCCCTTCGCCTACGCCGACATCGGCCTGATGGAGCGGGTGCTGCAAAACCTGCTCGAAAACGCCCTGCGCTACACGCCGGCCGGGGGGAAGGTGCAGGTGGCCGTGGCCGCGCCGCCCGCGGGCACTGCCCGCATTCCGCTGCACATCCGCGACACCGGCCGCGGCATTTCCGCCGCCGACCTGCCCCACGTCTTCAACCGCTTCTACCGCTCCGACCAGGTGCGGGCCAAGAGCAAGGACGGCCTGGGTTTGGGGCTGGCCATTGCCCGCAAAATCGTGGAGCTGCACGAGGGCGACCTGGTGGTGAGCAGCCAGGAGGGCACCGGCACGTGCTTTTCGTTTTCGTTGCCGACGTGCCGGTAGGCGGGCCGCCGGTGCGACGCCGGCCCGGCCCCACGCCACCGCCTGAATGCGCCCGGGCCAGACAGTAAATAACCACCCGTTCCTTTTGCGCATAACCCGGCTCCGCTTGCGCATTCCCTGCTGGGCTGGCTTGATTAACCTGAACCTCTTGTACCCGAAAAAGCATGCGTAGCACACCCAATATCCGGCCCGGCGCGGCCTTCTGCCTGTGGATAGCGTTCGGCGGCGCGGCGGCGCTGCCACCCCAGGCAGCCCAGGCCCAACGTACGCCGCCCCCTGCCCGGCACGCCACGGTGATGGACCTGACGGGGGCCGTGGGCCCGACCCTGACCTACGCCTCGGCGGCGGCCTGGCGGCTGTGGGGCCTGGACCCGGGCGGGCGGTTTCAGGTAGGCGCGGGCCTGCGGGCCTCCCACTACTTCACGGATAGCTATGAGCTGGTCCGGCAGGCGGGTCCGGGGGAGGCTAGCCTTGGCGTGCTGGCCCCGCGCCTCTACTCGCTCAACGCGGCTTTCCACCTGCGGGCGCGGGTGGCGGGGCCCGTGCGCCTGGGCTTCAACCTCGACGCGGCGGGCCTGAGCTTCGGCCCCGATCGTAGCCCCACCGCGCCGGGCGGGCAGCTGCAGCCTACCCGGGGCAACCTGCTGCTGGGCGGCAGCCGCGACCGGGGCTCGCTCAACTCGGAGTTTTACCTGGCCGTGTCCCTGCCGCGGGGGCTGCAGCTGCGGGCGGGCTGGAGCCACATCGTTACAGGCCATGAGCGCGACGCCACCACCTACCACCGCTTCCACGACCTGGCCGCCCTGGGGCTGAGCTACACATTGCCCTGAAGCTCCCCTGCCGCCCTCCCCCCTCCCCTTCTGCAGCGGGTGGGGCCGGCAGGTGCCACGCCGAACAGACGGCCAGTACTCAGGTTATCCCGGTGCTCGTTTTCCAGTCAGTGGGTTTCCAGTCACTCGATTTTCCGCACGGGCTACCCGACCGGCTGCTGCCTTTCTGGCACTAGGGTTTTTCAATCTCTACCTCTCTTTATCTGGTTTCTCCTTATTTCTTCGCCCATGTTTCTTCTCCGTCCCGTGGTGGCCAAAGCCGCGCTGCTGCTCGCCCCCGTTGCCGGGCTGCTGGTCAGCAGCTGGAACCTCGACCCCAACTACACCATCAGGTTTGCGGGTAGCCGGGCTGAAGGCACCTTCACGGGCCTGACGGCCGCCATCACCTACAACCCGGCTGATTTGAGCAGCGCCTTCATGCGCGTGACGGTGGACGCAGCCACCATCAAAACGGGGAACTCTCTGAAAGACAAGCATGCCCGTGGGGAAGACTGGTTCGACGTGGCGACCTATCCAAAAATCTATTTTCAGTCGACGGAGTTTAGCCGCGTCGGCAGCGGCTATGCCGTGCGCGGCGACCTGACCCTGCACGGCGTAAAGAAGTCGGTGACCATTCCGTTTCAGTTCAGCCAGCAAGGCGATAAAGGCGTGTTCACCGGCCAGTTCAAGGTAAACCGCAAAGACTTCGGCATCAACGGCAACACGCTGGGCTTCACTGTGGGCGAGGAACTCGACGTCACGCTGCGGGTCCCGGTGAGGCGCTAGGGTAGCGCCTCACCGGGTATTTTCAGGCCCAGCCGGGCGAAATCGTTCCCAGGCCGCTCCGGGAAAAGCCGGCGACAAACCAGCTGCACCACTCAGCATCTGGTAGCCCCAAACTAACAGGCCACAAAACAAGCTGCTTCCCACGTTGCGCAGCTTGCCGCCAACATTCGTTTAGCCGGTTTCCGGTCTGTGCTATCCTCTGCCCGCCCCGCCCCGCCTACTGACGCCGTGGCGGGCGCTCCGGTGTTATTGATGTTACCAGGTAACATTATCGTTCGCTTACTAGCTTAAGCATCTGCTTTTCAGCTATATATTTTTGAGAAACAATGCTGGCAGTTACCCGGCATTGTTTGCCTTGCCACCTGGCATCCTGGGTTATGGCCTACCCCGGCGCCGCGACGGTGACGTGCATATGCTCGCGAAGCCGCCCCACACAGGTCATCTTCCAAACTTCCGATTGGCGCCCCATCATGCTGCCAAAGTGGCCTGCTGAAACTGATAGGCAGGCTTCTCCAAAAATACCGGCATGGTCTACCTGGGCCTTGGGCGGCGAGTGCTGGTGTTATTCGTGTGAACGATATTACAGGTGTTACCAAGTAGGTATTTCGCCTGACCTGCTTTGACACGCATAACATACATAATATCAATAACACTGGTAACACGCATAATATAAGCAATACTGGTAATACAAAAAGCAAGTATAAGAATCGTATTATCTGTATTATCTGTATTATCTGTATTATCTGTATTATCTGTATTATCTGTATTATCTGTATTATCTGTATTATCTGTATTATCTGTATTATCTGTATTATCTGTATTATCTGTATTATCTGTATTATCTGTATTATCTGTATTATCTGTATTATCTGTATTACTGATGTACCTTATGTTACTGTAGTTATTGGTATTTCCAATGTTACTTGTGTTATTACAATCGACGTATTACCAAGGTTATCAGAGCTTATTAGCACGTGGTATTACTGGTGTTACTCATACACATCCTGTATCTTAGTCAATACGAGTAATACGAGTAACATGATGACACTATCCGACCATACTCCCCGATGCTAGAGGCGGCGACGCAACAACCGTGGCCTCTTTTTTCCGGGTGGCTCCCGGGAGTAAGCGTTGGGAGTATTCCCTGGAAGCCCACAGGCAGAACCTGCCTCCGGAAGCGGTACTCTCAATCTGCACCGGCGGCTTCGGCCGGCTGGCGGCCCGGCCCAGGTTATGGGGCCGGCCGCCAACTTCGGGCCTCTACGGCGCGCCTGTCTGGCCGCCGTAGAGGCCCCGCGTCCCCGCCGATCTGGCCGCGGTAGGGTAGGAGTGAGACCCGGGTCGGCCCGACCGGCACTCAGCGCCAACCGGGGTGGCGTCCCAGGCGGCGGGGGCAGTTGCAGCCACGTGTTCCTGGAACTGCCTCCGGCCACCCAGGCGGCCATGCTGAGTTAGCCGCGCACCATACGCCGGAGCTGGTGCTCTGAGCCCGGGAAGCCGGCCATGCCGCAGCAGAACAGCAGCTTGGTGCCGGTCGGGTAGGGGAGGAGCCCACCTGGGGCAGGATAGGAGTGCCATTTTTCACGTAGATGAATGGCCGCCCGCCTTGGGCCTGCATCAGACACCCCGGAAAGGGGAGTGCCATTTTTCACGTAGATGCCCGGAGAGATCATACAATCAGCGCCGTACGCGCCGCCGGCTCCCTCCCGAGGTGCGAAGCACCCCCTTAAAAGCCTTGCTACACGCCCCGTTTGCGGGTTTTTTGCTGAGCCACCGACAAGGCTTTTTTTCAAAAAAAATCAGAGCCCTCTTCTGTCTTCTAAGCTATTCTAATACTATTCTATATTCAGGGAGGCGTAACTTATTGATAGACAATTATTTGCAGCGGTTATCTACGTGAAAAATGGCACTCTGCTGCGTGAAAAATGGCACCATCTACGTGAAAAACGGCACCATCTACGTGAAAAACGGCACTCTGCTGCGTGAAAAATGGCACCATCTACGTGAAAAATGGCACTCCGCCCCAAACCCACCCCGTTCCGGCCGGTGAGGCGGCGCATCTACGTGAAAAATGGCACCCTGCCGGCAGGCCACCCGCCCGGAGGCATCTGCGTGAAAAATGGCACTCCGGATTCTTTGCGTGAACTATGTCGGATTTTCACGTAGATCCGGCTATATTGGTCACGTATTCCGTCTATCGTTCGTGTTGCCTATGCAGCCTGCCCTACCCGTTCCGCCCCAGTACCCGCGCGCCTACCAGGCCAACGCTTTGGTGCGGGCCCCGCTCAAGCTCACGCACATCGAGGCCCGCATCTTTGCGCTGGCCCTGGGCTGCATTCACCAGGACCAGACCGAGCTGCCCGGCATCGCTATTCCGCTGAGCCGGGTGATGACCCAGAAAAAGGGCGGCAGCGTGTACGAAACCATCCGCGACGCCTGCCGCAGCCTGATGTCCAAGGTGGTCAGCATTGAGACGCAGACTGGCAACAAGAAGCGGTTTACGGCCTACTCCATCATCAGCTACATCGACCTGAACGAGGGCACGGGCTTTCTGACCGGCAACTTCGCCCCCGAAATCAAGCCCTTCCTGCTGCAGCTGGCTGAGCAGTACACGCACGTGGAAATCGAGAGCCTGCTGACGCTCAAGTCGGCCCACGCGCACCGCCTGTTCTGGCTGCTCAAGTCCTGGGACGACGTGGGGCTATGGGAGGTGGAGTTCGATGTGCTGCGCAAGCAGGTGCTCGGCGACGACAACGACGTCACCTACACGCTCTTCTACGACTTCAAGCGCTACGTACTCGAGCCGGCCCTGCGCGAGCTGCACTCGCTGGGCTGGAGCGTGGTGTACGAGCCCATCAAAGAGGGCAAGAAGGTGCAGGCTATCCGCTTCACGATTCCGCAGGCGCTGGCCAAACTCGGTGACGACGGGATGGTGGTGCCGGCCAAACCCACCTCTGTAGCGCGTTCTAAGGCCCCTCAGGAGCAGATGAGCCTCATGCTGGATGCGGAGCTGCCTACGCTGCAGCAGCGCATCGTCACGCGCCTGCAAAAGCTTAAGCTCACGGCCCCGCAGATCCAGCACGTGCTGGGCTTCATCGGCGACGACGAAACGCTGATGGCAAAGCTCATGAAAGCCACCCACCCGTTGCTGCGCGACTTCGAGGCCGGCAACAAGGTGTTCGACAACCTGGGGGGCGCCACCGTGAACCTGCTCAAATCAGAGTTTACGGGCCTCTACGCCAGCCTGAAGTAGCAGCCCCAGGCTGCTTTTAGGGCCGTTTATGCCCACTCCACGCCCGGCCGCAGCCAGGCCTGGGGGGCGGCCTCGGGGCTGCCGGGCACGGGCTGGTAGTGGTAGGGCTACTCACATTGGGGCAGAAGGCTCATCAGAATACTCTCGGTGCGGCCGCCGGTTTCCAGCGCCGCCGTCGGCGGCTTCGACGGTGGCCCGGGCAGTGGTGGCGTCCGGAGCCGCGGCAAGCGAAGTAGTCATTGGAAAGAAATCAGCCGGCCGTGGGGCCGGAAGCCCGTTTTAAAAAGAGAGCATGATGGGTTCGGCGGCGGCCTGCAGCAGGCCGCATTGGGCGCAGCGGGCGGCCGAGGGCTGCCGGCTCAGCGGCAGCAGCAGCACCGGCACGCGCTGATGGTAGGCGGCAGTGAGGCGGTAGTGGGGGCTGAAGTAGCGGCGGGTCAGGCAGCCGTCGGTGGTGCCCAGCACCAGCAGCTGGGCCTGCCGCTGCTCACCAAACTCGCTGAAGTCTTCCAGCAGGTCTTCTTCCGGCAGCAGGTGGGGCGTGGCGTCGGGCAGCAGGCTGGCGGCCAGTTGCAGGGCCCGCTGGGCGGCGGGCCAGTCGCGACGGTCGGGGGCGTAGAACTGCACCAGATCGAAGTGCGCGCCGGCGGCCCGGGTGAGGGCAGCCACGCGGGGCAGCCACTGGGTGGCGTCGAGGCGGTCGAAGTCAGCCCCGAAGACCACCCGGCCGGCCAGCTCGTGATGGCCGGGCGGCACGAGCAGCACCGGGCAGCTCACCAGCTCGGGCAGCTGGGCCAGGGGCTGGTGGGCGGCCCTGGCGGCGGCGCAGTCGCTGAGGGTGAGGCCGGCCACCACCAGGTCGGCCTGGTAGCCGTTCACCAGCACCTGCAGGCCCTCGGGCAGCGGCTCGGAGCAGAGGTGGTAGTGGTAGCTGATGCGGCGGCCGTTCTGGCGGGTGAGCTGCTGGTAGCGCAGGCGCTCGGCCAGGGCCATGAGGCGCTGCAGGGCGTTTGCCTGGCGCTCGGGGTGCAAGTGGACTTCGGTGGTGGCCTGCACCAGCACAATGTCGGCCCCCAGGCGCAGGGCCAGCTTGTTGGCGTAGCGCAGGGCGTTTTCGGAGGCGGGCGTGAAATCGATGGGAACCAGTAGCGTAGGCATGGTTGGAGAAAGGCTAGCAGTGAAAATCAGACGTCAGGGGTACCCGGGCAGCTCAGGGCTGCTTCACCTGGCCGCCGCAGTAGTGCACCGAAGTCGGCTGGCCGGCGCGGGGCGGCCGCCGGGCTGTCAGCACCGGGCTCAGCCGGGGGCTCAGGTACGGGATGCCCAGCCCCAGCCCGCGCAGAATAAACAGCCCCGCCATGCCCAGCGCCAGCACCGGCACGGCCCGGCGCAGGCGGCCCCGCCACGGCCAGGGCACCAGCTGCCCGCTCAGCGACAAAGCCAGCATGAGCGGCAGCGTACCAAGCCCGAACAGGGCCATGTAGGCCGCGCCGGCCGCCGCGCCCGGCACGCTCAGGGCGCCGGCCAGGGCCAGGTACACCAGGCCGCAGGGCAGCAGCCCGTTCAGCACCCCGGTGGCAAAAAGCGCCCCCAGCGCCGGCTGCTGGTAGTAGTAGGCGAGCCGGCGCTTCACTGCGCTCAGCACGGCGGCCAGGCCCAGGGCGGCCGCCGCCCGTGCCTGCCACTGCTCGGGCACGGCCACCAGCAGCAGCAGCAGCCCCCCCGACAGCAGCGAGAGGCCTTGCTGCCAGCCTGCCAGCTGCAGGCCCTGGCCCAGCGCCCCCACGGCCGCGCCCAGCAGGGCGTAGGTGCTCAGGCGGCCCAGGTGGTAGAGCAGCCGCCCGGCCACGTAGCGGCCCCGCGGCCCGCCCGCGCCCGGCAGCGCCAGGGCAATGGCCCCGCACATGCCCACGCAGTGAAAGCTGCCCAGCAATCCAAACAAGAAACCGGCCCAGAGCATGCGGTGAGGTGAGAAATGGTGAGGGGGAATTGGTGAGGTATGGTTTCGGGGCGCGTCGCGCCTACTCTACCGTCAGCTCTTTTTCCAGGAAGTAGGCCTGGCCGGCGGCGGTGAAGTCGAGGCGCAGGCGCCAGAGGCCGGGGCGCAGGGCGCGGGTGCTCAGGGTTTGCTGCGGGGGCTGGCCGGCGGGCGCAAAGGGCAGGCGCAAGTCCAGGCGCTGGTCGGAAGGGCGGAAGAACTGCAGGGTGCCCTGCACCGGCTGGCCGGCCAGGGCCGGGGGCAGCGTGAGCTGCAGGCGGCGGGCGGCGGCCTCGAAGTGAATCCGGACCGGGGCGGGCAGGGCGGCCGTGCGGGCCACGGCGTCCAGGCGCTGCTGGAAGCGCAGCTCCTGCTGGTAGTAGTCGGGGCTTACCAGGTCCACGCTGGTGCGCAGGGCCTGCTGCACCATGGTGCCGATGTAGGCGGCAAACAGCACGAACGTGGCCACGATGGCGTGGGGCCAGAGGTTGCGCCGGGGGGAGGTGGGAGGTGCCATGAGGGGTGCGAAAAAGAGAGCCTTACAAACCCGGCCGCTACTGCACCGGCCCGAGAAACTTGGTGCGGGCCTCGGTTATCAGCCGGCCCCCGCTGAACACCCCGATGCGCAGCGGCTGGTTGGTCTGGTGCAGCGCGGTGCGGGGCAGCTCGGCAAAAAATACGCCCTCCACAATGCCCTGGGCGGGCAGCTGCAGCCCGTCGGTGCCTACCAGGGATACCGTGCCCCCGGCGGGCTCCAGCACCCGCAGCGTGAGGGGGAAGGCGTGGTTGGTTTTGTTGATGACTGAGATGTTGTAGAGGTTGGTGATGCTGCCGTGGCTGGTTTTCTGGTACAGCTGGCCGGGCGTGCGCAGCACCCGGGCCTCCACGTTGGTGCGCGCCACGAGCAGCAGCGTGAGCCCCGCCAGCACCAGCACCAGGGCCCCGCTCAGGGCCTTCATGCGCCCGGTGAGGCGGAAGGGCGTGCCCTGGGCAATGTCGGCCACCGAAGCGTGCCGGATCAGGCCCGGCGGCTTGTCGATGAGGGCCATGATGGAGTTGCAGGCATCGATGCAGGCCGTGCAGTTGGTGCATTCCAGCTGGGTGGCGCCGTTGCGGATATCGATGCCGGTGGGGCACACCTGCACGCACTGCTGGCAGTCGATGCAGTCGCCGGCGGTGCGCGCCTGGTTTTTGCGCAGCTTCTCACGGGGCTCGCCGCGCAGGTAGTCGTAGGCCACCACTAGGCTGCGCTGGTCGAGCAGCACGCCCTGCAGGCGGCCGTAGGGGCAGGCAATGGTGCACACCTGCTCCCGGAACTGGGCAAACACGGCGTAGAACACGCCCGTGAACAGGGCCATGGCCGCCAGCCCCCCCAGGTGGGCCGTGGGCGGGTCGGTCACAAGCTTCACCAGCTCCCCGGTGCCGATGATGTAAGCCAGGAAGGTGTTGGCAATCAGAAACGAGACCAGCCCGAACAGCGCGTGCTTGGTGGTTTTGCGCCAGAGCTTGTCCCAGTCCAGGGCGCGCCGGTCGAGGGCCCGCTGCTGGGGCGCGTCGCCTTCCAGCCAGTACTCGATGCGGCGGAACACCATCTCCAGGAAGATGGTCTGGGGGCACACCCAGCCGCAGAACACCCGCCCGTAGACGATGGTGAACAGGATGATGAACAGCACGAAGGCCAGCGCCCCCACCAGCAGAATGAAGAAGTCCTGGGGCCAGAAAATCTGCCCGAAGATGATAAACTTCCGCGCCGGCAGGTTGAGCATCAGCACCGGTAGCTCGTGGATGCGCAGCCAGGGGCCGGCAAAGAGCAGGGCCAGCAGCCCGTAGCTCAGCCACTTGCGGGCCCGGTAGAGCCGGCCCGCGGGCTTTTTCGGGTACAGCCACACGCGCTTGCCGGCCGCATCAATCGTCGGGAGATGGGTGCGGAAATCTTCGTCGGGCTCGTACAGGGTGGCGGACATGGCAAAGGGGAAATGAAAGAGGGGGCGGCCGTTGGCCGTGCTCGGCGCAGCGCAGCGCTACCGCCGGGCCACGGCGGGGGCTTCCTTCTCGCCCTGGGGCTCTTTGGCGTTGGCGGGGTTCGAGCCCTGCAGCGACTGGATGTAGGACGCCACCTGCAGAATCTGCTTGCCGGCCAGCTTACCCTTCCAGGCGACCATGCCCTTGCTCGCCACGCCGTACTTGATGGTCTTGTAGACGTGGTTGATTTCGCCGCCGTGCAGCCAGTACGGGTCGGTTAGGTTGGGGCCGACCTTGCCCTCGGCGCTGGTTCCGTGGCAGGGGGCGCAGTTGGTGGCGAACAGCGCCTTGCCCGCCGCCAGGTCGGCCGGGGCCGTGAGGGCGGCATAGGTGGTGAGCTGGCTGGGGTCGTCGGGGGTGGCGGCCAGCAGCAGCGAGGCCTGGCGCATCTCGGTTTTGTACTCGGCCGTCTGCAGCTGGCCGGTTCCGGCCACGTGGTAGTAGCCCAGGTAGCCGATGGCAAACAGGATGGTGCAGTAGAAGCCGTACTTCCACCAAGGCGGCAGGTCGTTGTCGTATTCGGTGATGCCGTCGTAGTCGTGGTCGAGCTGCACGTCGCGGTCCTGGCCGGTTACCAGGCGGGGGTCGCCCACGAGCAGGCCCAGCACCTGCCCGCTCCAGGAGTCGTGCACCGTGGGCAGGGCGTAGAGCCGGCGCAGTTGGGGCCGCAGCGCCACCACCAGGGCCACAATCAGCAGCACGAACACCAGCAGCACCAGCCCCAGCGTGCTCAGCAGCAGCCAGAACAGCCCCATACGCGTATCGGGGCCGGCGGCCGCCGCGGACCCCGCGGCGGCCAGGGCCGGTACGGGGGCCAGCAACCCGGCCCCGGCCGCGCCCAGCAAGTGTCGGAAGGTGCGCATGGAGTTAGACGGAGGCGTATTCAACCAGGGCCGCGGGCCGGATCCGGGCCACTGCTTCTTCGGCTACCGGGGCGTCGGCCGCCACTTGTCTGGCCGCGGAGGCTTCCGCTGCGGCTGGGGCTTGCGCTGCGGCAGGGGCGGCGACGGGCGTGGCCGGCTCGGCGCCATACCGCCGGGCGGCCGAAACCACCGATGAGCCCGTGACAACGGCCATCAGCAGCACCAGGCCGGCCAGCCACCACACGGTCCAGGAAAGCACATCGGTGCCCTGGGGGCCGGCGGGCGCGGCGGACGTCTGGGCGGCGGCGGCGCAGCTCAGCAGCAGGGCCGGGAAAAGCAGGAAAGCGGTGCGACGGGTTAGCATAGCGGTTCGGGGGTGAGGGAAGTGGAGAATGGTTCGGAGTCGGGGCGCAGGGGCAGCTCGCTCATGGCCCCCAGGTGGCGGCGGTCGGCGCGCAGCACGTAGACCAGCAGCCCCAGGAAAAACAGAAAGAAGATGGCCAGCGAGATGAGCGGGTATATCTCGACGCCGGCAATGGACTGCAGCACGTTCTTATCCATGGGGTAGGGAAAGCAAAAAAGTAAATGCCTACTGCGCGGCGGCCGGGGCGGTCTTTGCCTTGATGTCGGTGCCCAGGCGCTGCAGGTAGGCAATCAAAGCCACGATTTCCTGGTCGGATTTCACCTCGATGTCCTCGTTTTTCAGCTCCTGCACAATGCCCCGGGCCTGCTGGCGGGCGTCGGCCACGGCCCGCTGGTCGAAGCCGGCCGGGTAGGGCGTGCCCAGCCCCTGCAGCACCCGGATTTTCTTCGGCAGCGAGCTGTAGTCGATGGCGTTGTCGAACAGCCACGGGTAGGGCGGCATGATGGAGCCGGGCGACATGCTGGTGGGGTCCAGCATGTGGTTGTAGTGCCAGGAGCTGGGGTACTTGCGGCCCACCCGCTGCAGATCGGGGCCGGTGCGCTTGCTGCCCCACAGGAAGGGCCGGTCGTACACGTATTCGCCGGCTTTGCTGTACTCGCCGTAGCGCTCGGTTTCCGAGCGGAACGGGCGCACCATCTGGGTGTGGCAGTTCTGGCAGCCTTCGCGGATGTAGAGGTCGCGGCCCTGCAGCTCCAGCGGCCGGTAGGGCTTCACCGAGGCAATGGTGGGCACGTTGCTTTTCACCAGGAAGGTGGGAATCATCTCCACCAGCCCGCCGATGAGGATGGCCACCGTGGCGCCCACGGCCAGCTGGAAGGGGCGGCGCTCCAGCCAGCGGTGCCAGTGGCCGGGCTGCACGTGCGGGTCCTCGGCTTCGGGCAGCAGCGCCGGGGCCTGGGCTTTTTCGCGGGCCTGCAGCGTGCCGGCTTTGGCCGTGCGGAAGAGGTTGAAGGTCATCAGCAGCGCCCCGCTCAGGTAGAGCACCCCGCCGATGCCGCGCAGGTAGTACATGGGCACGAGGGTGAGCACCGTCTCCAGGAAGTTGGGGTACTGCAGCATGCCCTCGGCGTTGAACTGCTTCCACATCAGGCCCTGCGTAAAGCCGGCCCAGTACATGGGCAGGGCGTAGAGCAGGATGCCGAAGGTGCCCAGCAGGAAGTGCACGTTGGCCAGGCGTTTGGAGTACAGCCCGGTGCGGTAGAGGCGCGGCCACAGCCAGTAGAGCATGGCGAAGGTCAGGAAGCCGTTCCAGCCCAGGGCCCCCACGTGCACGTGGGCCACAATCCAGTCGGTGAAGTGGGCAATGGCATTCACGTTCTTGAGGCTCAGCATCGGGCCCTCGAAGGTGGCCATGCCGTAGGCCGTCACGGCCACCACCATGAACTTGAGCACCGGCTCCTCGCGCACCTTGTCCCAGGCGCCGCGCAGCGTCAGCAGGCCGTTGATCATGCCGCCCCACGAGGGCGCAATCAGCATCACGGAGAAGGCCACGCCCAGGCTCTGGGCCCAGTCGGGCAGGGCCGTGTAGAGCAGGTGGTGCGGCCCGGCCCAGATGTAGATGAAAATCAGCGACCAGAAGTGAATGATGCTCAGGCGGTAGCTGTACACCGGCCGGCCGGCGGCCTTGGGCAGGAAGTAGTACATCAGCCCCAGGTAGGGCGTGGTCAGGAAGAAGGCCACCGCGTTGTGCCCGTACCACCACTGCACCAGCGCGTCCTGCACCCCGGCGTAGGCCGAGTAGCTTTTCATAAAGCTCACCGGCACCTCCATGGAGTTGACGATGTGCAGCACGGCCACCGTCAGAAACGTGGCAATGTAGAACCAGATGCCCACGTACAGGTGCCGCTCCCGGCGCCGCACAATGGTGCCGAACATGTTCCAGCCGAACACCACCCACACCAGCGTAATGGCAATGTCGATGGGCCACTCCAGCTCGGCGTACTCCTTGCTGGTGGTGTAGCCCATGGGCAGCGAAATCAGGGCCGCGAGGATGATGAGCTGCCAGCCCCAGAAGTGCAGCCGGCTGAGCGTGCGCGAAAACATGGGCGCCTTGCACAGGCGCTGCAGCGAGTAGTACACGCCCATGAAGATGCCGTTGCCCACGAAGGCGAAAATCACGGCGTTGGTGTGCAGCGGCCGGATGCGCCCGAAAGTGGTAAACGAGGTGTGCAGGTTGGCCTCGGGCAGGGCCAGCTGGAAGGCGGCCAGAATGCCCACCAGCATGCCCGCCACGCCCCAGAACACGGTGGCCAGGCCGAAGTCACGGACAATCCGGTTGTCGTAAAAGAAGGTTTCGAGCGCCTGGTGCACCCGGTCCGGCACCAGGGGCGCGGCGGCAGCGGGGGAAGGCGGGGGAGTGGCGTGCATTGCGCAAATAGGCTTGGTGGAGTAGTGGCTCAAAGGTCCTGCGCGGCAGTTGCGGCGGGCATGACCATGGTTATGCCCCGGTATGATTCTCCTCACCCCGGGGCCGGGGCGGGGCGAGGGCAGCGGGCTCGTCGTCGAAGAGCATGCGCACCGAGGGCGTGTAGGCGTCGTCGTACTGCCCGGTGCGCACGGCCCACACGAACGCGCCCAGAAACGTGAGGGCAACCAGCAGGCTGATGCCGATGAGCAGGTAGATAATGGTCATGGCGAAGGGGCGTTAGAGCTGATGCCGGCGCGCCGCCCGGCGCACGAGCAGGGTGGCAGCCACCATCACGCTCAGCGAGCTGATGGGCATGAGAATGGCCGAGACGATGGGCGTGAACCGGCCCTGCACGGCCAGGGCCAGCCCCAGGCCGTTGTAGCAGAACGACAGCCCGAACGTGACCAGCACCACCCGCAGGGCGGCCCGCGCAAACGCCAGGAATGTGGCCAGCTGCCCCAGCGCGGCCGCATCGAGGATGGCGTCGCAGGCGGGCGAGAAGTTGGTGAGCGTGTCAGTGAGGGCCAGGCCGGCATCGGCCGCGCGCAGGGCCCCGGCGTCGTTGAGGCCGTCGCCCACCATCACCACCGTGTGCCCCAGGGCGCGCTCGGCCGCAATGTAGGCCAGCTTGTCGGCCGGCGACTGCCGGAAGCGCAGCTCGGCTTCCGCGCCCAGCAAGGCCCGCAGGCGGGGCCGCTCGGCCTCGCTGTCGCCCGAGAGCAGGGCCAGGCGGTAGCGGCCCGCCAGACCGGCCAGCACTGCCGGCACCGCCGGCCGGTACACGTTGTGAAAGCTGAAGTAGCCGGCCGGCTGGTCGTGCAGGGCCACGTACACCCGCGTATCCGGGGCTTCGGGTCCGGCGGGCGGTGTCGCCGCGGGCGCGGGCACTACCGGGGCGGCGGCCACTCCGCAGAAGGCGGCCGCGCCCAGGCGCACGGTGGCGCCGGTATCGGCGGTGGCCGTCAGGCCCTGGCCGGGCACCTCCTGGCAGGCCCGCAGCAGCGTGGCGGGGCCGGCCGCCTCGCCAGCCAGGCGCTGGCTGAGCGGGTGCGTGGACTGGGCCGCGGCCGCCGCCACCAGGGCCCTTTCGGCGGCCGAGAGCGGGCGCCCGTGGTAGTGCACCTCGGCCTGGCTGGGGTCGGTGAGGGTGCCGGTCTTGTCGAACACGATGGTATCGGCGCGGGCCAGGGTTTCAATGACGGCCGCGTTTTTCAGGTACAGCTTGTGCCGGCCCAGCACCCGCAGGGCGGCCCCCAGCGCAAACGGCGAAGCCAGCGACAGGGCGCAGGGGCAAGCAATGACCAGCACCGAGGTGAAGGCCCGCCACATCATCGCCTGGTCGCGCGGGCCCCAGTAGAGCAGCGTGCCCAGGGCCAGCAGCAGCGTCACGCCCACGAAGTAGCGGCCCACGCGGTTGGCGTAGGTTTCGAGGGTGGCGCCGGCCTCGGGTTTGGCGAAGGCGGGGTTGTTCCAGAGCTGGGTGAGGTAGCCCTGGCTGACTTCGCGCACCACTTCCAGCTCGATGGCCGCCCCCAGCTGCCGGCCGCCGGCGTATACCAGCTCGCCCGAGCTGCGGGCCACCGGCGTGCTCTCGCCCGACACGAAGGCGTAGTCAATCTGGCCCGCCCCGCGCAGCAGCACGGCATCGGCGGGCACCACCTCCTGGTGGCGCACCCGGATGCGGTGCCCCGCCCGCAGCTCCTTCACCGACACCGACTGCTCCCGGCCATCGGGCAGCAGGCGCGTCACGGCCACCGGGAAGTAGGACGTGAAGTCGCGGTCGAAGCGCAGGGCGTCGTAGGTGCGCTGCTGCACCCATTTGCCAATCAGCATGAAGAAGACAAGCCCCGTAAACGAGTCGAAGTAGCCCGGCCCCCGGCCGCTGAGCACCTGCCAGGTGCTCACCCCGAACAGCGAGAACAACCCCAGCGAGATGGGAAAATCGAGGTTGATGTAGCGCCGGCGCACGCCCAGCCAGGCCGAGTGCCAGAAGGGCCGGGCGCTTAGCAGCAGCACCGGCCCCGCCAGCGCCAAACTCAGCGCCCCGAAAAATTGCCCGAACCCGGCCTGCAGCTCCTCCACGAACGAGAAGTACTCGGGCAGGGCCAGCAGCATCACGTTGCCGAAGGCGAAGGCCGCCAGCCCCAGCTGGTAGTAGAGCGTGCGGCTGGCCTGGTGGGGCTGGGCGCCCAGCTCGGCCAGCGTTATCTGCGGCTCGTACCCCACCGAGGCCAGCAGCTGCACCACGGCCTTCAGGCTGGTGACGTCGGGCCGGTAGCTGAGCGTGATTTCCTTGCGCAGAAACTGCACCCGCGCCTCCATGATGCCCTCATTGAGGCGGGGCAGCTGCTCAAGCAGCCAGATGCAGGAAGTGCAGTGCAGCTGCGGAATGGTGAGCGTGAGGCGGGCCCGCCCGGGCGAGCGGAAGCTCAGCAGCTGGGCTTGCACGCCTTCCTCGTCGAGGTAGTCGAAGCGGCCGGGCAGCTCCACGTCCTTCACCTTGAGGCCGGGACGCTCGTCAAGAGTGTAGTAGGTGCACAGCTGGTGGGCGGCCAGCAGTTCGTACACGGTGCGGCAGCCGGCGCAGCAGAAGGGCTGCCCTTCCAGCAGCAGCGGCCCGGGCGGGCAGTCGTCGCCGCAGTGGGTGCAGGCCAGGCGGGTAGCCGGGCGTTCAAGAACGGGAGCAGACACGGAAAAGCAGCCGGTTGGTACAGCGGCAAAGCTCCTGGCTGCCCGGCCCCGGCCCCATGAGCACTATCACGGCCGGGGGTGATTGTTGTCAGGCGGCAGCCCGGCGCCGGGGGGCACCTTTGCGGCCGGGGGCCGGCCTTCACGGCAATTCCTCCAGCGTAATGCGCCTAGCGCAAAGCCTCCAGCAGGGTGCCGAGTGTGCCCGCGTCATCGGGCAGGCCCTGGTGGCGCCACAGCTCCACGCCCTGGCGCAGCAGCACGCAGGCCGGCAGCGCGGGCGTGCCAAAGCTGCGCACCACCGCCGGGTGCGTGGCCTCGTCGATGCGCAGCACCCGGATCTGGGCGCCCAGCCGGCCCTGCAGCTGCCGCAGCGTGGTGGTAAGCGCCGCCGGGCTGGCGGGCGGCAGCAGTACCAGCAGCACGGCCGGTTCGGGCGCGAGTACAGGCGGAGGAGAGGAAACAGCCATGGGCGGATACATAGAATGGATACCCGCAAAATTACCGGCCCCTCGTCTGCGGCATCCATGAGCATCCTCACCTTCGGCCGTGACCTTTGTCATGCTTTCAGCAGGGGGGTGTTTTGCACCTTGCACCGGTTCTTCCCGTAGCCCGTCCGCCCCTTCTGCCATGCCCACTGCCGCATTCTCCCAGGCTCTCACCGAGGCCGCCACCACCCGCGCCCCCGGCTTTGTGGGGGTGCTTGACGTGCGGGCCGGGCGCTTCGTGCAGGTGAACCCGGCCGGCGTGCAGCTGCTGGGCTACGCTTCCGAGCAGCAGCTACTGGCCGAGGCCCGCCCTCTGCTGCGCACCCCCGGCCTGGGGCCGGCCGCCTGGGCCGCCCTGCTGGCCGAGGCCCGCCGCCTGGGCTACCAGGAAACCGACGCCGAAATACGCCGCCTCGACGGCAGCCTGTTTCCGGCCCGCCTGGCTCTGACGCCTTTCACAGCCGACGGCCACGACTACCTGCTGGTGCGCCTGAGCGGGCAGCACCGCCTGCACCAGGCCGAGCAGCAGCTGGCCCAGAGCGTACGCCGCTTCGAGGCCGTAGTGGCCAACGCCACCATCGGCATCATTGTCTGCAACCGGGCCGGCTGCATCGTATCAGCCAACCAGATGGCCCACCAGCAGTTTGGGTACGATTCCGGCGAGCTGCCGGGCCAGAGCCTCGACCGACTGGTGCCCGCGGCCCCCGGCCGCCACCACGAGCAGTTGCGCCAGGGCTTCAATGCCCAGCCTTCGGTGCGGGCCATGCGCGCCCACCGCGGCGAGCTGGAAGGCCTGCGCCAGGACGGCACGGTGTTCCCGGTGGAAGTCAGCCTGAGCTATTTTTACCTGGATGAGGAGCTGTTCGCAGTGTCCTACATCCTCGACATCACCGGGCAGCGCCAGGCCGACCAGGCCCTGGTGGCTGAGCGCCGGCGCGTGGAGCGCCTCAACGCCGAGCTGGAGCAGAAGGTGGCCGACCGCACCCTGGCCCTGACCCACACGCTGGGGCAGCTGGAGCAGCGCCAGCAGGAGCTGGCCCAGGCCCTGCAGGCCGAGCAGGAGCTGGGCGAGCTAAAGTCGCGCTTCGTGAGCATGGCCTCGCACGAGTTCCGCACCCCGCTCACGGTGGTGCTCACGTCGGTGTCACTGCTCGAAAAGTACACCCCGGCCGAGCTGGAGGCGCGCCGTCCGCGCCAGCTGGCCCGCATCCGTCAGTCCGTCAATCACCTCAACAGCATCCTGGAGGAATTTCTGTCGGTGGGCCGCATCGAGGAGGGCAAGGTGCTGGCCCGCCCGGCCCGGCTGCACCTGCCGGCCCTGCTGGCCGACACCGTGGCCGACGTGCAGCCCCTGGCCCAGCCAAACCAGCGCATCGAGGTGGACGCGCGTGGCGACGAGGCCCTGTGGCTGGACGCCTCGCTGCTGCGCAAGGTGCTGGTCAACCTGCTCTCCAACGCCCTGAAGTACTCCGGCCCGGGGGCCGTAGTGCAGCTGCGCGCCCGGGCCCGGGCCGGGCAGCTGACCATCAGCGTGCAGGACCAGGGCATCGGCATCTCCGAGGAAGACCAGCAGCACCTGTTCGAGCGGTTTTTCCGGGCCCGCAACGCCACCAACCTGCCCGGCACCGGCCTGGGCCTCTACATCGTGGCCCGCTACCTCGAGCTGCTGGGCGGCACCATTGACCTGCGCAGCGAGCTGGGCGCGGGCACCACCATCACCTTCACGCTTCCCTATGACCAAGAAGACCATTCTGCTGATTGAGGACAACAACGACATCCGCGAGAACACGGCCGAAATCCTGGAGATGACCGGCTACGCGGTGCTCACGGCCGAAAACGGCAAGGTGGGCGTGGAGAAAGCCCTCGAAACCCGCCCCGACCTGGTGGTGTGCGACATCATGATGCCCGTGCTCGACGGCTACGGCGTGCTGCACATCTTCAACCAGAACCCCCGGCTGGCGGGCGTGCCCTTCATCTTCCTGACCGCCAAAACCGAGCGCGCCGACCTGCGCCGGGGCATGGAGCTGGGCGCCGACGACTACCTCACCAAGCCCTTCGATGAGAGCGAGCTGCTCTCGGCCGTGGCTGGCCGCCTGGCCCGCTTCCAGCACCTGCGCCCCGACTATCCCGCCACCCCCGCCGGCGTGCACGACTTTCTGGCCGATGCCCGTCAGGCCGGCGGCCTTGAGGGCCTACTGGCCGAGCGCCGCCACCACGTCCTGCCCCGCCGCCACATCCTCTACGCCGAAGGCGACGAGGCCACCCGCCTATACTTTGTGCAGAGTGGCCGCGTGAAGGTCAGCAAAACCACCGCCGGCGGCAAGGAGCTGATTACGGCCCTGCACGGCCCCGGCGAGTTTCTGGGCTACCAGGTCCTGCTGGCCGGCACCTGCCACCATGATTCGGCCGTGACGCTGGACGAAGCCGAAATCCTGTACATCCCGGCCGCCGACTTTCACCAGCTGCTGCTGGGCAACCCCGAAGTGAGCCGCCGCTTCGTGCGCCTGCTGGTGGGCCAGGTGCAGCAGCAGGACGAGCAGCGCCTCGACCTGGCTTATAGCTCGCTGCGCCGCCGCGTGGCCGACACGCTGCTGTACCTGCACGCCCGGCAGCAGCAGCTCAGCCCCGCCGACCCGCGCATCCCCCTGGGCCGCGACGACATGGCCGCCCTTATCGGCACCGCGCCCGAGTCGTTGAGCCGCACCCTGAGCGAGTTCCGGCAGGATGGCATCGTGGAGCTGGCCCCCGGCTCCGTGCACCTGCTGCACCCCGAGAAGCTGCACGGCAGCAGCTGGTAAGGCTGCCGCCGGCGCGCTCCTGGCCCTGACAACAATCAGGCGGACGGGTAACAGCAGTCATGGGCCGGCGCCGGCAGTTACCCCACCTTTGGGTGTCAACTAATCCTGGATCTGCCATGCTTATTCGTCGAAACATGGGCACCGCCGACCGCGCCCTGCGGGTAGTAGCCGCCCTCACTGTCCTTGTCCTGTACCTGACCGGCTCGCTGAGCGGGCCGGTAGCCACCGGATTGCTCGTAGTGGCCGGTATCTTTGTGCTGACCAGCTTCGTGGGCTTCTGCCCGCTCTACAAGCCGTTCGGCATCAGCACCTGTTCCAGGTAAGTCTGACGCCTCAATCAGCGCTAGCCTCTCGTACAAGCAGGCCCGCAGCACCGGCAAACGGTTGGCAAAGTAGCGCCCCGACTCCTGCCGCACCTGCTTCACCAGACCCGTAAAAGGGGGCTAAATCAGTAACAGCAGAATGGCGGAAGACAGCAGGCGGTACGCAGGGATTTAAGCGGGAAAAACGATGCATAATGAACACCCACCGACTGCACCACGGTCGGCCTGATGATCATAGTCCTGGCAGCCCAGGTGGGGGTAGCTAAAAGTCGTAGTTGAGAATTGCGTTCAACAGGTGCATGTGCACTTTGTTGACCTCGTAGCGGGCCTCGCCGTAGGTGCGGCCCAGCCGGCCTTTGTGCACGTACAGCAGCTGCCCGCGCAGGCCCCGGGCCCAGCTCCCGAAGGGGTAGCTCAGTGAAGCGTTCAACTGGGTGTAGGACGGCATGCCGTACTTGTTGAGGCGGGCGTTGCGTACGTCGGGTAGGTAGTAGTGGCCGTAACCTGCCTCGGCTTTCAGGCCTGGCACCCGCCCCGGCGAATAGCCGGCCAGCAGGGCCCCGGCGTCCAGGCCGCCCACGCCCTCGTTCCGCTCGCGGGGCAGAACCGTGTAGAACGGCTCCCGGCCCCATTCGCGCGGAAACTGGAAGCGCCCAGTGCGGGTGACGCGGGTGTAGTTGGCGCTCAGGCTCCAGGGGCCCTGCTCATAGCCCAGGCGGGCGCTCAGGGCGTGAGCCTGCCGGCCGGGGGCGCTATAAGCCAGGCACGGATCGGGGTTGCCGCCCTGGCCCGCCGTGCACTGGTAGTGGTACTGCGCCCCGGCGCTCAGCTGGCCGGCCCCGGCCGGGCGGGCGCTGGTCAGCTCCGCGAAGCTGGCGGTGAACAGGTTGTGGGCGTAGTAGTGCCAGGCCTGGGCGGTGGTGCGCGGCCCCCAGCGGTGGCGCAAACCCACCACGCCCAGGCCCCGGCTGCGCAGCCGGCCCGCGTAGGCGGCCCGCGGTCCGGCCTCGGTGACGCCCATCGGGTACAACCCCACCGAGCCGGCAACCGAGGCCCAGTCCGTAGTGGAGCGCACACCCATTGCCGTGAGCCAGCCGGCCGTAAGGGTGGTGGCGGGCAGCTCGCGCACTTCCAGCCACATGCCCTGGGCGTAGCTCGGGCTCAGGCGGCCGTCCTGGGGGTTGAGCAGGGGCGTGGTCAGCAGCTGCCGGCCCAGCGTCAGGGTGGACTGCCGCCGGCGGTAGCGCACAAACAGCTCCTCGGGCCGGCCCGTGAGGCGGCGGCGGCCGGGGTTGGCCACGTCAAAGAGCCCCACCTCGTAGCGGCTCACGGCCTGAGTGCGGGCATCCGGGGTGGTCAGGTCATTGGAAGCCAGGTTGGCCCAGAAAAAGCCGCCGGCTCCCAGCTGCAGGCCATGCAGCGGGGCCGTCTCAAACCGCGCCCCCGCTCCCAGACCGTTGGCATAGTAATCGGGGTAGTCGCCCCGGTTTAGGGTGGCCATGAAGTAGTTGCGCGCCCGGCCGTGCCAGCGACCCTTACCGAAGGCTTCGGCCAGGGTGCGGGCGCGCCCGGTATCGGCCGCCGGGGGCGGCGGCGCGTACGGCCGGGTCCGGTCGCCGCCGGTGGTCGGCAGGGTAGGGGCGGGGCGGGCCTGCTGGGCCCGGCCGGCTAATGGCAGCAGCAGGCCCAGCCCAA
The DNA here is from genome assembly GCF_000737515.1 of Hymenobacter sp. APR13. Taxonomy (NCBI): domain Bacteria; kingdom Pseudomonadati; phylum Bacteroidota; class Cytophagia; order Cytophagales; family Hymenobacteraceae; genus Hymenobacter; species Hymenobacter sp. APR13. Next base: position 4,754,348 of record NZ_CP006587.1, read on the forward strand.
TCAGGGCCCGGGCCACCAGCCGCCGGCCGGCCGGAGTAAGTGCGGGGCTGGTCTGCATCACGGTACGCCGCCGTTGCCGGGAGCTACAGGGGCAGCCGCTCGCGCAGGGCGCTGTAGGTCCAGGTGCCGGCCAGGGCGGCCAGAATCAGCACGGCGGCCGAGGCCACGCCGCTGCCCAGCTGCGCGAACAGCGGGCCCGGGCAGGCGCCGGTCAGGGCCCAGCCCAGCCCGAAGATGGTGCCCCCGATCCAGGTGCCGTGGTTGAATTTCTTGTCGGCAATGCGAATGGGCTCGCCGTCCAGGCTTTTGAGGTGGTTGCGCTTGATGAGCTGAATGGACAGCATGCCCACCACAATGGCCGAGCCGATGACCCCGTACATGTGGAAGGCCTGGAAGCGGAACATCTCCTGGATGCGGAACCAGCTGATGACTTCGCTCTTGGTGAGGATGATGCCGAACAACACGCCCAGCACCAGGTATTTCAGATTTTTCATGTGAAGTAGCAGAAGAAAAGAAGTTAAGGGCGGGTCGCCAGCAGGCGCACAACCCGGGCCGGGCCGGCGTGAAAGGCGCCCTCGTGCAGCACCACGGCCGCTTCCTGGTTGTACAGCACGCGCAGCGCGGCAAAGTCACTGGCCAGATCAGCCAGTTCGTAGAGCAGCTCGGCGGCCTTGGGCCCGCCCGAAGACAAGCCCAGTTGGCGGGGGCTAAAGGCCTCCAGCATCAGGTGGCCGCCCGGGGCCAGGCTGGCGGCCGCCGCCGCGTGCACGGCCCAGCGGGCCATGGGCGGCAGGTGCGCGTAGATCAGCCCGATGGCATCGTAGGCGCCGGGCTGCTGCCAGCTCAGGGCCATCAGGTCGGTTACCTGGTAGTCCAGGTGCACGCCCTGCGCCACAGCCAGGCGCTGGGCTTTGGCCCGGGCCTCGTGGCTGAAGTCCATGGCCGTGACCTGCCAGCCCTGGCGGGCGGCGTATACGGCGTTGCGGCCCTCACCCTCGGCCAGCAGCAGCAGGCGGCCAGGCGGCAATCTGTTCAGCTGCTGACGGAAGTAGGCGTTGGGCTCGGTGCCATAGGCGTACTGCTCGCTTTCGTAGCGGGCATCCCAGAACTCGACGGGCAGCGAAGAGGCGCTCATGGCAAGGGGAATTAGAACATCATCGGGTAGAACACCCACGTCATGAGCAGGCCGCCCGCGAAAAAGCCGATGACGGCTACCAAGGACACCCACTGCAGGTTGGAGAGGCCCGAAATGGCGTGGCCCGAGGTGCAGCCCCCGGCGTAGCGCGTGCCGAATCCCACCAGAAAGCCGCCCAGCACCAGAAACACCCAGCCTTTCCAGTTTGCCAGGTTTTCCAGGGCAAACAGCTCCCTGGGCAGCAAACCCGAGAAGTCGGTCAGACCCATCTGGGCCTTCAGGTCGCGCACGGTTTCGGCCGAAATGGCAATGGTGTCGGGGTGGCCCAGCAGCTGGTAGCCTACGTAGCCGCCCAGGCCGATGCCGAGCACAAACCACAGGTTCCAGATTTCGGCGCGCCAGTTGTAATTCAGAAACGGAATGCCCGCGGGCACGCAGGCCGCGCACACGTGGCGCAGCGAGGAGCTGATGCCCAGGGCCTTGTTGCCCACCAGCAGCAGGGCCGGTACCGTCAGGCCAATCAGCGGGCCGGCCACGTACCAGGGCCAGGGCTGACGAAGTAATTCCAGCATAAAAAGCGGATCAGAAGAAAAGTGGGGAAACGAAAGCCCGGCCGGCAGCAGGGCCGCCGGCCGGGCAGCTTAACAGGTAGTAGGCCGGGCCAGCAGCCTAGCGCACCAGCGCGTGGGGCCAGTCGAGCACGCCGCCCAGCAGGTTGGCCACGTCGGAGAAGCCGGCTTTGGTAAGCTGGCCGGCGGCGCTGGCCGAACGGGCTCCGCTGCGGCAGTACACGCAGACGGGCAGGGTTTTGTCCAGCATGGCCACGCGGCGGGCGAAGTCGGGCGCCGTCACGTCGATGTTCAGGGCCCCGGGCAGGTGGCCGCCGGCAAACTCGTCGGGGCGGCGTACGTCCAGCAGCAGGGCGCCGGGCTGGCGCAGGCTCTCGGCAAATTGCGCGGGCGTCAGGTTGCGGTAGGCGGGAGTGGAGAATTTCAAAAAGTCAAACATGGTAGTTGCAGCGTAGAAACAGGAGGGAAGGGGCGCGCAGCGCGGGCCCTAGTGGGCGGCCGCTGCGGATTGAAACGACTTCACGGCCTCGCCCAGGTCGTACACCGTAGCCTCCTCGGGCAGCGCGTCGGCCACGATGCTGGAGCCCGCCGCCGAGCGGTAGCCGCCGGCGCAGTGCACCACCACGGGCTTGCCGGAGGGGATTTCAGAAGCCCGCTCCCGCAGCTCGGGCAGCGGAATGCTCAGGGCCCCGGCAAAAATGGGCTCGTCGCGGTGCTCGGTGGCAGCGCGGATGTCCACGATGGTGTACTGCCCGGGGTGTTGGCGGAAAGCGTCCACATCCAGCTGAGGGATCGTGGCCTCGGTCGCCGGAGTACCCACCAGCGCGCCTTTAATCAGGGCTTCGTACCCGATTTTAGCCGTTTTCTGAATCAGGTCCTCGAGCGTGGCCTCGTCGGCGGCAATCAGGTAGAACCGCTCCTCGGGGCCTACAATCGAGCCCAGCCAGGTTTCAAACTTGCCGCCCTGCTGGATGTTGATGGCGCCTTCCACGTGTCCGCGCTTGAACTCGGTTTCTGGGCGCGAGTCGATAACGACCACGCCGGCCTCCAGCTCGGTGCCGGCCGCCAGGCGGGGCACCTGCTGCACGCTGGGGGCGTAGGCGGGCGCGCCGGCTTTGTTGAGGGCCACGTCGTAGCCGAAGTATTTGGGAATGAAGGGCTGGTCCTGGAGCAGCTCGCGCACGAACTCCTCCTCGCTCATGTCCCGCAGCATGGGGTTGCCGAACTTCTCGTCGGCGATGGTGCTGCTGTTGGCCCCGCTCAGGGCTTTACCGCAGAGGCTGCCCGCGCCGTGGGCCGGGTACACCAGCACGGTGCCGGCCAGGGGCATCAGCTTGTCGCGCAGCGAGTAGTACATCTGCCGGGCCAGCTCCTCGCGCTTGGCGGTCATGTTGCCGGCCTTCTCGCGCAGGTCGGGCCGCCCCACGTCGCCGATAAAGAGCGTATCGCCGGTGAACACGGCCTCGTCCTTCCCCTCGCGGCTCACCACGATGCTGATGGAGTCGGGCGAGTGGCCGGGCGTGTTCAGGGCCCGGAACGTGAGCTTACCCACCGTGAACTCCTGGCCCTCGTCGAAGGCCTCGTGGGCGTAATCGGCCCCCAGCAGCCGGCTCACGCGGATGACGGCGCCGGTGGCCTGGGCAATTTCCAGGTGGCTGCTCACGAAGTCGGCGTGGGGGTGAGTTTCGATGACGCTCACAATCCTGGCGTCGTGGGCTTTGGCGTAGTTGTAGTATTGCTGCGGGTCGCGGGCGGGGTCGATGAGCACGATTTCGCGGGCGCACTCGCTCAGGATGGCGTAGGAAAAGTGGGCCAGGCCCTTGTCTTCAAACTGTTCGATTTTCATGACGGCAAACGGTTGAAAAAGCGGTGAAGGAGAAAGCAGAGAAAAGCAGGAATTCAGCTATGCCGAAAGCAGCGAGAACCTACCCGTGGCGGAACACCAGTTCGCGCAGCAGAATAAACGTGCCCATGGCCAGCGTGAACCAGCCAAAGGCCGGCTTAAGCTTGGCGCCCGGAATGAAGCGGGCCAGGTAGGTGCCCAGCACGATGCCCACCAGGGCAAAGGCCAGAAAGCCCAGCAGGAACGACCAGGCAATGGGCGTGCCGGCGCTCAAGTCGCCGGTAAAGCCGATGAGCGAGTTCAGGGCAATGATGGCCAAAGAGGTGCCCACGGCCAGCTTCATGGGCAGGCGCGCGCCCAGCACCAGGGCCGGAATAATCAGAAAGCCGCCGCCCGCGCCCACAAAGCCCGTGAGCGTGCCCACCACCAGCCCGATACCCAGAACAAGCGGGTAGTTCAGCGGAGCCCGGTGGCCCAGCTCGTGGTCGAGCACCTCTTCGGCCTGCTTGCTGCGGATCATGGACGTGGCGGCCACTACCATCAGCACGGCAAAGGCCACCAGCACCAGCAGGTCCTTGGTGACCGTGAGGCCGCCCACCGTGAACAGCTCGTGCGGAATGGCCGGCATCAGCAGCTTGCGCACTGCAAACACGGCCGCCAGCGAAGGCAGCAGAAACACCAGCGCCGTGGGAATGGACACCAGCCCCTTGCGGAAGTAACCCGTAGCCCCCACCACCGAGGTGGAGCCCACTACGAATAGCGAGTAGGCCGTGCTCAGCACCGGGCTCACGCCCATCAGGTACACCAGCACCGGCACCGTGAGGATGGAGCCGCCACCGCCCATAATGCCCAGAGAAAGCCCGATGAAGATGGCCGCGAAGTAACCGAGAGTAGGAAGCATGCAGGAACAGGTGAACGTATGTAATTATGAAGGGTTGTTCATGTATTGCGGTAAAAAAAAGGCTGCCTTCCTACAGGAAGGTGCAGCCGGCCAGGCACTGAATCACGTCCACCACTTCGCGCATTTTCAGCGAGTAGAAGATGTTTTTGCCTTCGCGGTGGGAGCTGAGAATTCCCTTGAGCTTCATGCCCGTGAGGTGGTGCGAGGTAAGACTTTGCTCGGAGCCCAGTTGCTCGCAGATGTCCGTTACCGAGAGGCTTTGCTGGTTGGCCAGCAGCTGCACAATGGCAATGCGCGTCGGATGAGCCGTGGTCTTCAGAATAAAAGCCACCTTCTCCATCTTCTCAGTGGTCAGGTTCAGGTCGGTGGCGGCGGTCGTCGGGCTCATATCGTAGGCAAATGTATGATCATTTGTTCATGTATACAAGCAGGCCTGTAGAATTGTTCCCGTTTGGCGCTCACGCGGGGCATAGCTGCGGGGGCGGGGCGGGGTAGCCGCCGGGCCGCCGGGGCGGGTCAGCCGCCGCGCCGCTGGTTTGTGTTAGATATATGAACAAATTTTCATTTGATTGCGGTTACAGTTCCACACTCCCTGCCCCATGACCCGTTCCACCTTCACCCAGTGGCTGCCGCTGGCTTTGTTTGCCCTCATTCTGTTCACGCCGCTACGCAAGCCGGTGCTCGGCACGCTGCAGCGCGGCTTGCTGGCCACGGGCCTGTGGCGCGCCGACGTGCCGGTGGCCCCGGCCGTTACGCCCGGGGTGCTTACGGGCGGGGCCGCCTACCCGCACAACCTTGCGCTGACCACGCCCGACGGCAAGGCCGTCAACCTGCGCGAGCTGCAGGGCAAGGTGGTATTCGTGAACCTGTGGGCCAGCTGGTGTCCGCCCTGCGTGGCCGAGATGCCCGGCATTCACGCCCTCTATAAGAAGATGGACCCCAGGAAGGTGGCTTTCGTGATGATTTCACTCGACGAAAACCCCGCCAAGGCCCAGGCCATGCTCAAGCGCCAGGGCTACACCTTTCCGGTGTACTTCCCCGCCGGCCCGCTAGCCCCACCCTTTGATTCCAATTCCATTCCGTCCACGGTGATTCTGGACCCGGACGGGCAGGTAGCGGCCCGCCACGACGGCATGGCCGAGTACGACACGCCCGAATTCAAGGCGGCCCTGGACGATCTGGCCAAGCGGGTGAAAATGTAGCTGTTTGCCGCGCGCGACCTGCCCCAAACCTGGCAGCTTCCTGTGGGAGGCTACCCGGTTTGCGATAGCAGATGCGGGCCGGGCGTTGAAAGTGGGTACTTTATCCCAGAATTTCCTTTCCCGTTAAGGACAGCTCGCGCATCCCCTGGGTATTTACCTGCCAATGACTACTCCGCTACTCATCATTCTCATCGGCTTCCTGATCTTTCTGGGCCATTACCTGGCCCAGCTCTTCCAGCGCACCAAAGTACCCGACGTCGTGGGGCTGCTGCTGGTAGGCATGCTGCTGGGGCCGGTGTTTCATTTGATTGATCCCAGCGCGTTTGGCCGGGCGGGCCGGGTGTTCACCAATCTGGTGCTGGTGTTTATCCTGTTTGAGAGCGGACTGGAAGTGCGCTTCGAGCAGCTGCGCTCGGCGCTGCGGGGCACGGTGCTGCTGACGACCCTCAACTTTGTGGTCACGGCGCTGGTGGTGTCGGCGCTGGCCCAATGGCTGACCGACCTGGACTTTCTGAGCTGCCTGATTCTGGGCACCATCCTGGGCGGCACGTCCTCGGCCGTGGTGACGACGCTGGCCCGGCAGGTCACTATTTTGCCCCAGACGGCTACCACGCTGGTCATGGAATCGGCGTTTAGTGACGTGTACACGCTGGGCATTCCCATTGCCCTGATCAGCTTCTATACCAGTTCCTCTTTCAATGTAGTTACGCTGGCCGGCCAGCTGGTGCTGGCGCTGGTGGGCGCGCTGCTGGCCGGGGCCGGCGGCGGCTACCTCTGGCTGGCGCTGCTACACCGGGTGCCTACGCTGCTGAAAACCCGGTTTTCCACCCCGGCTTTTGCCTTCATCCTGTACGGCGTGGTGGAGCTGCTGCAATTCAGCGGGCCGATTGCGGTGCTGTTTTTTGGTATTGCGGTGGGCAATCTGCCGTTGCTGCGGCGCGGCTGGCTGCGGGCGGTCCTGCCCGCGCGCACGGTGGAGCTGACAACCGTGGAAAAGGACTTTTTCGCGGAAATCGTGTTTCTGCTGCGCACGTTCTTTTTCGTCTACGTGGGGCTATCCATTGTGCTCGATGACCCGTGGCTGATTGCGCTGGGGGTAGCGATGGCTCTGGTGCTGTTCCTGGTCCGGATTCCGGTGGTGCTGGCCGCCGCTGACCGCCAGACGCCTCAGTTCGATATGGCCCTGATGAGCATCATGATTCCCAAGGGGCTGGGGGCAGCCGTGCTGGCCACGCTGCCGGCTCAGCGCGGGCTGCCAGGCGGGGCCGTCATCCAGACCATCACCTTTGCCGTCATCGTGGCTACCACAGTGGGCTGCACGGCCCTGTTTTTCCTGCTCGACAAAGGACGCATCCTGGGCTTCTATCAGTTGTTTTTCAGGCCGCCCCGCCCTGTAGATGCGACAGCGCCTGGTGGCAAGTCGGATGCTGGCGCGTAACAGTCTGCAGCGGAGCGTCGGGCTCTGCCCCGGAAGCGAAGGAAAACGACCCGGACGCTTAGTGTTTGCGTAGTCGGGGTAGCAGCATGGGAACCCGCGTCTGGTAGTGGGTGTAGGCCTGGCCAAAGTGGTGGCGCAGCTTCCGCTCTTCCAGCCGGACCCCGACCAGCACGTAAAGCGCCGAACAGGCCACGCTTATCAGGTGGGGCAGGGTAGGCGCTACCAGCAGGTACCCGGCCAGGGCCAGCAGCAGCCCCGTGTAAAGCGGGTGCCGCATCCGGGCGTTGAGCCCTGATGTGTTCAGGTCGGTGCTGACAGGTAAGTTCCCCGGCCGCAGGTAGCCCCAGCCGCCAAATTCGGCTAGGTTATAGCCCCGTAAGGCCAGCAGGCCGAGTCCCGTCCCGCCCAGTAGCAGCGCATAGCCAGTAATCAGCAGACCGGACCGTTGCTCCCAGAGGGCAGTGGAGGGCCGCTGTTGCTGATAGAAGAGCAGGCCGGCAAGCAGTACAGCGGCTAGCACGTTATAGGCCAGGCGATAGTAGTGGGTGACCCGGGGCCAGCGGGCGGCCACGGCTGCTTTGACGCTGGTGGCTGCCAGCACGCTGTGCAAGGTGTAGTAGGCCAGCCAGCCGAGCAGCAGCAGCAGCATTATAGTTTGAGAAAGAGAGCAGTAAGGTAACAGAGGCTTAAGCAGCGACAGGTAGCGTTACAAAGCGCCTAATCCAAGAGGAAGTCCTAAGATAATACCCGGCCGCGAAGAGCTGTTGATTGGAGCTGGCTTTCAGCCACCGCCAGCAGGTAAACTAAATTGGCCCAGCGTTCAGATCACGCCAATGTATCAGCAATGGAGAGCATCAAAAAGTGTGGGTCAATCGGCTTAAGCGCTTACCGGCACGACAACCGGCCTTGGTTAAAAGTTTGGTGCAAAAGTCAATCGGTGGCCGTGCCAGCGGCTGCCTTTCGGCGGGCATGGATGACCACTTTGCGGTGGCGTAGGTATTTGTAGAGGGTTACATCGGAGATATGCAGGTGCTGGGCAATCTCGTTTACGCCGATTTGCTGCTCGCGGAAGAGCGTCTCGGCGATGATGGCCATGCATTCGGCCTGCTCCGAGAGGCCCCACTGGCGGCCGCCCACCCGGCCCCGGGCGCGGGCCGCGGCCAGCCCGGCGTGGGTGCGTTCGCGAATCAGTTCGCGCTCGAACTCGGCCAGCGAAGCGAACAGGTTAAATACGAGCCGTTCCTAGGCGGAGGTGGTGTTGATAGCATCGGTGAGGGACACCAGGCCCACGCCCAGTTGCTGCAAGTCGCCCACCACCTGCAGCAGGTGTTTGAGCGAGCGTCCCAGGCGGTCGAGCTTGTAGATATAGATCGTGTCGCCGGTGCGCAGCTACGTCAGCAGCCGCTTGAGTTCCGGGCGGTTGGCGCTGGCCCCGGACACCTTTTCCTGGTAGATGGTTTCGCAGCCGGCTTTGGTCAGGGCATCGAGTTGCAGTTCCAGGTTCTGGTCGCGGGTCGAGACGCGGGCGTAGCCGATTTTCATGGGGCAAAGTACAGGTTGTCCGTAACGAAAGTACCCTTAACTGTACTTTGATTGCTGAACAAGTTTTCAGTACCAAATCGGCTTCTTTTGGCTTGGCTTTACCCCAACGGGCGCCGCCTGCTTACTTGTACAGAAATACGTTCGTTTCACTGTACAAGCTAGCTGATTTGTCTTGTCCTGAAATAAGTTGACCGTTTAGTGGTAGTCCGGGTCTGCGTTGACCGTTTCGGTGGTAGTCCTAAAATTACTGACTTTTGGTTCGTCTCCTCCGGGTGGTTTGTAGTAGTTTTTCCTTCGTCGCTCCAGCGGCCCCCAGCTGCGGTGTGCTTCGTCGGGGCTTTGGTAGTTGCAGCTCAGATGGGGGCGTTTGTAGTTGTAGAGAAACACCGCCCGTTCGAGGTGTTGCTGTGCTTCGTCTAGGGAACGTACGGGCTGGTGACTCAAATACTCCTGCTTGAGGATGCCGTTGATGCGTTCGGCCACGGGGTTCTCCAGCGGGTCGGAGTTCTCGGTCATGCTCACCTGCACATGCCACGCTGCCAACGGGGCCAGGTACTCCTGGCTGCAATACTGAATGCCGCGGTCGCTGTGATGAATCAGGTGGCGGCCGGCCCGCTTGCTGATTTGGCGCAGGGCCATTTCCAGCGCACATCGGCAGTGGACCGTGGCCAGCGTTTCGGCCACGGCGAAGCCCATGATGCGGTGCGAGTAGGCGTCGGTGAGCAACGAGATATACAGGCAGCCGGCTTCGGTAAACCAGTACGTGATGTCCGCCACCCAAACCTGATTGGGCCGTAAGGGTGTCAGGTTCTTAATCAGGTTCGTATACTTGCGGAATTTATGCCGGGAAAAGGTGGTGATGGCCTTGCGCTTGCGCCGCCGGATGAGCAGGTTGTTGGCGGCCAGCAAGTCGAAGAGGGCATCCCGGCCCAGCTTGATGCCTTGGGTCATAAACTGCTCTTGCAGCAGATAGTACAGCTTTTTGCCGCCCATGCGCGGGTGGTCCTCCCGCACTTTGGCGACCAGGTCCAGCACGTACTGTTCGCGCTGCTCGCTGGTGAATTGTCGGTTTTGGTGCTGGTAGTAAGCCTGGCGGCTGAAGCCAAGTACCCCGCTGACCCGCCGCAGGCAAAAGTGCGGGCAGCTTACTCGCAGGAGCTGGACTACTTGGTAACGGACTTTTTTTCGATGCTTAGGCCCAGCTCCTGCTCGGCCACCCGAATTACATGCTTGTAATAGAGCACCTGCAACTCGGCTTGTTCGAGCTGTTTTTGCAACTGCTTGACCTGCCCGGTCAGCGCATCGGCGTGCTGCACCACTTGCTCGACGAGCGTCGTGGGTGGCTTTTTCGCGGTGTTTTCCATGGCTTGGGTACGGGCCAGCTCTTCTTGCCGGACACGTTCCACCCACTTGGTAACGGTCGAGCGGGTGAGCACCTGGTACTTGCTCATCGCCGACTCAATGGTGTGGCGGCCAAAGGTGATTTCTTCGACCATCTGGCGCATTTTCAACTCATGCGCCTGCTTGCGTAACAGAAATAAGTGTTCCATCTGCGGGGATTGATGGTCAACTCATTTTAGGACAAGACAGCTACTTTTAGGATTCACTTCCTGCTCATGGCCCGCCACTTGTCTTTACTCGATGCGACCCAGCGTCACGCCTTCGACTAGCCCCCTGTTTTTAATCCCTCCTAGCGGCAGCTCCTCTTCGCCTTGCCCAACTGGGCCACCCGGTTCCTAGCCACGTTGCTGGCCCCGCACAGCCGGGGCGGCTTCGTGCTGCAGGGCGGCTACTTCGAGGCGACCGGCCGCTTCTTTCCCGTGGACCGGACCGGTTTCTGGCGGCTGACCAAGCGTACGTGCAGCAGCGCTGGCCTTGGTTAAAAGTTTAGTACAAATGTTACATAAGCAGCAGCGGGGATTCCGCTGCGGTTCATTTCCCCGCAATACCTGACCGGTATTACCCCAGCAGCGGGCGCAGGGCTTCGGCGTGCGAGCGGCTCACGCGCAGGATCTGACTGTCGTCAAGGGTGAGGTAGTAGCCGCCGTTGCCGTCGCGCTCCAGTTCCCGCACGGCATTTAGGGCCACCAAGTAGGAGCGGTGAACGCGCAGGAAGCGGGCCGGGTCGAGGCGCTCCTGCAGCTGGCTGATGCCCAGGTTGCTGAGGTGGCGGCCGGTGCCGGTGTGCAGGGTGCAGTAGTCGCCGGCGGCCTCGGCATAGCGGATGCTGTCCACGGGCACGGCCACCAGGCGCGGCCCCTGCGGCACAAACAGCCGTGGCGGATAGGCGGCCGGGGCCGCCGCGGGCGCGAGAGGAATGGCCGTTTGCAACTGCAGCAGCAAGCGCTGCAAGGCCTCGTCAGGGCCGGCGGACAGTTGCTGCAGGGCCCGGTCCACCGCCTGCCGGAACCGGGCCCGGTCGTAGGGCTTGAGCAGGTAGTCCACAGCGCCGGCCTCAAAGGCATTAACAGCGTAGTAGTTGTAGGCCGTGGAGAAGATGACGCGCGGCACCACTTCCAGGCGGGCCAGCACTTCGAAGCCGCTCAGGCCGGGCATCTGCACATCGAGAAAGATGAGTTCAGGCCGCAGCCGCCCGATGGTTTCCACCGCGTCCGGCCCGTTGGCGCATTCCCCGATAATCTGCACCTGCGGGAAGTCAGCCAGATACTGGCGGATGATGAGACGCGCCGGTTCTTCGTCGTCGACAAGCAAGGTGGTTAGGGCGGACATAGCGTAAAACAGAGTGGGTTACAGCAGACAGTACAATCAGTAAGGGGCGCCGGCCGCCACCCCGGGCACCGGTTGGGTACTAGCAACGGAGGCACGGGAACCAAGAGCAGTCGGCGCCTCACCGGGGGATAGTGGCAGGGTGAAGGCCACGCGCAGGCCCTGGGGCGGCAGCGGCGTCAGCTCCAGGCCGGCGCTGCCCAGGGCCAGCAGGCGGGCGTGGGTGTTGCGCAGGCCCACACCGGTAGCCTCGGCCAGCACCTGCGCGCCGCTGCGGCCCGGCGGCAGGCCCCGGCCGGTATCTTCCACTTCGACCCGAAGCCCGGCCCCGGCTGCTTGCACGCGCACGCGCACCGTGCCGCCGGCCACCTGCGGACCAATGCCGTGCAGCACGGCGTTTTCCACCAGGGGCTGCAGCAGCATGGGCGGCAGGGGCACCGGCAGCAGCACCTCTTCCACGGCAAATTCCACCCGCAGCCGCGCCCCGAAACGGGCTTGTTCCAGCTCCAGGTAGCTGCGCAGAAACGCCAGCTCGGCGCGCAGGGGAAGCACGGGATGGCGCGAGGCATCCAGCACGAAGCGGAAGGTGTGAGCCAGGCGGGCAATCAGCTCGCGGGTGTGCTCCAACTCGGGCGGCACCGAGGCACTGATGGAGTTGAGCGTGTTGAACAGAAAGTGCGGATTAAGCTGGGCCTTCAGGGCGGCCAGCTCACTTTCGCGGGCGCGCTGCTGCAGCTGCAGGCTTTGCTGCTGACGGTGGCGCAGCTGCTCCTCGTAGCGCAGCAGCTGCAGCAGCCCCAACTGCAAGCCCCCGAACAAGGCGGGAATATATACATCCCAGCGCCGTACGAAGGGGTTAATCTGCTCGGGCAGCAGCCAGCCCAGCACGGCGTAGTAGCTCCAGTACCAGCCCAGCAGCCAGCCGCCGAGCAGCAGCAGCAGCACCGGCAGCCGCAGCGGGCCGCTCAGGTGCTCCAGCCGGGTCCGAAACAGCAGCAGCCACAGGGGCACCGTCCAGAGGGCCTTGAGCGGATAATCCAGCAGCAGCACCCGCAGGGCGTAGGTGCGGAACAGCTGCAAATCGAGCTGCTCCTGTCCCCAGGCCAGAATCAGCACGTAAAACAGCCCGAACAGCAGATAGAAAATGGCCAGCAGCCCCAGGCTCCGGCCGGTGAGGCGGGCGCGGGGCGCGGGGACGGCCGCAGACAACAGTTCCATGAGCAGTTGGCCTAAGTAAGCGAACGAGCGGCCGATTGTCGGCAGCGCACAAGTATACCGCCCCCCCCGCACAACTGCTACGGCAAGGGGCTCAGTAGCGGCTGGCGGCGCCCAACGGCGGCCAGCAGCGCCGGGTGACGGGAAAGCACGTGGGCCAGAGCCAGACCGGGCCGTTCGGCGCCGGGCGCTGCCGGCCACCATTCGGCGGCGCCGGCCGCTACCGGCCGGAAAAGGCTGGCAACCGGGTCGGCGTTGGGCTAGGTTCGTTTCGTCATCAACCCAACCGCCTCACTACCATGCGCTACCTGCCTTTCCTGCTGCTGCTGGGCTCTGCCCCGGTGCTTGCCCAAACACCCGCTGCAACGCCCGCCCCGGCCGTTACTGCCCTGGCCACCGGCACGGCCCGCCTTACCGGGCAGGTCCTCGATTCGCTCACCGCCCAGCCCGTGCCCTTTGCCACGGTGGCCGTGTTGCCGGTCACCGGCACCGTACCGCTGGCCGGCGCCGTGGCCGACGAGCAGGGTCGCTTTCAGCTGCGCGGGCTGCCGGCTGGCCCGGCCCGCTTGCGACTGTCGTTTCTGGGCTACCGGGCCCGGGAGCTGGCCGTGGCGCCCGCCGCCCGCACCGCCACCGAGCTGGGTGCGCTGCCCCTGGCCCCGCTGGTGCGCCAGCTGGCCGAAGTGACCGTGACCGGCGAGCGGGACCTGGTGGAAAACCGCCCCGACCGCACCGTGTACAACGCTGAGAAAGACCCCGCCAACCGCGGCGGCTCGGCTGCCGATGTGCTGCGCCGGGTGCCCCAGCTCAGCGTGGACCCCAACGGCAACGTGCAGCTGCGGGGCTCGGGCAACGTGCAGGTGCTCATCAACGGGCGCCCTTCGGGCCTGGTGGCGGCGGGCGTGGCCGACGCCATTCGCCAGCTGCCGGCCGGGCAAATCAAGGCCGTGGAGGTCATCACCAGTCCTTCGGCCCGCTACGACGCCGAAGGGTCGGCGGGCATCATTAACTTGGTGCTGCGCAAGGAAACTGCCCCGGGCCTCAACGGTACGCTGGGCGCCTCGGCCGGCAACCGCAGCTCCTCGCTCAACGGCACCATCGGCTACCGCCGCGGCAACATAGGGCTGAGCGGGGCCCTGGGCAGCTTCGGCAGCTACGGCCCCAGCGCAGCCGATACCCGCCGCCTTGACTTCGGCCCCGGCGGCGAGCTGCGCCAGCAGCTGCGCTCCGACTACGTGCGGGGCTCGGCCAACGCCCGCCTGGGCCTCGACTACGCTTTTTCGGAGCGCAGCGCCCTGGCCCTGAATGCCACCGGCACGGGCTTTCTGTTCGACCTCGACAGCGACCTGGCCTATTCCTACGCCGCCCCCACCCGCCCCGACCTGGCCCAGCAGTACCAGCGGGACCTCACGCGCCGCACCCGCACCCCCGCCGCCGACTTCTCGGCCACCTACACCCGCTCCTTCGCCCAGCCCCGCCGCGAGTGGAGCCTGCTGGCCCTGCACACCCTCAACCGCAGCCGCAACACCTACGATTTCGACGAGCTGCCGCTGACCGGCGTTCCGGCCACCCTGCGCGAGGCCGGCCGCAACCTGGCCCGCAACCTCGAAACCACCCTGCAAACCGATTACGCCCATCCCCTAGGCACCAAGGTGCTCTTGGAAACCGGCGGAAAATCCATCCGGCGCCGGGTACTGAGCGACTTCACCGTGGCGCGCCAGGCGCTGCCCTCGGGCCAGGCGCTGCCCACCCCGCCCGGCACCTCGGGCGCGTTCGACTACCGCCAGCTGGTGTGGGCTGGTTACAGCTCGGCTACCGTGCAGCTGCACAAGCAGCTCAGTTCCCAGGCCGGCCTGCGCCTGGAGCACACCGACCTGCGCGGCCTTGTGGCCGGCGAGGCGGCCGCCTTTGCGGCCACCTTCACCAACCTGCTGCCCAGCCTGAGCCTGAGTTACGCGCCCGCTACCAGCCGCAGCCTGCGGGCCAGCTACACCCGCCGCATCCAGCGCCCCACGCTCAGCTTCCTCAATCCCTACCCCAACCTGAGCGCGCCGGGCCTGGTGTTTCAGGGCAACCCCACGCTGGTACCCGAGCTGACCGACAACTACGAGCTGGCGGCCAGCACCTACTCGGCCAAGGGCACCTCACTCAGCGGCAGCCTCTTCTGGCGCCGGACGGGCAACGCCATTGAGCAGGTGCGCACGGCCGTGGCCGACGACCTAGTGCGGGTGAGCTACGCCAACGCCGCCCGCAACGCCAGCGTGGGCCTGAGCTTGTACGTCTCGGCCAAGCCCACTTCCCGCTGGAGCCTGAGCGGGGGCAGCACCGCGTACTACCAGCGCCTGCGCAGCGCCGCCCTGCCCGCCCGGCAACAAGGCCTGGTGTACTCGCTGAACCTGAACACCAGCTACCAGCTGCCCCGCGAGTGGAGCACTCAGCTCACGGGCTTCTACAGTTCGCCGCGCCTGCGTTTGCAGGGCGAGGAGCGCGCCTTTTACTTCTACTCCCTGAGCCTGCAAAAGCAGCTGTGGGCCCGCCGCGCCACGCTCTCCGTCATTACCGACAACCCGCTGGGCGCCACCGTGAACCTGGCCAATAGCTTCCGCACCCCCGAGTTTGCGCAGCAGGAAGACGTGCTGGTATACGTGCGTGGCCTGCGCCTAAGCCTGGATTACCGCTTTGGCAAGGCGGCCGGCCAGGGCGCGCGCGCCAAGCGCGCCATCCGCAACGACGACGCCAAGCCCGCCGAAGCGGCCAACTAAGCGTCCTGCCCGCCGGGGCGCATCGGCTCGTCCCGGTGGCCGCACGGCCTGCCCGCCGGGGGCTTCGCTTTGCATAAAAGAAGCAGGCGGTCTGCCCGTCCGTCTATTACTTGGGCCCCTGCGCCAGCCTGCCGGCGCGCTGTCCTCTCGTCACTGCCTTAGCTGCTCTGCCATGTCCGCCACCGACGACCTGCTGCCACCCTTGTACGATGCTCTGCAAACCGCCGGGGTGGTGGAGGCCCAGTCCATGTTCCGGGGAACCACGCTCATGCTGAACGGAAAGATGTGCGTGAGCATCGGGCCGGAAGACGTGATGTTTCGCTTCGACCCGCAGCAGCACGAGCAGGCCATGCAACGGCCCGGCGCCCGCCCTATGCAGCAGCGTGGCCGCGAGTACCGCGGGTATGCGTTCGTGGAAGCTGCCACGCTGCGGCTACCTCAGGAACTGGCCTACTGGCTTGGGCTGGCGCTTGCGTTCAACCCCCAGGCCCGGCCCGCGCGCCGGCGAACCTGAATCAGTGACGTGCCTGATGCTCTGGTGGCTTGGTCTGGTGGACTGGCTGCCGCTCAACGAAAGCACTGCTCCCGGGCCGCCCGCGACTCCGGGTGCCACCGCCCTGAGGCCCCTGACGAAAGCGGCCGGGGCCGGGGGCCATCGCCACGTACTCAGCAGCGGCGAGACGCTCCGTCTGCGGCGGCGGGCAGATACGCTCTACCTCAGCGTGCAGGCTGCCGCCCCTGGCTGGGCGCACGTGTACCTGGCCAATGCCGACTCGGTGTGGGTGCTGCACGCCTCGGCTGCGCTGGGGCAGCAGCTGTACGTGCGCGGGCCCCGGGGTTGGACGCGCCGCAGCACGTTTCAGTGGGAGCTGCGCGCCACCGGCCGCCCCTCAACGGAGCCAGCTGCCCGGGACTACTTCCGCCGGCACGGCTGGAGCGCTACTACCCATCCGCCCGGCGCCCCCGGCTCCCGTGAGTTTCGGGTGCGGCTGCCGGCCTTGCGGGGTAGCAACTGGCTGAGCGTGGTGTACGCCACCGCGGCCGGAAGCCTGTCTGTTTTTCCGCGCCCCCTCACCGATGACACCCGCCAGCCAGCCCTAGTGCGCGGCGGGCAGCCCGACACCCTGCAGTTTCAACCGCACACCTGGCATCAGCTGCCCCCACGGCTACTACGTCTGCCAACCACCTGCTCCACTGATAATTTTGGGTACCGATGCCGCCCTGGTGCAACTCTACACCGAGCGAGACGAAATGTTTCGTCTGCAATAATGTGGCAGCTTCTGGGGAAGAAAGCGTCATCATGTTGTAAAACCCTATTAACAACTCAGAAGCCGTGATGACGTTGCAACCGCTGACCACCAGACAATCCGTGCTGTTATTTAGCATATCAGCGGGAATCTTTCGGCTTTCTGTTTACCATCTGATGCCTTATCTGCATCGAAATGGACTGTCTGAATTCTGGTCTTTTATCTTTAGCTATAGCCTGCCGCTTGCCCTTATGCTAACTGCCGCAGTTGTGGGCGTGGCGGCTGAAAATAACCTGGCGTGCTGGCGGCACCGACTCCGGCTGCACACGCTTACCTGGCGAACGGTGGGGATATCCACCGGTTTATTCGCGGTGAGTTTTTTGGCCTCGGGCCTGTTGCTGCCTTCGGCGGCCCTGCTTGCTTCTTACGGGCCCTTTGCGCCGCCGGCATTCCTTCCGGCCGTGCTCAACCCGCTTCGGGCCCCTCCCTTTGGTGAGCTACTCACCTTCATGGGCGTTTCCTTGCGTGGCGCCTATTGGGTGCTTCCCGTCTATTTCACCTTCCTGACGGTTTTCAACATTATGGGGGAGGAAGTGTGGTTTAGAGGCTACATGCTGCCACGCCAGGAACTTGCGTGGGGAAAGTTAACCTGGCTGTACCATGGCCTTTTCTGGTGCTTGTTTCATTTTCCCCTGTACCCCTGGATGATAGTGTACTTGCTGCCTACCACCTTGGCCGTGAGTTATGCAGCGTACTCGCTAAAAACTACGTGGGGTGGATTTATCGTCCATTATTTGGGCAATGGGCTACTGGTATTCCTGCCGATTGCCCTGGCAGTTGTCAAGTAGAAAGCGGGTGCTTGGGGTACCCAGTCCCGTGGTACACCGCAGCCCGTCCGGAATCCTGCAAAGCCCCACCTCACAGTCCTCCTGAGTGAGCTGAAATGCACTTCCTGCCTCTCAAAGGAGTAACCCTTGGAGAATCGGCCGGCTTTGTCGGACAACTCAGCAAAAGTGTCTTCAACACCTGGCGCTTCTCTCTGCTACGCTTGCTCATACAACACAGCAGGCATCTAACGATGCGCCTGCTTGTGCGGAAGAGTGAGCCCTGCGGAAAGCGCCCGCCGGCCACACTTCCCACCTTTTTCCCACCTATATTCCTTCATCTATGAGACTACATCTGCATTCGTTTGCGCTGCCGCTGGTGCTTGCCTCCCTGCCCACCTACGCTCAGCGCCCCGCCACCCCCACGCCCGAGCAGCTGCGCCGTCAGATGCGGCCCTTGCAGTTTTTGGCCGGCACCTGGCAGGGCGACGGCTGGTCGCTGGCCCCTGATGGGCAGAAGTACCCGTTTCAGCAAACCGAGCAGGTGCAGGTGCGCCTCGACAGCGTGGCCCTGCTGGTGCAGGGCCTGGGCCGCACCCCGGCGGGCCAGCCCGTGCACCAGGCCCTGGCCACGCTCAGCTACGACGCGGCCACCGCCACCTACCGCATGCGCTCCATGACGCACCAGGGCCAGTTCATCGACGCCCAGGCCACGCCGCTGCCGGGCGGCCGGGCTATGCAGTGGGGCTTTGCCTACCCCAGTGGGGGGCAGGTGCGCTTCACCATCCGACTCACCCCCGAGGGCCACTGGCACGAAGTGGGCGAGTTCTCACGCGATGGGCAGAAGTGGCAGCAAACGCTGGAAATGACCCTGCGCCGCACCGGCTCCTGAGGATAGGTAATCGGCTCCGGTTTCGCTGGTCAGGGCCGAGGGTTGCCGGCGGCCGGTACCGGCAGGCCTGCGCCCGACCGGGCGGCGGCTGGCAGCAGGGGGAGCAGGCGGCGCACCAGCTCCACGTGGTCGGCGTGGGCTTGGTTGAGCGTGCCGCAGAGGTACAGGTCCAGCTCGGGAAAGTACGCCACGAAGGCTTTGTAGAACCCGGCGTGGCCCACCAGCGGCGGCAGGCCGGGCGGCTGCGCCCGGGCCAGGCCGGCCCCGTAGCCGCCCGCCGGCGTGGCTACCCAGTCGAAGAGCAGCAGCCGGGTAGCCGGTTGCCGGAACAGGCGGCCCGCCAGCAGGGCCCGCCAGAAGGTGTGCAGGTCACGGGTGGTCATGGCCAGGCCGCCGCCGCCCCAGTCGAAGCCCGTAGGCAGGCGGCCCACATCGGTGCGGCCCCAGTACGGGTGGGCCGCCGCCCGCCGGGTGGGCGCGGGCTCGTGGTATTCAAGATAGGCGCTGCGCAGGCCCAGGGGCCGGAAAATGCGTTGGCGGTACACGGCCGCCAGGGGCTGCCCGCACACCCACTCGATGAGCGTACCCAGCAGCAGGTAATTCGTGTCGCTGTAGGCGTGCACTGAGTCGTTGGGCCAGAACAGGGGGCGCAGATGCAGGCCGCGCGCGAAGTACGACTGCCAGAGCCGGCGCGGGGTCCAGGGGCGGGCGGGGGGCGTGTGCACCCCGGCCAGCAGCGAGGGCTCGGCCAGGATGTAGTCGGCCAGGCCGGTGGTGTGGCGCAGCAGCCGGCGCACCGTGAGCTGGCGCCCGGCCGGGCCGCCGGGGCCCGCGTGCAGGCTGTCGACAAAGCCTGCGGGCAGGTACGCGGTAAGAGGTACATCCAGGGCCAGGCGGCCTTCTTCCACCAGCTGCAGCACTACGGCGGCCGTGAAGGTTTTCGTGACGCTGGCCAGCCGCACCGGTGTGCGCGCGTCCACGCGGGCGCCGCCGTTGCGTACCCACCCCGCCTGCCCGGCCCAGTGCCAGCGCCCCCTCGGCGACGAGGCCACCAGCAGCACGCTGGGCACCGGTGCCGGCCCGGTGGTATCGACGCTGGCGCGCAGCAGCTGGCGCAGGGCCCGCCCCGGCACCTGAGCCGAGGCCGGGTCACGTAAGACCCCGGCCAGCAGCAAAGCCAACACTAGTCGGAGCCAGCTCATTGCCCGCCGCCGTACAGCGCCCACTGCACCACGGCCGACCAGCCCAGGTTGATGAGCAGGTGAAACAGGATGACCACGTACAGGCTTTTGCGCCAGTGCATGAGCAGCGGAAAGATGAGCGTGGGCACCACCAGCGGCCAGGTCTGCGGAATCTGGAAGAAGTGGTACACGGCGAACAGCACCCCGTTGACGGGCACGTTCCAGCGGCCCAGAAAAGCCGACTTTTTCTGCAGGTAGCCCCGGAAGTACACTTCCTCGCCCACGAAATTGCCAATCAGCAGCAGCGCCAGCCAGACCGGCGGGAAGCCGTACAGGGCCTCGGCGCTTTTGAAGATGCTGTAGGCAGGAATGCGGAAGGCGGGCACCTGGTCGAGCCACTGGTACAGGGGCTGCTGCACGTAGCGCATATAGGGCAGCGTGAGCAGCGTAAAGACCACGAACACCAGCAGTAGCAGCCAAGTGCAGCCCGCCCAGTCGGGCCGGCGCAAGCCCAGAAAGTCCGGAATGTCGCGCCAGGGCAGGCCGTCGGCGTAGCGCAGCACCAGCACCGGCAGCAGCAGGTGCCAGCCGTAGGTGATGCCAATCAGCCAAGCATACTGGTACACCGGTCCCGCCAAACCCGTCAGGCGCAGCCCCGCCGCGTACACCGGGGCCACGTTGATGGCCGCGTACACCAGCAGGCCCGGCAGCAGGTAAAAGGCCAGGTACCAGGCCCGGGCGGCCGGCGTGCGGGCCTGGTACTGGGCGGCGTAGTAGTCGTAGCGGGCATCGGAGCGCCGCAGCAGGCGCCGCAGCGAGGGAGCGAAGGTGAGCATGAGGGACAACAAAGTGGTTGAGCGGCAAAGCTGCCCCAGCCGCTTCGTGGTCGCGCTTCGGCCTATCGGCTGCGCCTTGTTTGGACTGCCAGTTGGTCGTGCTTCGGCGCTGACACCGGTTGCTCAAGGCTAGCTACCCGCTGCCCGGCCAAATAGGCTGTGGGGGTGAGTCCGGTGGTTTTGTGGAAGGCCCGGTTGAAGGAAGCTTTGGAGTTAAAGCCGCATTCCAGGGCCACGCCCAGCAGCGTTAGCCGGTGATGGGCGCCGGCGCGCAGCCGCTCCCGCACGGCAGCCACCCGGTAGCCGTTCACAAAATCGTAGAAATGCTGCCCGCCCCACTCGTTGATGACCCGCGACACGTGGTGAACCGATACGCCCAGCTGCTGGCTTAACTGAGGCAAGCTCAGTTCGGGCCAGAGATAGGGCCGCTCAGCGGCCATGTGCTCCCGCAGCCGCTGCCACAGGGCCTCCAAGTCGGGGGGCGACTGGCCGGAGCGCCGGTACTTAACCGCAACCGAGTCGATGGCAGGCGACGCGCCATCGGAAGCGGGCATGACCGGGAGCGGCTTCTGAAGCAGCGCTGCTACGCTCGATGTGGTTTCGGCTGACGAAGTTTCTTCCTTTCCGGCGGCCTCCTCCTCTACTCCGGCAACCGGCTGCGCCGCCAGCAGGACCGCATCGGCCGCCACGGCGTCAACACCGACATACCGCCGCACGCTGCCGTAGCCCATGACGATAACCACGCCGCAGAACAACAGATTCGCGTACCAGTTGCCGAACTGGGCTACGGCCAGCAGGCCACTGGCCCGCACCAGCTGGCTGCTGCCAAACACCAGCACCAGCCCCAGCAGGCTGCCGGCCGCCAAGCGCAGCCACCCCAGCCGCCCGGCCAAGCTGGGCCGTCTGGCCGCCCGCCGCACCACCCGCAGGGTGGCTGCTGCATAACATGCTACGCTGAGCAGGCCTCCTCCGGCGGTAACCGCCAGCAGCGGCTGCACACCATGCCCAGGACCCACCAAGCCCATCCAGCCCACCGTTAGCAGCGCCAGCACCACCGGCAGCAGGTGCGGCAGGTGAGCCCGTAGCTGAAATTGGGGTTCGGTGAGGGCCCGGGCGTACAGCCACAGCTGCGCGCCCGTCAGCAGCGTCAGCGCCTGACTCAGGGGCAGCACGCTCCACCACCGCCCCGGCTGGCCAAACGCCACCACCCACACGGCAGCCAAGTGCACGCACAACAATCCGAACCAGCCGGCCAGTAGCCAGTCAGCTGCGGAGCGCGCCGGTTTGTCCAGGATCAAACTGCCCAGAAACAAGCCTACTGCCAGGCTGCTCACCGCGAAATATTCCATGGCTCAAGGAAATGCCCGCCCTGCTGGCGGCCGGAATGATGATGAGGTGCCGTCAGCCGCCTAGCACGTAGAGCTGAAACAGGACGTAGTTCAAAGCCAGCCCGATGGCCGAGGCCAGTAGCGTAACCAGCAAGGCCCGGCCCAGGGCCCCGCCCCAACCCAGCCCCAGCGCCCCCCGCCCGATGGCCGTTAGGTAGACCAAGTACACGGCCGCCTGCAGCGGGGCCAGCGAAAAGGCGGGCAACTTTCCTCCGGTGGCGCCCAGCCAGCCCAGCAGCACGCCGCCCAGCCACAGTTGGTAGGCGCTGCCCACTACCACGACCACCAGAAACGACTCGGCGTAGTTGAGGCCCCGGCGGCGGTACGCGCCCCAGGCCACCAGCGCAAACAGCGGCAGCAGCCCCAGGCTCCACACGTTTACGAAACGCCCCAGGGTCTGGAAGTAGGTGCCCGCCCGCGCCAGCAGCGCGGCCGGCGCCCCTTGGGCGGCCATCCGGGCCTGCACGCCGGTGCCCAACTGCTCATAAAAATGAAACGAGGTGGTCAGCAGCGTGGTGAGCCCCACGGCCAGCAGCAGAAACTGAAACGGGTTGAAGTGGCGGCGCCGCCGCCCGGCCAGGTAGTCTGTCACCGGCCGGGCCGGGCGCGCCAGCACCCGCCCGGCGTAGGCGAAGATGCTTTTGTCGGCGTGGGTGAACACGTGTAGAAGCTCATGCAGCACATGGCTCGTCGTAAGCCGATGGTGGCGGGGCTGCCCGCAGCCGGGGCAAAACTGGCCCGGTGGCAGGGCACTGCCGCAGTTGGGGCACTGGGCAGCCGAGGGCGGCTTCTCAGGCAGGGGGGTACGTGGTAGGCTACGCATAGAATAAGGAAAATAAGAAGCCCGGCGCAGTGGTTGTCAGCGGGCAGGCAACAGTATCGAGCCCACCCGGGCCGGCGCGGGAGCCACGCCCGGCAGCGGCCGCCCTTGCTCGTCGAACTCCGCCCAGCCGCTGCGGCCAATGTAGTAGAAGCGGCCGGCGGCCACGGTGCCCAGCGTCAGGTCGGGCAGTGGCCCGGTGGACAGCGGAGTAGCGGCGCGTACGGCCCCGGCCACGGTGTCGAGGGTGACCCGCAACAGGCGGTTGGGCGCAGTGCCGTTGCGGGTGGCCAGCAGGGTGGTGGGGCCGATGTGGCACAGGCCATCAAGGCCGCGCAGCTTGTCGGTAGGCGGTGGCGTCAAGGCCCGTACCCGGCCGGTGGCCAGTTCCACCGCCAGCACGCCCCGGTGGTAGTCGGCCAGCAGCAGGGTACGGGCGCCGGGCAGCAGGGCCAAGCCCTGCAGGGAGTAGAATAGGGAGTCGTTCAGCCAGGGCTCGGGGTGGAGTTGGCCGGGGCGCAGGCGGTAGAGCACGGGCGTGCGGCTGTCGGTGGCGTATACGGTGCCGTCGGGAGCGGGCAGTACGTCGCCCAGCAGGTGGGGGCGGCCGTCGGCGGGGACTGGGAAGCGGCGGGGCGGGCCGCCGGCTAGCGGATAGCGCACCAGCGCCACCCCCGGCGCGGCGGCCCCCGGCCGGGCCAGGTGGGGCACTGGCCCGGTAGCGGCCCAGAGGTAGCCGCGCACCGTATCTATGGCCAGCCCGAACACGCCGCTGAGCGAATCGGCGGGGCGGCTGAAGCGCCGGAGCGTCCCGTTGGCTGGCAGCCGGTAAATCGTCTGTCCGCGCACCGTGCTGACATACAGCGCGTGGCCGGCCGGGTCGTAGGCCAGTCCCTCGGCAATCAGGCCCGGCGCGGGCAGGCTAAACGCCGCGGGCAGCGCCGGCCGGGAAACCTTTCTCCCAGTAGCGGCGTCGTCGGGGGCCGCGCCACCGGAGCAGGCGGCCAGCAGCCCGGCACCAAGCACGAGCAGCGGCCGGACCCGAATAAATAATAGTGGAAGGCGCATCCGGTAAACATATGGCCTGGGTCGGACCGGTCCCGTAATGGAATCAGCCCGCTACCCCTGCCGGGCGAAAAAGGCGTTGGCGTTGTCGCGGTAGAGGCGGGTCCATTTGAGGGTAGCCCCGGGGGGCTGCAGGCTCACGATGTACTCGCCGTTGAAGTAGGTTTCCAGGCTGGCCACGTAGTCCAGGTTCAGCACGCAGCCCCGGCTGATGCGCACGAAGGTGGCCGGGTCCAGCTGCTTTTCCAGGCGCGTAAGGCTTTCGTAGAGCAGGTGGCGGCGCCCGTCCTGGGTGTGCAGCACTAAGTAATTGCCATCGGCCTCCACGTACATCACCTCGGCCAGCTTCACAAAAAAGAAGCGGCGGCCTTCCTTGATGAGCAGGCGGCGCAGCGGGGCCACCGGGGGCCCGGCCACCAGCTCGCCCAGCCCCGGCGGGCGGGCCTGGGCCGTCAGGCGCAGCTGCTCGCGGGCGCGGGCCAGCGCCTGCTGAAAGCGGGTGGGCGTAAACGGCTTGAGCAGGTAGTCGAGGGCGTGCGCCTCAAACGCCTGCAGGGCATACCGGTCGTAGGCCGTGGTGAAAATGACCACTGGCTGGTGGTGCGGCCACACGGCTCGCAGCACCTCAAACCCGTCGCCTTCGGGCATCTGCACGTCTAGGAACACCAGCTCGGGCCGCAGCTCCAGCAGCTGGCGGGCTGTATCGTCGCCGGTCGCCGTTTCGGCCACTATTTCCACGTCGGCGGCGGCGCCCAGGTAGGAGCGCACCACCTGGCGGCACAGGTCTTCGTCGTCGGCAATCAGGGCACGGCAGCTCATGGCAGGGCGGGTTCGGGGCGGCTAGTAGTGGCGGCGGCAGCAGTTGGGGCGGGCTCGTAGGGGAGCGTTACTTCCACCAGGGTGCCCTGCCCGGGTGCCTGCACCAGGCGCAGGGCGGCGCCCGCGCCGTACTGCTGCTGCAGGCGGGCGCGGGTGTTGCGCAGGCCCACCCCGCCGCTGCCGGCCGGTGCCCGGCGCGGCGTCGCACCGGCCCCCAGGCCGTTGTCGTGCAGGGAAATGTGCAACTGGCCGTCGCTCACGCGGGCCTCCAGGGTAAGGCAAGCAGGTCCGCGCAGGCCCTCCAGGCCGTGTACCACGGCATTTTCCACCAGCGGCTGCAGCAGAAACGAGGGTAGCAGCGCCTCGCGGGCCTCGGGGGGCAGCCCTACGTGCACGCGCAACTTGTGGCGAAAGCGAATCTGCTGAATGGCCAGGTACTTTTCTACCACGGCTACTTCCTCGTGCAGGGGCACCAGCGGGCGAGGCTCTTCCGTGAGAACGGCCCGTAGCAACTCGCTTAGGGCCGCCAGCATCTCAATGGCCCCCGGTCCGTCGCCCTGCAGAATCAGGCCCACGATGGCTTGGTGGGTGTTGAACAGGAAGTGCGGGTTCAGCTGCATGCGCAGCGCCAGCAGGCGGGCTTCGCTGAGTTGGCTCTGCAGGGCCGCGTTGTGCAACAGGGCCGCCGTGTGGGCCTGCTCCAGGCGGCGGGTGCGCCGGCTCTGGGCCAGCAGGCCGTAGCCCACCACCACCAGCAGATACAACGCCAGAAAGGTATCGTAGCTGGTAAATACCCAGTTCAGGGCGTGGCGCCAGCCGAAGTGCAGGCCCGCCTCCCACCGAAACAGCGGGGCCGTAGCCGCAAACACCAGCAGCAGCGTCACCGCCGTCAGGCCCAGGCTGCCCAGCAGATGCGCCCCCAGCGTGCGGGCCCAGCCCCCGGCTCCGCGGGCGGCCAGCAGCGGAAAGCGCCGGGCTAGGGCCACGATGAACGGGGTGCAGGCCAGCCACAGCGACCAGCGCAGGGCCCAGTAGGCCGAGCCGCTCCACAGCATGGCCTCGCCCAGCACCCACTGCCCCAGCGACACGACTACGTATGACACCCCGGCAAAACCGCCCCACAGCGCCAGCGCCGGCCGCCACAGCCCGCGCGCGGACAGCGCGGAATCGGCTTGGGCCGGGCCGCCGGAATCAGACGAAGCCCCTGGCTGCTTTTGTAACATACAGGAAGAGAAAAGCACGCGTGACCAAAAGCTGATAAAGGGCCGACAAATCAACCCCAAGATACATCACCCGCCGCACGCACGAAACCGGCCCCAGCGCCGGGCGGCGGTCCCTGCCTAGCAGCTGCAGGATTCGCCTTTTGCCTAGCACCGGGTCCGGCCGGCCGCTTCTTGTTGTGCACTCACTCACTCACCACCCGAAGCAGTTTTCAATACCTGGCTTAATCCTCCGTGCCGTCGTCCCACCACACCCCGTCTTGCGGACCCACGGTGGGCACGTTCTCGCGGTTCGAGTCGAAGGACGGCTGGGCGTACGGAAAGCGGCGCGGGGCCGGGCCGGCGGGGTTGTTGAGCGCCGGGAAGCCGGTGCGCCGGTAGTCGTTATAGGCTTCTATGGGCTGGTACACGTAGAAGCTCAGGTATTTCTGCACTATGATGTCGCGCAGGGTCAGGTTCGCCGCGCCCATGAATACCGCGGGCTGGGCCGTGTAAGTGGCCGCGTCGGCGGCCGACACAAACTGCTGGCTCAGGGCCGTCTGCACGGCCGTCTGGTAAGCGGCGTAGGCGGCCGGACGGTTGCCCAGGCGCAGGTGCGCCTCCGCCTCAATGAACTTTTGCTCGGCAAACGTCATCAGCGGCATGGGGGCGGTGGCGTTGATGAGCTGGGCCGAGGCCTTGGAGTAGCGCGTACCGGCCTGGTCGTTCTGGGCCGTCCCATTGGGGGCGGGCACCCGCTGCCCGCCCACGGTGCCCACCAGCGAGAAGCGGCGCGGGTCGTTGAGGGAAGAAAGCAAGCCGTACAACGTGCTGCTCACGGCGAAGTGGCGCCGGTCGTTCAGCTCCTGGTACCAGGGGTTTTCGGCGGTGGCAGACGCGGAGAAGCTGCGGAACGTGAGGTCGTCCTGCGGGCCTTGCAGGCCCTGGGCCAGCGCGGCCAGGGCCCGCGTGGCCGAGCCCTGGGGGTCGCGCTTGCTCAGGCGGTTGGCATAGCGGGCCTTCAGGGCGTAGGCCGCCCGCTTCCACTTGGTCGCGTCGCCGCCGTAAAACAGGTCGGCCGGGCCGGGGTTCTGATTGCTGGGCTTGTCCAGGTCCAGCAGGGCTTCGTCCAGCAGGCGTTGCATGTCCTGGTACACCGACTCCTGGGTATCAAAGCGGGGCTTCAGATTGGCAGCGCCCTGCAGGGCTTCCGAATTGGGAATGCGCCCAAATAAATCGGTGGCGACGCCCAAGGTGCGGGCCCGCAGAATTTTGCCGATGCCCACGTAGCGCCAGGCCCCGGCCTCGCGGCCGGTGCTGGCCTGCTCCAGCAGCACCTGCAGGTCCTTGAGTTGGGCGTTGTAGAGGTTGCCCCAGAGGTTGGCTGTGATGTTAGGATTGAAGTAGCCGGGGGCGCGCTTGTCCGATTGCTCGAACTGCGCATGCACGCCGGTAGAGTGCTCCACGAAGATGGAGGCGTACCAGGCTAAGTCGGTGCCCGAAATGGCGAAGGCGTCGTTTACTTCCACCTGGGGCAGCAATAGGCGCGCGGTGGCGGTTTCGGGGTTGTCGGGGTTGGTGCCGATGCGGTCCAGCACGTCATCGGAGCAGCCGGCAACCACCAGCAGGGCGGCCGCCAGAGCGGCGGAAAACAGCGAAGCTTTCATAAACGGGAAAGAAGCAGAGAAGAGGAAAATAACTGCCTAGAACGTGGCCCGCAAGCCCACGCCGAAGCTGCGCGTCTGCGGCAGCGACACGTACTCCAGGCCCTGGAAATTACCGGCCCCGCCCACGCTGGTTTCCGGGTCGAAGTTGGGGTACTTGGTCCACAAGGCCAGGTTGCGGCCCGTCAATGACACGGTTAGGGCGCTGACTACTTTGGTGCGGGCCAGCAGGCTCTGGGGCAAAGAGTAGCTCAGCGCCAGCTCGCGCAGGCGCACGAAGTCGGTCCGGTACACGTGCGACTCCTCGATGGGGTCGAGCAACTGGCTCCAGTACACCTGGTCGCGCTTAATCACAATGTCGTTGGGCACGTAGCCGGTCACGTTGCCGCCGGCGTCGCGCACGGCCTTCACGCCCGGAAACACGAAGTCCGACTCCCGGTCCTCGGTCTGGCGGTCCATGCCGTAGAGCTTGGCCAGGCGGGTGTTGCCGGCGTAGGCCTGCCCGCCGCGGCGCACGTCCACCTGCAGGTCCAGCCCCAGGCCGTGGTAGGTCATGTTACTGGTCAGGCCCAGCTCAAAGTCGGGCTGCACGTTGCCGATGGGGCCGTTCTCGTCGGCCGCCGTGGGGTAGCCGTCGTCGTCCACGATGACGTCGCCGGCCTCGGTGCGGGCGTAGCGGCTGCCGAACAGGATGGGGTACACCTGGCCCGCCTGAGCCCGCACGTTGGGCGTCACGAAACCGCCCAGGAAGATGTTGTCCACGCCCGGGGCCAGCTCCTGCACCTGGTTGCGGTAGGAGGTGAAGTTGGCGCCCAGCCGCCAGGTGTCTTGCTCTTTCTGCGTCACCAGGGCACTCAGGCTCACCTCGTGGCCGCGGGTGCGCAGGGCGCCGGCGTTAATCAAGCGTGAGGAGTAGCCGGTTTCGGGGGCCATGGGCACGGCAAAAATCTGCCGGTCGGAGCGCTGCACGTAGTAGGTGTAGTCCAGCGTGATGCGGTTGCGCCAGAAGCGCAGGTCGGCGCCCACCTCCACGGTGCGTGTATTCTGGGGGCGCAGGTCGGGGCTGCGCAGCTGGTCGCTGAGCGAGAAGGCCCCCAGGCCGTTGAAGGGAAAAGCGAAGTTGTCGGTCAGAAAGCCCGTGCCCGAGCCACCCACCACGTACACGTTGCGGGTGGGGTATTCTTCCTCAGGCTGCTGGCCCACCTCGGCGTAGGAGGCCCGCAGCTTGGCAAAGCTCAGGCCCTGCTCGGGCAGCTTGGCCAGCTGCGTGAGCACCACGCCCAGGCCCACCGATGGATAGAGAAAGGCCCGGTTGCCGCGGGCCAGGTTCGACACGTAGTCCTGGCGCAGCGAGGCGTTGAGGTACAGCAGTTCCTTCCAGCTGGCCCCGGCCCGGCCGTAGAAGCCCACCACCCGGCGGTTGCGGTTGGTTTCGAAGGTCTGTTGGGTCACGGTAAAGTCAATCTGGCGCAGCCCGCCCTGGGTCACGCCGTTGCCCACCATGTTGCGGTACACGTTGCGGATGTCGTAGAGTTCAGTGCCCAGCAGCAGATTCACGTTCAGGCTTTCGGTCAGGTCTTTGTCCAGGCCCAGGCTGGCGTTGGAATTCACCTGCCGCTGCGTGATGGTGTAGTCGCGCACCTGGCCGCCCGAGGGAATGGCCGTGCGCCCGCCGGTGTAGCCCGAGCCCAGGTCGTAAAACTCCTTGCCCGTGGTGGCGAAGTAGTCGGCCCCGGCCAAGTAGTTGAGCGTGAGCCAGGGCTGCAGCTGGTAGCGCAGCGTGGTGCTGCCGAAGGTGCGGCTGGTTTGTTCCCGGAAAGAGTTGTGCTTCAAGGCCCAGCGGGGGTTGTCGATGGCCGCGCGGTAGTGCACCTGCAGGTTGGGATTCGCCGGGTCCTCGAACGGAATACCCCACAAATCGTAGCTGCGCGGGGCGTAGTAGGTGGTAAACAGGGGGTTCGACAGGTTGGAGCCGCTCGGAATCTTGTCGATTACCACGTCGGAAAAGTTGGCTGAGGCGCCCAGCTGCAGCTTGGGGCTCAGGTTGAACGTGGCCGCCGCCTTGGCGTTGTAGCGGTTCAGCCCGGTCGTCGGCACGATGCCCTGCTGGTTGGTATAGGCCAGGCCCACGGCGAAATTGCCCAGTTCATTGCCGCCGCTCAGGTTCAGGGCGTTGGTAGCGGTGCGGCCCGTCTGAAAAAACGGCTCCACGTTGTCGTAGGCCTTGCCCGGCACCAGCGGCCGGCCGCCCTTATCCAGCACGGTGGGGTCCAGGGCCGTCAGGCGCGGGCCCCACGAGAGGGAGGTATTCTGGTTGAACGCGCCGCCCGTGCCCTGGGCGTAAGTGCTTTGCAGCTCCGGCAGCACCGACACGCGGTCCACCTGGTAATCCGACGAAAACGACACCACCGGCTTGCGCGCCCCGCGGCCCTTTTTGGTGGTGATGACCACCACGCCGTTGGCTCCGCGCAACCCGTACAGGGCCGAGGACGCCCCGCCCTTCAGCACCGAGATGCTCTCGATGTCGTTGGGGTTCAGGTCCAGGGCTCGGCTGGAGGCATCGGTGCCGCTCACCAGCCCGGTGAAGTTGGGGTCGGCATTGCTTTCGATGGGGAGCCCGTCTACCACGTACAGGGGCTGGTTGTTGCCGGTAAAGGAGCGGCTGCCCCGAATGGTAATCTGCGAAGAGGCCCCCGGCATGCCGCTGCTCTGGCGTACCACCACGCCCGCTACCTTGCCTTGCAGGGCATTGGTGACGTTGGGCTGGCCCACGCGCTGCACCTCCGCGCCCTGCACTTCCTGCACGGCGTAGGTCAGCGACTTGGTCTCCCGCTCAATGCCGAAGGCCGTTACCACTACTTCGCCCAGCTGTTTGGTGTCGGGGGCCAGAGCCAGGTCCACCTGCGCCTCGGTGCCCAGGTCGCGCTCCACGGTGGTGTAGCCAATGGAGCTGAACACGAGCGTACCGCCCGCTGCCGGCACGGGTAGCGTAAACGAGCCGTCGGCATTGGTGCTCACGCCGGTGCTGGTGCCTTTCAGCAGCACCGTCACGCCGGGCAGGGCCTCGCCGGTGCTGCGGTCGGTCACGCGCCCGGCCACGCTACGGGTTTGGGCCAGCGCCGGCACGCTCAGCACCAGAGCCGGCCCGAGCAGACAGAGTAAGGGTTTGTTCATCGGAAACGTGCGAAAAAGGTGAGTGAAGCAGAGAAGCGAAGGAAGCTCTTCGCCCGGCCGGCCGGTAGTAGAATTATGCAGAGTGCCGTTTTGCTGGTGCCAGTGCCCCGCCCGCCCGGACGAACCGGGTCAGGGCCGGCGCCCGGTTGCAGCCGGCGGGGCAGGCAGCAGGGCGGGTACGGCGGCGGGCAGGGCCAGTTCCCGTCCCAGCCACTCCAGCCGGTCTACCCGGATGATGGGTGCGTCCATGCCGTGGCGGGCAGGGTAGGTGGCCAGGCGCTTGCGCGGGGCACCGCAGAGCTGGTAAAACTCCAGGAAGCTGGCCCGGGGTGTATAGAAGTCGTTCTCGCCTAGCTGGTAGAACACGGCCTGGGCGCGGGTGCCAGGCAGCACCGTAGGGGGCTCCAGCGGCAGCAGCTGGCGGCGGTAGGCCGCGGAGTCTGGGCCGTGGGGCACGCGGCGGCCCAGGCCCAGCACGTACCAGTCGGCAAAGCGGGCGGTACCGGCGATGTGCACGTGGGCGCGGGCACGACCATCCACGGCCGCCACCAGGGTGGCAAACAGGGCGCCGTAGTCGTGGCCCACTAGGCCGATGCGGGCCGCATCCACGCCGGGCTGGGCCAGCAGCACGTCCAAGCCCCGGCGCAGGTCGCGGGCCTGGTGCAAGGTGTTCTGGTAGTCATCCTGCCAGCGGCGGCGCTGGTAGCGGCTGGAGTCGGACCAGAACGTGGACACGAGCAGGGACACCGTGCCGCGCCGGGCCAGTTCCTGGGCTTCGTCCAGAAACTGGGTGCGGTTGGACGTGGGTCGAGAGGGCTCGTACCAGTGCACGAACAGCACCCCCGCCAGTTTGCCAGCCGGTACCGGCCCGGCCGGGCGCACCACGTAGGCCTGCACCGGCAGCTGCCCGGCCACGCTGGCAAACGTCACGTCCTGCACCTGCACCCCGTTGGCCAGCGTGGTGCTGAGCACGTTCAGCTGCACCGGCGCGGCCGGGTAGGCCAGCAGCTCGGTGAGCGGGGCGGCCCCGGCCGCCGGGGCGGAAGGAGTCACTGCGGCGGTAGCCTGAGCGCGGGCGGCCGCGCCGGTCAGCAGTAAAGTGACCAGCAGTAAGCCAGAACGAAGACAGCGGAACATCAGGGGCATGGGTACAGCAGCAGGAAATGACAAGGAGAAAGCATCTCTTAGATTTGGCGGCGCAAGCGCAGTTGCATGGTTAGCAATTCACCCTCGCCCTCGCCCCGCCGCACGATGAGCAGCAGACGACGGCCATCGGCAGCGTGTAGCAGGGTGCTGAGCTGCGTGAGCGAAAACGTGTGGGCCAGGCGCAGGTCCACGGCCACCAGTTCGTCTCCGGGGCAGAGGCCAGCGGCTTCGGCCGGGGAGCCGGCCTCTACCCGCGTAATGAGGTAGCGGCGCAGGTCGGGGCCGGTGGCCAGCAGCTCTACGCCCGCCATATCGTGCTCGAAGGGCTGCCGAAACAGGCGCCCCGGCCGCAGCAGCAGCCGGTTGTGCGGGTAGTCAATCACCGCGTCAAAGTGCTTGAGCAGTTCGGCCCCCAGGCTGCCGTGACGTTCTTCCGCCGTGCGGACGTGCACCGGTGCGTCATCCGGAAAGGAGGTGAGCACCTGCGGCAGCGGGTAAGGCCCCACTAGCAGCTCCGGCACCCGCCCCAGGCAGCCGTGCACGGGCCCGCTCAGGCCGTAGCCCAGCGGCGTGCGCAGGTGCCGGTCCGGTACCTGAATGCGCCGGTCGGCGGCGGTTTCCAGCGACAGGGCATGGCCCGCCCCCGTGTCCAGCAGCAGGCGCAGGGGCAGGCGCAGCGAGTCGCTCAGCTGCACGGGCAGCGTCAGGTAAGGGCGCTGGCCTTCGAGGTCCAGCGGAAGCTGCACCCAGCCGCGCCGGCGGGGCGGCCGGTAGCGGGCCGGGGCGTACAGCACCAGTTCCTCGCGCTCCGGGCACTGGCTTACCACGAAGCTGGCGAAGAAATCGTGGCCCAGGATGCCGTGTACCGGCATGCCCACGTAGGCCGTCAGGTCGAAACCGGCTTCGGCAAACAACAGGAAACGGCCAGCCGGCGCCACCACGCCCGGCAGCTTCACCTGCACGCTGTCGATGGCCCAGGCGCGGGTACCGGGGCCCTCCCCTGCGCCCCGCACCACGTAGCACGCTCCCCGGGGCCGGCCCAGCACGGCCTCCAGCGCGGGGTCGGTAATGAGGGAGGTGCCCACCCCGGTGTCGAGCAAAAAGTTGTAGGGCCCGGTCCCATTCAGGTGCACCGGCACCACCAGCAGGTTGCGCTGGCTCAGGTACGGGAGCCGGCCGGTGCGGGCCCGGGGCCGCTCGAACCGAAAACCCTGCGGAACCGGTTGGGCCCCGGCTTTCAGCCCCCACGCCCTGGTGAGCAGGCAGAGCAGCAGTAGCAACCGGATACGCATGAGCGGAGAGAAAACAATACCACAATTAATGCCCGCGGCACCCCGCCCAGGCAACGGCCGAAAGTGCGGGTAAACTTTTTCCGCTCCTGCCCGAATTATGCAGCCCGTGCCGGATTCCGGATGAGCCGATGGTGTTGCCTTACGAAGCGCTGCTCTGACGCTCTATTAGCTGGTTGTTCGGGTACTTGAGGCTGGGGGACTATGCTGGCAGACCGCTACAGCTACTGTGGTGTTGGTATATTGGCTCATGTTCATCGGGGCGGCAAGCTCACTCCGCCGTGCCGTTGGCCGGCCGGTATGCATCCTCCGCGGCTCCGGAGCAGCCGGATAGATCTATCTCACTCACTTTTACACACTCTGGTTCTGATGAAGCTGCTCTGCATTGTTTTGTGCCTGGTAGGGTACTTGCCAGCGGCTGGTCAGACCATGCCCGTTCCGGTAGACACCACGCTACGCCGCACGTTGTCGGCCATCTACCGCGCCGACCAGGACATCCGGCGGCAGTACATGCAGATCCTGGACCAGTCCGGGCGCCACAGCCGCCCCGCCGACAGCCTGGGCCGCCTGATGCAGCGCACTGACAGCCTGAATCTGCAGCAGGTGCGCCAGATTCTGGATGCCCATGGCTGGGTGAGCTACCAGCGCATCGGCTCTGAAGCTAACCAAGCATTGTTTCTGGTCATTCAGCATGCCGACTTGCCTACACAGCAGCGTTACCTGCCCTGGTTGCGCCGGGCCGTGCACCGGCACGAGGCCCAGCCCAGCGCCCTGGCCCTGCTGCAAGACCGTGTTGCCCTGGACCGGGGCCGCCGCCAATCTTTTGGCAGCCAGATTGGTTTCGATGAAGCTACCAACACGGCTTACGTGCTACCACTCAGGTGTCCGGCCCGGGTGGACGCCCGGCGACGGCGCATGGGGCTGGGCCCGCTGGCCGAGTATGTGCGCCAATATAACATCACCTGGAATGCAGCGGCCCATCGACGAGCATGCCGCTCCAAAGGTTCGACTTTATGGTCCAGTCATTAAGCCTGAACAGGCAATCCAACTCCAGCGTGACTATGGCTAGAACCAGCCTCTGGATTATACTCTCTTCGCGAAAGTGAGGTGGTCTAGGCAAGGCGGACAGAAGAAGGACGTATATTTCTTCTGTTATGGCAGCAAGAACCAGCGGGTCGTCGCCCGACAAACGGCGTAAATACGACGAGGCATTCAAGGCCGAGGCCCTGCGCCTGGCGTCTGAGAGCCGTAGTACGCAAGCCGCGGCCCGTGAACTGGTATCAGCCCCAAGCTGTTTTACCGTTGGCAGCAGGCGCAGGTGGTGGCCGAGGTCGGCAGCATCGAAGTAGCCCGCGACCCGGAGGTGCGCGCCCTGCGCGCGGCCAACAAGCGGCTGGCGCAGGAACTGGATATTTTAAAAAAAGATTTGGTCATCTTCGGCCAGCCGACCTCGTGAGCACGTACTGCTACATCGCCCAGCGCCAGGTGCGGGTGCCCGTGCGCCAGCTCTGCCGCGTGTTGCAGGTCGCCCCCAGCGCGTATTACGCCTAGTGCCAGCGGCAGAACCAACCCGTGCCCGAGCCGGCCTGGCAAGTAGCCGTGCGCCAAGCGTTTGCACACCATAGCCAGCGCTACGGCACGCATCGGCTGCGGGCAGAGGTGCAGGCTCAGGACCATCGGGGGAGCCGCTGGCGCATTTGCCCCGTGCTGAAAGCCCACGGCCTGCGGGCACAACAGCCCTGCTCATTTGTGCCCCGCACCACCGAGACGGACCCGGCCGTGCGCGCCGCGCCCAACCGCTTGCTGGGCCAACCAGCCCCCACCGCCCCAAACCGGGTGTGGGTGGGTGATATCACGTACTTACCCCGCCAGGGCGGCGGCTGGCTCTACCTGGCCGTCTGGCTGGCCCGTTGCTTGCGCAAAATCGTGGGCTGGCACGTGCGCGAAACCATGCCTGAGGACCTGGTGAGTGAGGCGCTGCGTCGCGCCCTGGTGGTGCGCCGGCCGGCAGCCGGGCTCATCGTGCACTCCGATCAGGGCCGCCAGTACACGGCTACCCGCTTCAAAGACTTGGTCAGCCGCTATGGGGCCGTGCAAAGCATGAGCCGGCGCGACAATTGCTACGACAACGCCCACGCCGAATCCTTTTGGAGCCGCTTCAAAGCCGAGCTACTCGACGGTGGCAGCTTCCCTGGGCTGGCCGAAGCCCGGCTCGAAATCAGCCACCACATCGCCTACTACAACACAACACAACACGGAACGCCGCCATTTAGCGCTCAGCTATGACTCGCCCAACCACTTCGAAACCCATCTTCGAGCAACGTCCCAACTCTGTCCGGCTTAGCTAGACCACCTCATTGCTGCTATTCAGTAGCATAGGCATATGCAATTAGTAGTTATCGGTGTTTCAATAGCCGATCGACAGCAGCTTAATATGGTTGCGTCTTGATGAGCAACCTCTGTACCGGGCTTGCCGCCTGGGCCGGAACCGGCCACGTGGCCTCCCCCCATACTCCTGCAATCCGGTCAGCGCTAGGACTTGCCACTGCACTCGCACATCATTGCTTGACTAGGCGGGCTGCAGCAGCTGCCGGACCGCGCGGCGGCCGGCTTCCACGGCCCCGTCGAGGCGGCCCCACTCGCTGGCGGAGGTTTCGGCCCCGGCCCAGAGCAGCGTGCCGTGCCAGCAGGCCTGGCGCAGCAGCGGCGGCCCCTGCAGGGGCACCTGGGTGGGGGCGTCGGCGTCGGCGGGCACGCTGGTGAGCGGCTCTTGGGTCCAGTCCAGCTCGTGATAGGCCAGGGGCCGGCCCGCGTCCGGCCCGAACAGCTGGCTGAGCTGCTGCACCACGGCGGCCTGCCGCTGCGCGGCCAGGGCGGCGCGCAGCGGGTGCGGGGTGGCAAAAAAGCCGAACAGCGCCCCCACGGCGCCGGAGGTGGGCGAGGCGTCGTGGATTTCCACCAGCGGCCCCACCTGGCTCACGGCAAACCCCGACTGGGCGGCCCGGCGCCAGAACGGCTCGGCGTACACGGCCAGCACTTTCATGGAGTGCGCCATCCAGGTTGGCACGGCCTGCATGGTGCGCTGTAAGTCGGGTGGCAGCGGCGGGCTGAACTGTAGGCTGTGGGCAGCCAGGCGTGGGGGCAAGGCCACCACCACGGCCGCCGCCTGGTAGGTGTGTTGCGTGCCGTGCCGGGTGGCCGTCACTTCCACGGCCCGGGTGCGGCCGTCGGGGCCGGGCAGCGCGCGCAGGCCAGTGACCTGGGTGCCGAGCTGCAGGCTGGCCTCGGGCAGTGCGCGGGCCAGCGCCCGGCACAAGGCCGCCGCGCCGCCGGGCAGGCGCAGGTAGCCCGCCGAGCCCGACCGCTGGGGCAGACGGTGCACGACGTCGGGGGCAGTCTGGTAGGTGGTAGCGCCGGCGCTGGGCTGCTCGAAAAACGACATACCCAGCTCGGCAGCCAGCGCCAGCAGGTAGGGATGGTGGGCCCAGCCCCAGGTGGCGCCCAGATCCAGCCAGTCAACCTCGGGGTGGCCCGGCAGGGCGGGCACGGCCAGCGTGCTGCCGCCCACCCGCTCGCGGGCCTCCAGTACCAGCACCGGGCGGCCGGCGGCGTGCAGCTCGCGGGCGGCGGTGAGGCCCGACACGCCCGCCCCGATAATCAGGATGGGCAGCGGGGAAGGCGGAAAAGCAGCGGAACCAGGCATGGCGGCAGGAAAGAGCAGAGGTTGCATAAAAGGGGGCGGAAGGCCCTGGCAGGGCAGGTAACTGTCCGGGCCGGGCGGAAGTTTAAGCCGGGGCCGTTCAGCCAGGTGGCAGCATCCGGCAAGTGCCCGGCCGGGTACCGGCGAGCGGCGCCAGACCCTTGCCTGGCAGCACAAAACTACGCCGCTTGCCGGCCGGGTGCGTATACCCTGCTGACGGGCGCTTATTCCGGGCGCCGTGCTCAGGCAGTGTAAAGCATGAAAATACTACTGGTGGAAGACGAGCCCAAGCTGGCCTCGTTCGTAAAAAAGGGGTTCGAGAGTGAGGGCTACGAGGTGGACGTGGCCTACGACGGACGCATGGGCAAGTCGCTGCTGCAGCAGAACCCCTACGCCGTTGCCATCCTCGACGTGAACCTGCCGTATCATAACGGGTTCGAGCTGTGCCGCCTGATCCGTGCCACGCACCCCCACCAGCCGGTGCTGCTGCTCACCGCCCTGGACAGCCTGCAGGACAAGGTGGAGGGCTTCGGGGCCGGCGCCGACGACTACCTGGCCAAGCCCTTCGCCTTTCAGGAGCTGCTGCTGCGCGTGCGCGCCCTCACGCGCCGCCTCTCTTCGCCCGGCGCGGGCCGGCGGGTGCTCGGCGCCGCCGACCTGGAGCTGGACCTGGACACCAAGCGCATAACGCGCGCCGGCCAGCGCATCGAGCTGACCACCAAGGAATACAGCCTGCTGGAATACCTGCTGCGCAACCGCGGCCGCGTGATTTCGCGGGTGGACATTGCCGAGAAGGTCTGGGACCTGCACTTCGACACCAACACCAACATTATTGACGTGTACGTGAGCTTTCTGCGCAAGAAGCTCGACAAAGGCTACGCCACCAAGCTCATTCACACGGTGGTGGGCATGGGCTACGTGCTGCGTGAAGGCTAACCCAGAGACCCTGCCGGATGCTGATTCGCAACAAACTGATTTTACGCTTCACCCTGCTGGTAGTCGGCATTCAGCTGATTCTGTCGGGGTTTATCTACTACTTCCAGGCCTCGGCCCGCGAGCAGCGCTTTGCCAGCCGCCTGCTGGGCAAGGCCACCATGACCACCCGTCTGCTGGTGCGCCAGCAGGCGCTGGAAGCCAGCGAGCCGCGGCCGCAGCCAGTGTTCCGGCGCCGCGACCTGCTCACGATTCCCGGCGAACAGGTCAGCATCTACGACGCCGGGCAGCACCTGCTTTACACCAGCGCCGACGGCCTCAGCCAAAAGGAAAACTCCCGGCAGCTGAGCCGCATCCGGCCGGGCCGGCCGCTGCGCTTCACGGCCGAAGGCCAGGAAACCGTGGGCAGCACTTTCCGCTACCGCGGCCAGCTCTACTACGTGTTTGCCGCCGGCCAGGACCCGGCCGGCCAGCAGCAGCTCCGACAGCTGCGCCTGTTGCTGCTGGCCGGCAACGTGGGGGCGCTGGTGCTCATCATTCTGGCGGGCTGGTATTTTGCCGAGCAGGCGCTGCGGCCCATTTCGGGGGTGGTGCGGCAGGTGGAGCAGATCACGGCGGCCCGCCTGAGCACTCGCGTGGCGGAGGGCAACGGCACCGACGAAATTGCCCAGTTGGCCCGCACCTTCAACCAGATGCTGGGCGGGGTGGAGCAGGCGTTTGAGTCGCAGAAAAGCTTTGTCAGCCACGCGTCCCATGAGCTGCGCACGCCCCTGACCACGCTGCTGGGCACGCTGGAAACCTCGCTGGCCTATGACCCCGACCTGCCCCAGACCCAGGCCAGCATCCGCTCGGCCGTGGAGGAGATCCGCAAGCTCATTGATCTGAGCAACAGCCTGCTGGCGCTGGCCCAAGCCGACGATGCCTCGTTTCAGCGCGAGCCGGTATCCTTCGACGACTGCCTCACCCAGGCTCTGAGCTACTGTCAGGGCAAGTACCCCGGCCGCGTCATCCGCCTGCATTTCGGCGAGCTGCCGGCCCCGCTGCCGGACGCCCTGTTTGTGGTGCCCGGCAACGCCCGCCTGCTGACTACGGCCATCTTCAACCTGCTCGACAACGCCTGCAAGTACTCCGCCGGCCCGGTGGAGGCCACCCTCCGCTACGGCGCGCCCACCCGCCTGCGCCTGGAGGTGGCCGACCAGGGCATCGGCATTGCGCCCGCCGAGCTGGCGCAGGTGCTCGCCCCACTCTACCGTGCCGAAAATGCCCGCTCGCGCCCCGGCTACGGCGTGGGGCTGTCCATCACGCAGAAGATTGTGCGCCTGCACGGCGGCGACGTGCAGCTGACCTCGGCCCCGGGCCAGGGTACCACCGTGGTGCTGGAGCTGCCCGCTGCCTGAGCCGGCTACCGGAGTCAGGCAGCGGGGCAGCTTTTTTCAAGACCGGCTGCCGCCGGTAAAAGGCCTGTGCGGGCCCTCCCTGACTGGGAGGGCCCGGTTTTTTTTGGGGCGTAATAGGCCGGCAGTGGGAGGGAGGGGTCGGCGGGGTTTTTAATGTTTTTTAATCCCGCGCTCATGTTGCTTTAACCTCGCCGGGGGTGGTTTGCAGCATCATCTGATGCCGCCTGCCCATGCCCATTGCCATTCGCTACCGCCTGCTCATCGGTCTGCTGCTGGGGACGCTGCTACTGTCGGTGGCCCTGAACTTCTACTGCCTGCAGCAGCTGGAGGCTGCCCCGGACTACGCCGCCGACGCTGAGCTGACGGTGGCCGAGGCCGAGCTGGAGCTGGCCCACACCCGGGCCCGGCTGGCGGTCTGCGAGCAGGCCACGCGGTACGCCAGTGGCGCCCCCGACTCGCTGGCCCGGCCCTGACCGGGGCCGGATTTCTCTGATTCTTCTCAAGCCTGACTATATGCTTTCTCGATTTCCTTTCCGCTGGCTGCTGCTGTTACCGTTAACCGCTGCCACCCTAGCTGGCTGCGGCGCCGACAGCGCGGCCGAATCTACCACCGCCACGGAAGCGCCGCTTTCCCTGCCCGTAGTGCAGCTTTCGGCCCGCGACACGGTGCTCAGCCGCGAGTACGTGGCCGATGTGCAGGCCACCCGCAATGTGGAGCTGCGGGCGCGGGTGCGGGGCTTTCTGGAGAAGATTTACGTGGATGAGGGCCAGA
This sequence comes from Hymenobacter sp. APR13, assembly GCF_000737515.1. NCBI lineage: Bacteria > Pseudomonadati > Bacteroidota > Cytophagia > Cytophagales > Hymenobacteraceae > Hymenobacter > Hymenobacter sp. APR13. Next base: position 4,794,028 of record NZ_CP006587.1, read on the forward strand.
AAGTCCGCCAGGGCCAGGCCCTGTTCCACCTCAACGACGCCGAGTACAAAACCCGGCTGGCGCGCACCCAGGCCACGCTCAACAACGCCCTGGCCCAGGCCCGGGTGGCCAGCCTGGAGCTGGACCGGGTGCGGATGCTGACCCAGAAGAACATCATCTCCAAAACCGAGCTGGACGTGGCCCAGGCTAAGCTCACGGCCGCCCGCTCCACGGTGGAGGAAGCCCGTTCGGCGGCCTCCAACGCCGCCCTCATGCTCAGCTACACCACCATCCGCGCCCCGTTTGACGGCGTGGTGAACCGGGAGCTGCTGAAGGTAGGCAGCCTCATCGACGACGGCACGCTGCTGACCACCGTGTCGGACACGCGGGCCGTGTTTGCCTACTTCAACGTGTCGGAGGCGGAGTATCTGGAGTACATGAAAACGCGCCGGCAGGACTCGGCCCGCCGTACCAACCAGGTGCGGCTGGTGCTGGCCGACGGCACGCTCTACGCCCCCACCGGCCAGATCGAGACGGTGGAAAGCCAGTTTCAGGCCGGCACCGGGGCCATTGCCTTCCGGGCCCGCTTCGCCAACCCCGAGCGGCTGCTCAAGCACGGGGCCACCGGCAAGGTGCGCCTGGCCAACACCGTGACCGACGCGCTGCTCGTGCCCCAGAAGGCCGTGTTCGAGCAGCAGGACAAGAACTACGTGTACGTGGTGGATGCCCAGGGTCAGGTGCGCCAGCGCAACTTCGTGCCCCAGAGCCGCCTCGACGCCTTTTACGTGGTGGATAGCGGCCTGAAAGCCGGGGAGCGGATTGTGTGCGAAGGCGTGCAGGATCTGCGCGACGGCTCCCGTATCACGCCCCGCCCGGTGACCCTCGCCAGCCTGACCACCGCTTTGTAGCCGGTCAGTTCATTGGCACGTCATGACTACTAGCCCGTCATGCTGAGCGAAGGCGCAGCCGCAGTCGAAGCATCTCTACCGCTTCGTTGAATTACGGTAGAGATGCTTCGGCAAGCTCAGCATGACGGCCTACCCCAACCAGCGGCACACCACCTCCTCACTACACACCTTCTCTATGTTTTCTATCTTCATCAGACGGCCGGTTTTGTCGCTGGTTATTTCGCTGTTTATCACCCTGCTGGGCGTGGGCGCGCTGTTTACGCTGCCCGTCACGCAGTTCCCCGACATCGTGCCGCCTTCCGTGACGGTGCGGGCCAAATACAACGGGGCCAACGCCGAGGTATCGGCCAAGGCCGTGGCCACGCCGCTGGAGCGGGCTATCAACGGGGTGCCGGGCATGACCTACATGAACACCGTGACCACCAACAACGGCACCACCCTGGTGGAGGTGTTCTTCGAGGTGGGCACCGACCCCGACCTGGCCGCCGTGGCCGTGCAGAACCGCGTCACCACCATTCTCGACGAGCTGCCCCAGGAGGTGATTAAGGCCGGGGTGGTGACCGAGAAGGAAGTGAACAGCATGCTGCTGTACCTGAACATCGTCAGCGACGACCCCACGGCCGACGAGCAGTTCATCTACAACTTCGCCGACATCAACATTCTGCAGGAGCTCAAGCGCATCAAGGGCGTGGGCCTGGCCGAAATCCAGGGCAGCCGCGAGTACGCTATGCGCGTGTGGCTCAAGCCCGACCGGATGCTGGCCTACCGCGTGGGCGCCGACGAGATTGTGGAGGCCATCCAGACCCAGAGCGTGGAAGCGGCCCCCGGCCGCACCGGCGAAAGCTCGGGCCGCTCGGCCCAGGTGCTGCAATACGTGCTGCGCTACACGGGTAAGCTGTTCGAGCCCGAGCAGTACCGCAACATCGTCATCCGGGCCGAAGCCGACGGCTCGGTGCTGCGCCTCAAGGACGTGGCCGACGTGGAGTTTGGGGTGCAGACCTACCGGATGCTGTCCAAGAGCAACGGCAAGCCCTCGGCCGCCATCCTGCTCAAGCAGCTGCCCGGCTCCAACGCCTCCGACGTCATTGCGCAGGTAAAAGCCCGCATGGCCGAGCTGAAAGCCACCAGCTTCCCGCCCGGCATGACCTACAACATTAGCTACGACGTGTCGCGCTTCCTCGACGCGAGTATTCACGAGGTGGTACGCACCTTGTTCGAGGCGTTTTTGCTGGTGTTCGTAATTGTGTACCTGTTTTTGCAGGACTGGCGCTCCACGCTGATTCCGGCGCTGGCCGTGCCGGTGGCCCTCATCGGCACCCTGTTTTTCATGCAGCTGCTGGGCTTCAGTATCAACCTGCTCACGCTGTTTGCGCTGGTGCTGGCCATCGGCATTGTGGTCGATAACGCCATTGTGGTGGTGGAAGCCGTGCACGCCAAAATGCACGAAAAGCACCTTTCGGCCATGGACGCTACGCTGGAAGCCATGGGCAAAATCAGCGGGGCCATTGTGGCCATCACGCTGGTGATGTCGGCGGTGTTTATTCCGGTGTCGTTTATGAGCGGGCCGGTGGGCGTATTCTACCGCCAGTTTTCGCTCACGCTGGCCATTTCCATCGTCATTTCGGGCTTGAACGCCCTCACGCTCACGCCGGCGCTGTGCGCGCTGCTGCTCAAGGAGCCCACCCCCGACGCCGAGCGCACCGGCCTGCTGGGCCGTTTCTTCGCCGGCTTCAATAGCCGCTACGAGCGGTTTGCCGACGGCTACCAGCGTTTGGTGCGCGTGGTGGCCAGCCGCCGGCTGGTGACGGTGGCGCTGCTGCTGTTCTTCTTCGCGGCCACCTGGGGCGTTAATTCGGTGCTGCCCACCGGCTTTATTCCGAGCGAAGACCAGGGCATGGTGTACATCAACGTGACCTCGCCGCCCGGCGCCACCATGGAGCGCACCCAGCAGGTATTGCAGGAAGTGCAGCGCGTGGCCCAGACCCTGAAGCCCGTGGAATCGGTATCGACGCTGGCCGGCTACTCGCTGATGAACGACGTGTCGGGGGCCAGCTACGGCATGGGCATGATCAACCTGAAAAGCTGGGACGAGCGTAAGGAATCCGTGACCGAGCTGATGGCCCAGCTGCGGACCAAAACCAGGCACATCACCGGGGCGCAGGTGCAGTTTTTTACCCCGCCCACGGTGCCCGGTTTCGGCAACGCCGGCGGCTTCGATTTGCGGGTGCTGGACCGCACCGGCCGCGGCGACCTGCGCCGCACCGACGAGGTGACGGACCGCTTCATCAAGGCCCTCAACAACACGCCGGCCATCGAAAACACCTTTTCCGGCTTCGACCCCACCTTCCCGCAGTACCTCATTCACCTGGATGCCGACCTGGCCGCCAAGAAGGGCGTGACCGTGGCCAGCGCCATGGGCACGCTGCAAACCCTGATGGGCGCCAACTACGCCGCCAGCTTTATCCGCTTCGGGCAGATGTATAAGGTGATGGTGCAGGCCCTGCCCGGCTACCGCACCAAGCCCGAGGACTTGCTGAAGCTCTACGTGAAAAACAACCGGGGCGAGATGGTGCCCTACTCCACGTTCGTGCGCCTGGAGCGGGTGTACGGCCCCGAGCAGTTCACGCGCTACAACATGTACACCTCGGCCACCCTCAACGGCGACACCGCCCCCGGCTACTCGTCCGGCGACGCCATCAAAACCATTGAGTCCGTGGCGGCCAAAGAGCTGCCGCGCGGCTACACCTTCGAGTGGAGCGGCATGACCCGGGAGCAGATCATCTCCGGCAACCAGGCGCTCTACGTGTTCGGCATCGTGCTGGTGTTCGTGTATCTGCTGCTGGCGGCCCAGTACGAGAGTTTCCTGCTGCCGCTGCCGGTGCTGCTGAGCTTGCCCACCGGCATCTTCGGCGCGTTTCTGGCGCTCAAGCTGCTGGGGCTGGAAAACAACATCTACGCCCAGGTTTCCCTGGTGATGCTGATTGGTTTGCTGGGAAAAAACGCAATTCTCATCATTGAATTCGCGGTGCAGCGGCAGCAGGAAGGCCTGTCGGTGCTGGACGCGGCCGTGGAGGGCGCCCGCTCCCGCCTGCGCCCCATCCTGATGACCTCCTTCGCCTTCGTGGCCGGCCTGATTCCGCTGTGCATTGCCACGGGCGCGGGCGCCATGGGCAACCGCAGCATCGGCACGGCGGCGGCGGGCGGCATGCTCATCGGCACTTTGTTCGGAGTGGTGCTGATTCCGGGCCTGTACGTGCTGTTTGCCCGCGACAAAAAGCCCGCCCAGCCCGTTGCCGAGCCCACGGCTCATCCCGTTCCCGCCGCCCACCCCGAGCCCGCCCACGCGGCCGCCTAATCCTGCGCTATGACTCTGTTCCGCCCTTCACTTGCCGGCCTGTTCTCTAAAGGAGAGGAGACATCAGCACAAGCCAACCGGCCTTTCAAACGCTTATTCGGACTGCTCACGCTGGCGGCCCTGGGCAGTTGCCAGACCATACAGCCGGTGCTCACGCCCCGCGCCACGGCCGTGCCGGCCACCTTCGGCGCGGCAGGCGCTTCCCCCGCCACCGATTCCGCGTCCATTGCCGCCCAGCCCTGGCAGCAGTTCTTTGCGGACCCCAACCTGATTGGGCTGCTTGATACGGCCCTGCGCGCCAACCCCGATTTGCTGATTGCCGTGCAGCGGGTGGAAGTGGCCCGCGCCAGTGTACAGGCGGCCCGGGGCGCGCTGCTGCCGGCCGTCAACGGCGTGGCCGCCGCCAGCGCCGACCGGTTTGCCACCCTCAGCGGCACCGGCTACAACGCCACCAACGACGGCCGCCAGCTGCCCACCGTCGCCCCCGACTACTTCCTGGGGCTGCGCAGTACCTGGGAAATTGATTTGTGGGGCAAGCTGCGCAGCCGCCGCCGGGCCGCCTTGGCCCGGATGCTGGCCACGGAGCAGGGCCGCCGGCTGGTGCAAACTGCGCTGGTAGCCCAGGTGGCCCGCCTCTACTACGAGCTGCTGACGCTGGACAGCCAGCTGGACGTGCTGGGCAAAAACGAGCGGCTGCAGAATCGGGCCCTCGAAATCGTGAAGCTGCAGAAGCTGGGCGGCCGGGCCACCGAGCTGGCCGTGCAGCAGTTCACGGCCCAGCTGCTGCGCACCCGCAGCGGCGAGGTGGAAGTGCAGCAGCGCATCCTGGCCACCGAAAACCAGCTCAACCGCCTGTTGGGCCGCTATCCGCAGCCCATTACCCGGGGCCTGCCCATCCAGCAGCAGCCATTGCCCGCGGCCCTTTCGGCGGGGCTGCCGGCCGAGCTGCTGCTGCGCCGCCCCGACGTGCAGCAGGCCGAGCTGGCGCTGTTGGCCACCAAGGCCGACGTGGCCGCCGCCCGGGCCGCCTTCCTGCCCTCGTTCACCTTGTCGCCGTACGTGGGGCTGAACGCCTATAAAGCCTCCCTGCTGCTGAGCACGCCCGGCTCGCTGGCCTACGGGCTGCTGGCCGGCGTATCGGCCCCGCTCTTCAACCGCAACGTGCTGCGGGCCGAGTACACCCAGTCGGCCGCGCGGCAGCGCATTGCCTACTTCGAGTACCAGCGCAGCATCCAGACCGGGTTTGAGGAAGTGACCACCAGCCTGCGGGGCCTGCATAACTACCAGCGCGTGTACGCCCTGCAGCAGCAGGAAGTGGCCGCCCTGACCAAGGCCGTGGACATTTCCAACGACCTCTATACGGCCAGCTACGCCACCTACCTGGAAGTCATCACCGCCCAGCGCAGCGCCCTGGAAGCCGAGCTGAACCTGACCACCACCCGCCGCGAGCAGTTCCTGCAGCTCATCGACCTGTACCGCGCCCTGGGCGGCGGGGCCCCGGTGACCACCACGAACCCGGCGGCTGTGCGCTGATGTTAGCCCGGCCGCAGGCGCCTGTCAATGCCTGCCGCCAGGCGGACGGGTGCCTTATTTCGTTGCGCCCGTGGCCGGCCTGAGTCGCGGTGCCGGGCATCGGCAAACCATTCCCACCAGCAGCCACCACTCGTCACGCAGGCCCTGCCGCGGCGGCAAAAAGGTAACCGGAAGCCCGACAATTTATGCGGCGGCTGCGTATGAGCCGGCAATAGCAACCCCCGCCCTATGGATTTCTCGCTTGCCTGGCAGAAGCTCAACCAGATTGGCCGCGACCTGATGCTGGCCCTGCCCAACATCGTCTTTGGCCTGGTCACGTTTGTGGTGTTTATGCTGCTGGCCCGCGGCGCGCGCGCGCTGGTGCAGCGCGTGACCAGTAGCCGCAGCAGCAGCCAGAGTCTGGTGCGCCTGCTCAGCCGCCTCTCCTACGTGGGCATGCTCATTCTGGGCGTGCTCGTGACCGTGACCATCATTCTGCCCGGCTTCACGCCCGCCAGCCTGGTCAGCGCGCTGGGGGTGGGCGGCATTGCCATCGGCTTCGCCTTCAAGGACATCTTCCAGAACTTTCTGGCCGGCGTGCTGCTGCTGCTCACCGAGCCGTTCAAGATCGGTGACCAGATCAAGTACAAGGAATTTGAGGGCACCGTGGAGGACATCCAGACCCGGGCCACGGCCATCAAAACCTACGACGGGCGCCGCGTTATCATCCCCAACGCCGAGCTGTTCACCAACGCCGTGACCGTGAACACGGCCTACGACAAGCGCCGCCTGCAGTACGACGTGGGCATCGGCTACGGCGACGACATTGCCCAGGCCCGGGCCCTGATGCTGGAGGCCATGCGCGAGGTGGAAGGCGTCATGACCGACCCCGCACCCGAAGCGCTGGTGATGGATTTGGCCGGCAGCTCGGTGAACATCCGGGCGCGCTGGTGGGTGGACCCGCCCCGCCAGGCCGACGTGCTCGACGCCCAGGACCGGGTGCTGGAAGCCATCAAAAACAAGCTCACCGCCCACGGCATCGACCTGCCCTTCCCCACCCAGCAGATTCTGCTGCACGACCAGACCGAAGCCACCGACGGCAACCGCCGGCTGCAGCGCGAGGGCTGGCCCGCCGGCCCGGGCGACGTGCCGTCGGCCCGCGCTGACCTGCCCGCCGCCCACCCGGAGCCGGCCACCGACGAGCAGCAGCCCGCCAAGGAGTAAGGCCGGGCCTATTGCCTGAAGCCAGCCGATCAAAGCGGCCTTGGCGCCGCCTTACTGCGGCTGGTGCGGCCCCGGCACGCTGCGCAGCACCGACTGCGGGCCCGGCGCGGTTTGCCTGAGCACCGTAAGCTCGCCGCTGTTTTCCAGCACCACGGCGGCGGCATCTGCCACCGAGGTCACTCCCTGCGCCCGCAGCCCGGCCAGCACCTCGTCTTCGGTAAGGCGCTCGGCCCGCAGGGCTGCCCCCAGAAACTGCCCCTGATACACCAGCAACGTCGGCTCGGACTTCACCAGCCGACTAACCGTTTTGGAGCGCACCGACAGCCAGGTGATACTGTACTGCAGCAGAATTAGCAACCCAAAGGCGGTCAGGCCGTCGGCCAGCGCCACGCTTTTGGTGAGCAGCACCGTGGCCAGGGTGGAGCCCAGCGCCACGGTCACCACCAGGTCGAAGGCGTTCATCTTGGTAAGGGTGCGCTTGCCGGAGATGCGCAGCAGCACCATCAGCCCGGCGTAGGCGGCCAGCCCCACCACCAGCGTGCGGGCAATGCTGGTCCAGGATGTGAAGAAAACCTGATCCATTCGGGTGCAGTGAAAAGGTGAGGGGCAGGAAAAAGGCCACCGGAATTTGCCCCCGCGGCGGGCGTTAGCCCAGCAACAGGTCGGCGCGCCGCTCGCGCACCTGCTGGCGCTCGTAGTCAGTGCTGAGGGTGCGCTCGGCCGCCGCCATTACCAGGTCGGCCTGCTGGCGCAGCGCGGCGCGGCGCTCCGGGTGGTCGGTGCGCTGAGCCACGGTGGCCAGGGCCGTCAGCAGCCGCAGGTACACGCCCAGGTTGGCCTCGGCGCTGATGCGGATCTGGTCGAGGGCCGTGGCTACCATCTTCTCAAACGAGGGCCGCACCGCCACCACGCGCACCTGGCGGTCGGCCACGCGCAGCGGCTCGGGCAGCTGCCGGTCGGCCAGCAGCGCCAGCAGCGCCCCCAGGTGGTCGACGCAGATGATGGCCGTGGTGGTATCGTTGATGCCCGGCGACAGGGCCTTGAGGGCAATGTCCACGATCTGGCGCAGGCCAAAGCTGGCGTCCTGCTCGATGGTGCGCTGATTGCCCAGGCTGAATAGCTGGTTGATTTGCCCGGTCAACTCGTCGGGCAGCGGGGCGGGGTGGGCGCCGTAGCGGGCCACCGACACCAGCGCCGCGCCCCGGGCCACGAAGCCGCCGATGCCGTGCTCGAGCCGCACCACGCCCTGCAGCTCCCGGGCCAGCGCCAGCAGGCTGTCCTCGCTGATGCTCTGCACGTAGCCGGTGGCGCGCGCCGGCACGGGCTGCCAGCGCAGCTCGCCGGCCTGCTCCAGCAGCTGCCTGGCCTCGGCGGCGCTGGCCTGCCCGCCCAGCGCCTCCGGAAACAGGCGCGTGATGGCCGCCTCGGTTTCCTGGCTGGCGTTGCGGATGATGTTGGCGGCCTGAATGGAGGAGGCCATGTGGTGGATAAAGAAAATCAGCACCCCGATGCTCAGCAGCGCCAGCACCAGTCCCGCGCCCACCGCCAGCGACGGGATGAACCGGCCCTCGTCGCCGCCCCGGATGGTGCGCAGCACTATCAGGCAGTAGGCGAAGATGCTGACGAAGAAGCCCAGAATCAGCTGGTTGGTCCGGTCACGCATGAAGTTGCGCAGCACCCGCGAGGTATACTGGCTCGATACCTGGGCCAGCGTGCTCAGCGTGAGCGAGAAGATCAGGCCGGCCACGGTAATCATGGAGCCGGCAATGGCCGTGAGCATGCCGCGGGCGCCGTCGGCCCCGGCCCCGAACAGCAAAGGATACTTGGCCAGCTGGTCGTGGTCGAGAAACGGCTCGGCCAGCACCAGCCCGAAGGCCAGCACCAGGCTGCCGGCCACCATCAGCGTGGGCACAAACCACAGGCTGGCATTCAGATTCTGCCACAGGGCGCGTAGTCGGTTCATGGGGCGCGGGAGTTAGTGGCCGGACTGGTCGTCGGGGGGCGGGCCGGTGCTCAACCCCATCTTCTTGACCAGCGGCCCGATGCTGAGGCCCTGCACGATGATGCTGAAAATCACCACCACGTACGTGACGCCCACCAGCAGGTCGCGGGGCATGGACTCGGGCAAGGACAGAGCCAGGGCCACCGAAATGCCGCCCCGCAGCCCGCCCCAGGTGAGCACCCGCAGCGTCCGGCGGTCGAAGGGGTAGAAGCGCTGCAGCAGCGCCAGCGGCACGCCCACCGATACCCAGCGCGCCAGCAGCACTAGCCCAATCGACACCACCCCGACCAGCAGCGTGGTGCGGCTTATATCAAGAATGAGCATTTCCAGGCCGATGAGCACGAACAGCACGGCGTTGAGAATCTCGTCGAGAATTTCCCAGAACTTGTCGAGGTACTCGCGGGTGATATCCGACATACCCAGGCGGCGGCCTTCACTGCCCACAATCAGGCCCGCCACCACAATGGCCAGCGGCCCGGAGGTGTGCAGGGCCTTGGCCAGGGCCGTGCCGCCCATCACCAAGGCCAGCGTAATCATCACCTCCACCTGGTAGTTGTCGATGGTGCGCAGGGCCCAGTAGGCGGCGTAGCCCAGCACCGCGCCCAGCACGATGCCGCCCACGGCCTCCACCAGAAACAGCTCTCCGATAACGGCCGCCGTGGCGCGCTCGGGCCCGAACTGGGCAATCTGAAACAAACTCAGAAACACCACCACGGCAATGCCGTCGTTGAACAGCGACTCGCCCACGATGCGGATTTCCAGCGACTTGTCGATGCGCGCTTCCTTGAGGATGCCCAGCACAGCAATGGGGTCGGTGGGGGAGATGAGCACCCCGAACAGCAGGCAGTAGATGTAGTCGATGGGCTGCCCGAACAGCGGCAGCAGGTAGTAGAAAGCCGTGCCGATCAGGAACGTGGAGAGCAGAATACCCACCGTGGCCATGGTGCCGATGGCTACGCCCTGCCGGCCCAGCGCGCCCACATCGACGTGCAGGGCCCCGGCAAAGAGCAGAAAGCTGAGCATCACGTCCATGAGGATGGTATTGAAGTCGAGGCCGCGCACCAGCTCGCCGGCCTGCAGCACCCAGCCCACGCCCAGCTTGCCCAGTCCGATGGCGGCCAGCGAGGAAACCAGGGCCAGCACCATCAGGCCGATGACGCCCGGCAGCTTCACGAACCGGTAGTTTAGGTAGCCGAAGACGGCGGCCACTACAATGAGCAGCGACAGGGTGTTGTAGAGTTCCATACGGAAGGCAGGGGAGCAGATGAGCTACCCTAGACGTACCCGCCGGCCGCAGGGTTGGCTTTCGTGCCCCGGTTGCCTGCTCACTGCATCCTTAATCCCGCATCCCTGACAATCCCTACAATATGCCCCGGGTGGCGCGGGCCAGCAGCTCGGCCTTGTTAGATACGCGGAGCTTGTTGTAGAGGCGCACGACGTAGGTGCGCACCGTGGCCGCGCCGATGCCCAGCTGCTCGGCCACCTGCTTCTCGGTGCGGCCGGCCACCAGCCCTTCGAGTACCTGCCGCTCCCGGTCCGAGAGCAGGTACTCCTGCTGCGAGGGCACGGGCGTGAAGTGAGTGAGCATCTTACGGGCCACCGAGGGGCTCATCACGGCCCCGCCGGCGGCCACGTCGAGCAGGGCCTGGCGGTAGGCCGGCAGCGGGGTGGCGCTTTTCACCACGAAGCCGCGCGCGCCCAGCCGCAGGGCCTGGTAGATGGTGTCGGCCGCGTCGTTGGTGGTCTGCACCAGCACCTGCAGTTCCGGAAAGCGGGCCAGCAGCGACGGCAGCGCCTGCAGGCCGCTCTGGCCGGGCAAACTCAAATCCAGCAGCAGCAGCTGGGGAGGCAAACTCAGGGCCAGCTCGCGCCAGAGCTGCTCGATGCTGTCGGCGATGATGACGCAGTGGAACTCGGGGCAGGCGCTCAGGTAGCGGTGCAGCAGCTCACGGATGGTGGCATCATCCTCGACGAGGGCCAGGCGCAGCGGGCTGGCGGGGGCCGCCGGCAGAGCCGCGCCCAGGGGCGAGGCGGGGGCGGGGAAATCGGAAAAGGACATGGCGAAGGGAGGACAGCGGCAGGCAGAAAATGACGGCGGCCGCAGCGGCGCACGGCAGGCCTACCGGCGCAAAAGTGAGCGGCCCGAACCGGGCCCGCACCATCGGCCGTGTCCCCATTTTTGGGGACAAAACGCAGATTATTTAAAAGATACATAATATTATTCGATTAATCATGTGATTTGTCCCCATGAATAGGGACACGCCGGGTTTGCAGGCGGGTGGGAGGCGGTCGGAACTTTGTGCATTCTCCGGCCGGGCGCGTGCCCGGCGGCTGAGTGCTTTTTCCATCTTCTTCACTTTCACCTTATGCGAAACGCATATTCTCTTAGGAGCGGCCGCCCGCCGGGCGGCCCGCTCCAACACTACACCCAGCGGCCGGCGCAGGCCGGCCTGTGCCGGCTGGCTTTACTACTGCTAGCTATTATAGCCCTGCTACCTGGCCACACCCGCGCCCAGGCCCCGGCCTGGCAATCCGTGCTGCCCGTAAGCGGCACCGGCACCTCTTCAGCAAGGGCCACGACCGTGGGGCCAACGGGCGACGTATTCGTGACGGGCTCTTTCATGAATAGCGCCAGCTTTGGCAACATCACGCTCACCAGCGTGGGTGGCACCGACGTGTTTGTGGCCTGCTACCGCCCATCCACCAGCTCTTGGCTCTGGGCTAAAAGAGCCGGGGGCACTAGCACGGATAACGGCAACAGCATTGCCACCGACGGCACCCGCGTGTTCGTGACGGGCTCCTTCAACAGCAGCTCCGCCTCCTTTGCCGGCACATCGCTGACCAGCGTAGGCGGCAACGACATGTTTGTGGCCGCCTACACCGTGGCCGGGGACGATCAATGGGCTAAAAGAGCCGGGGGCACTAGCACGGATAACGGCAATAGCATTGCCACCGACGGCACCCGCGTGTTCGTGACGGGCTCCTTCAACAGCAGCTCCGCCTCCTTTGCCGGCACATCGCTGACCAGCGTAGGCGGCAACGACATGTTTGTGGCCGCCTACACCGTGGCCGGGGACGACCAATGGGCTAAAAGAGCCGGGGGCACTAGCACGGATAACGGCAATAGCATTGCCACCGACGGCACCCGCGTGTTCGTGACGGGCCCTTTCGCCAGCAGCTCTGCCTCCTTTGCCGGCACATCGCTGACCAGCGTAGGCGGCAGCGACATGTTTGTGGCCGCCTACACCGTGGCCGGGGACGATCAATGGGCTAAAAGAGCCGGGGGCACTAGCACGGACGAGGGCAAGGGCATTGCCACCGACGGCACCCGCGTGTTCGTGATGGGCTTTTTCGCCAGCAGCTCTGCCTCCTTTGCCGGCACATCGCTGACCAGCGCGGGCGGCTTTGACACATTTGTGGCCGCCTACACCGTAACAGGGGACGACCAATGGGCCAAGAAGCGCCGGCGGCACTGGTAGTGATTACGGCAACAGCATTGCCACTGACGGCACCAGCGTGTACACGACGGGCACCTTCGACAGCAGCTCCGCCTCCTTTGCTGGCACATCGCTGACTTCCGCAGGGGGCTTAGACGCATTCTTGGCCACCTACACCGTAACAGGGGCCAACCAATGGGCCAAAAGAGCTGGTGGCAGCAGCGGCACGGACGAGGGCTTCGGCATTGCCGTACGAGCCGGTCAGCTGGCCGTGGGAGGCTTTGTGAACCCACCAGCTACCTTCGACGCCATCACGCTGAGCGGTAGCGGACAGGCTGGTTATCTGGGCCTTATTTCGCTAATTCCAACCGTAACGACATCCACCCCTACCGCCATCACTAGCAACAGCGCCACGCTGGGCGGCAACGTGACGGCCGCCGGCGCCGCGACCGTAACCGAGCGCGGTGTGGTGTACCTGCAAGGCACGGGCACGCCTACTACAAGCAACACCAAGGCGCTGGTCGCCACCAGCGGCATCGTCATCGGCACAGCCTTTTCGGGCACCGTATTGGGCCTGACGGCCGGCACCCAGTATACGGTGCGCGCCTACGCCATCAACTCGGCCGGCACCAGCTACGGCACCAGCCAAACGTTTACTACCCTGGTGGCCCCGACGCTGACGAGCCTCAGCCCCAACACTGGGGCAGTGGGCACGCCCGTGACCTTGACGGGCACGGGCTTCACGGCGGGCAGCACGGTGCGCTTCAATACCACTGAGGCCACGAGCGTGACGGTGAACTCGGCCACGAGCATCACGGCCACCGTGCCGGCCGGGGCCACCACCGGCAACGTAATCGTGACCACGCCCAACGGCACGAGCAACGGCATCAGCTTTACAGTGTGCACGGCGACCCCGCGCGCGGGCTATACTTTCGTGGGTAACGCCAACGGGCGGGCTTACTACCGCAGCAACGACAGCCAGACCGGCAGCCAGGCCTACGCCCGGGCCCGGGCCGCCGGCGCCTACCTGGTTACGATTAACGACGCGGCCGAAAACGCCTACGTGCAGGGCCTGGCGTCCGGTACCGACCTGTGGCTGGGCCTGAACGACTTTGCCGTGGAGGGCACCTTCAGGTGGCAGGACGGCAGCACGGCCAGCTACCGCAACTGGGCCGGTGGCGAACCCAACAACTTCGGCGGCAACGAGGATTATGTAGTTACCAAGCCTGATGGTACCTGGAACGACACGAGGGATGACCACTACCGTGTGGCGGCTTACGGGCTGCTGGAACTGCCCGTGTGCACTGCACCACCCAGCATTTCGGGCCTGAGCCCGGCCAGCGGGCCGGTCGGCCGCACAGTGACCATAACGGGCACCGACTTCACGGGCGTGAGCAGCGTGGCCCTGAACGGCACCGTTCTCAGCACCTTCACCCTGGTCAACAGCACCACCATCACCTTCGTGGTGCCGGCCGGCGCGACCAGCGGCCCGGTGTTGGTGACGGCCCCCGACGGCAGCGCTCAGAGCGTGGACAGCTTCACGGTGCTGGTGCCCCCGACGCTGACGAGCATCAGCCCCAACACTGGGGCAGTAGGCACGTCCGTAACCCTGACGGGCAGCAACCTGACCGGGGCCACGGCCGTGACCTTTAGCGGCACGAGCAACAACACCGTGACCACCGGCCTGACGGTAAGCGGCACTGGCAGCAGCCAGACCCTCACGGTGAACGTGCCGGCCGGGGCCACCACGGGCCTCGTGACCGTGACTACGCCCAACGGCACGAGCAGCGGGGTGAACTTTACCGTGACGGCATCGGCCCCGACGCTGACGGCCCTGGGAGGCCAGAGCAGACTCGGCGGCCAGGTAGGTTTCAGCTTTCAGATCACAGGCACCGGCTTTGTAAACGGAGCTACTACAGTGCGCTTCAACAGTACAGCAGCTACCGCTGTCAACGTCACCTCATCCACCGCCCTTTTTGTAACCGTACCGGCTGGGGCTACTACCGGCCCCGTCACCGTCACCACGAGCGCCGGGACATCCAATAGCTTGATGTTTACGGTAGCCCCCACTATAGCCACGGCCACGCCTGCCGCCGTCACGGCCACCAGCGCTACGCTGGGTGGCACCGTGCTCAGCGACAACGGCAGTGCCGTTATCGAGCGCGGCATAGTTTACCAAAGCGCGACTAGCGGAATCATTACCCGGTTGCCACTGGGCACAGGCACCGGAACCTTCAGCCAAACGGTAACAGGCCTGACACCCAGCACGCTGTATGCGGTTCAGGCCTACGCCCGAAATGCCGACGGCAACGAGGTCTATGAGGATGAGGGCACTATGCTCACCTTTACTACGTTGAACCCCACCGCTACGCTCTCGGCCAGCATCAGCAGCCAGACCAACGTGCGCTGCTTTAGCAACAGCGACGGCTCGGCTACGGTGCAGGCCAGCGGTGGCACCGCGCCCTACACCTACCAGTGGAGCAACGGCGGCAACACAGCCACCATCACGGGCCTGTCGGCCGGCACCTACAACGTGACCGTGAAGGACGCCAACGGCGCGGAGGCCACGGCCTCGGCTACTATCACCCAGCCCACTGCCCTAAGCCTGGTGATGAGCAAGACGGACGCCACCACCAACGGCGCGGCCAACGGCACGGCCACGGTGCAGGTGAGCGGTGGCACGCCCGGCTACAGTTACGTGTGGAGCAACGGGGCCACCACGGCCACCATTACGGGCCTAACGGCCGGCACCTACACCGTGTTCGTGACCGATGCCAACAACTGCGAAGCCAACAACTCGGTGACGGTAGGCCAGCCGGCTCCGGCGCCGCAGGACCTGGTTATCAGCACCGGCACCACGGCTGCTCCGGTAGCCATTGCCGCCGGCACCTACACCAACGTGACCATCACGGGCACGGGCGTGGCCACGCTCGGCGGGGCCGTGACCGTGAACGGCACCTTCTTGGTGCAGGGCACGCTCAACACCAACTGCCAAGCCCTGACCGGCAGCGGCAGCTTCACGCTGGCCGCCGGCGCCACGCTCAGCATCTGCGACGGGGCCGGCCTCACGGCCACGGGCAGCACCGGCGCCGTACGCCTGACGGGCCCCCGCTCGTTCTCGCCGGACGCCAGTTACGTGTACAATGGCACGCAGGCGCAGGCTACCGGCACCGGCCTGCCCGCCCAGGTGCTGAACCTGACCTCGGTTAACCCCGCTACGCTGACGCTGTCGCAGCCCGTGGCCATCCGTCAGGTGCTCACGCTCAACGCCGGTAGCCTGAACCCCAACGGCCAGGCCCTGACCCTGCTCTCCGACGCCAGCGGCACGGCCCTGATTGCCAACCTGGGCGCGGGCGCCGTGCAGGGCAGCGTGACCGTGCAGCGCTACATCGATGGCAGCCTGAACCCCGGCCTGGGCTACCGCCACCTGGCCGCCCCGGTCATTGGGGCCACGGTGGCCGGCTTCGGCTCGGGCGGCACCACGCCGGTGGTCAACAGCGCCTACAACGCGTCGGCCACGCCGGGTTCGGTTACGCCCTTCCCCACGGTGTACTTCTACAACCAGGCCCGCCTGGCCACCTCGCCGGCCACCTCGCTGTCGGCCTTCGATAAGGGCTGGCAGTCGCCCGCGGCCCTGACCGACCCGGCCCAGCTGGCGTTCCAAGGCTTCACCGTGCAGCTGCCCGGGGCCAGCACCCTGAGCTTCACCGGGCAGGTGGGCAACAACAGCGGCATCATCGGGCTCAGCCGCGCCAGCGGGGCCACGGCCGCCGATGCGGGCTGGAACCTGATTGGCAACCCCTACCCCGCGCCGCTGGATTTGAGCACCATTCCGGCCGGCCAGCGCACGAGAATGGATGCCGCTTTCTACACCTACGAGAGCACCTCGCAGTACGGGGGCAATTACCGCAGCTTCGTCAACGGCATCGGCGAGCCGCTCATCGGTAGCAGCCAGGCGTTCTTCGTGCGCGTGAGTGAGGGCCAGACCAGCGGCAGCCTCGCGCTTACCAACGCCAACCGCGTGACCACCTACGCCCAGCAGGCCCCCGTGCGCCGCGGCGCGGCCGATACCCGTCCCCAGCTCCAGCTGCAGCTCAGCGGCCAGGGCCTCAATGACGCGCTGACCGTGTACGCCCAGGCCGGCGCCACCGCCGGCTTTGACCGCGAGTTTGACGCGGCCAAGCTCTGGAACCCCAACGGGCTGAGCGTGGCCACGCTGGCCGCCTCAGGTGAAGCGCTGGCCATCGACGGCCGCCCCGCCTTCCCGCTGGGCCAGCCCGTGCCGCTGACCGTGCAGGCCCCGCAGGCCGGCTCCTACTCGCTCACGGCCTCGGACCTGGCCAACCTGCCCGCCGGCACGGCCGTGACGCTGGTGGACCTGAGCACCGGCACGCGCACGCCGCTGCTCTCCGGCACCCGCTACAGCCTCACGCTGCCCGCCGGCACCACCGCCGGCCGCCTGCAGCTGGAAGTGGCCGGCCGCGCCCTGAGCACGGCCAGCCAGTTGGCGCAGCAGCTGAGCCTCTACCCCAACCCCACGGATGGCCAGGTGCAGCTCGTGCGCCCCGCCGCCTGGGGCGGCCTGCAGGTACAGGTGCTCAACAGCATCGGCCAGCCTGTGCTCAGCACCCGCCTTGCGGCCGGCGAGCAGACGCTCAGCGTGCAGCAGCTGCCCGTGGGCGTGTACACGCTGCGCCTGACCACGCAGCAGGGCCAGACGCTCACCAAGCGCCTCGTGCGCCAGTAAGCGCCGGCTCCCCGGCCGCCTGAGCCGGCCCGCCCGCCGGCGGCTTCCCGCACTGCGCAGTGGGAGCCGCCGGTTGGGCGGGCCCCCAGGCCGGCTGGTTTTTTTCTCTCACTTCTGACACTTGCCTTTTTATGAAACTCTCTCTGTTTTCCCTGACGCTGGCCTTGGCCCTGGTGGGCGGCGCGGCGCGGGCCCAGGGCCCCGGCTCGGGTGGCCCGGTTCCCGGTCCGGCCCCTGAGCCGACGGCCGTGCCCATTGATGGCGGGGCCAGCCTGCTGGCCGCCGGGGCCGTGGCCTACGGCCTCAAGCACCTGCGCCGCCGCCGCGCCTAGCGCTGCCACTGCCGGCCACTGAAAAAGCCGCCGCTGCTTCCTTCGGGAAGTGGCGGCGGCTTTGTTTTTACCGGCGGGACAGTGCGGGGAGTGGCAGCGCGCAGCCGTGGCCCCGGCCTCTGAAGGGGCGGGCGTCGGGCGCTACGGGCAGGTTGCACCCGGACACGGGAGCCTCGCGGGCAGTTCCGGCGTGTCCGGCTACTGGCCGTGGCCGATGCTGCCGCCGGTCCGCGCCCCCGTCTGCAGTGTCCGGGGCCCGGCAATGAAGCGCAAGCCGCCGCCACAAGCCGTTCGGCGGTTCGTCGCACCTCCCCCGGCCGGCCTCAGACCACCTGCAGTTGGCGCACCCGCTCGGCTTCGGCCTCGTTGACGTGGGTGATGGGCGTGGCGTAGATGCGGAAGTCGTTGCCGGGAAACTCGGCCTGCAGCCGCTGCTCGATGCGGCGGCAGAGCAGGGCCTTGGTCAGAAATAGCACCCGGTAGAGCGGCTGGGTGCCCATGGTGCCGTCGGGCAGCAGGCAGTGGTTGTCGATGGCCTCGTCGACGAACACGTCGGTGGCCAGGTGCTCGGTCAGCACCAGCCGGGTGGCCTGGCGGGCGTGGTCGGCGCTCAGCGTGAGCAGGTTGAACAGAATCATGGGGCGGTCGGAATGGAAAGGCAGCGGAAATGGGAAAGAAACGGCGGGCCGAACGGTGGCCCGGCGGCTTTTAGCGGGCGGCGGCCCGGCGGGCTTTGTAGGGGCTCAAGCTGTGCAGGATGTGGTGCAGCAGCGGCTCGTGGTTGCGGAAGGCATCGGGCGTGCCCGAGGCGCAGATCAGCAGCACGTGGCCCTGGTGGCGGGCCGCCAGCGCGTCGTAGCGCAGCAGCTGGCCGTCGCGGGTGCCCGTGCCGGTGGTTTCCAGAAACTGAATGCCGTTGTAAGTGGTGGAGAACTGCTTGTTGACTGGCACGCCGAACTGCTCGGCCAGGTGGTAGAGCGCCTGGTCGGGCGTCATGTGGGCGGCCGCCCCGCGCAGCTGCCCGATGTAGAGCATCAGGTTGCGGTCGGGGCTCACGTGCAGCAGGGCCACGGTGGTGTCGTTGGTCTGGCGCACCTGGTCCCAGCCGGCCGGCACCTGGTACTGCAGCTGGTACTGGGGGCTGCGCACGGTTTCGTAGTGGATTTCAGGCTCCGACTGGGCTTGCACGCCCAGCGGCAGCAGCAGCGTCAGCAAGGCAAACAGGGAGTTCAGCAGGGATTTTACCAGGGGTTTCATGGTGGTGGGAAAAGGCAGTGGGTAAAGCAAAACCAAGAGGCAGGGGTGGGGCCGTTAGCGGCCCCGCAGCGGCGCGAGGCCGTCGAGCACGTGGTGCAGCAGGGGAGCCTGGGTGCCGAACGCGGCCGGCGTAGCGTAGAGATGCACCAGCAGCACCTGGCCCGGATGGCGGCTTACGCGGGCATCGTAGCGCACCTCACGGCCCCGCAGGTGGTAGGTGCCGCTGCTTTCCAGGGCATCGGGCGAGTGCACGGCGGCGTGATGCTGCTCGTGGCGGGTGGCGCCCAGGTGGCGCAGCACCCGCTGCAGGGCCCGGGCCGGCGGCAGCGTGGCGTGCCGGCCCCGCAGCTGGCCCACCCACAGGCGGGCGTCGTCGGCGGGGTTGTGGTAGCCGAGCACGTCCACCGAGTCGGTGCGCTGGTGGCGCACGGCCCAGTGCGGCGGCACGGCGTACCGGAGCTGGTAGGAGCGGTTCAGCACCGGCTCCGTGGGCTGGGCCGCGGCGCGCGGGCCGGTCAGCAAGGTGGCAACGAGCAGCCCAAGGGGCATCAACAGGCGGTACATGGCAAAGACAGGAAAAGAGAAATGGAAAAGCAGTGCGGGCACTGCCGCCGCGTTTAGTGGTCGTCGCTGGCCGGATCGGCGTCGTAGCCGAGCAGGTTCAGCTCGAAGACTACCCCGGCCCGGTTGCCGCTGCCGGGGTTGGGCAGCAGCGCGCCCAGGCACAGCTGCAGCCGCTGGGTGGCCAGGTAGTTAAGGCCCAGTACCGACACGCTGGTGGCGTTGCGGCCCGAGATGAAGTCGCCCATCAGCAGCACTTTCTTCGACACCGGATACTCGGCCCCCAGCAGCAGTCCGGCCCGATTGCCGGCCCCGAGCGTGCCCCGGTCAGAGAGGTAGGGGCCGGCCACCACCTTCACGTGGTGGCGCGGGCTCCACACCCACGTGTTGTAGCTGAAGTGCGTGAGCCGGCGGCGGGCCCCGCCGAAGCGCAGCGGGTTGGTGCCCACCTGCGTGCCCAGGCTGGTGCTGAGCGTGGGGCTGAGCGTGAAGAACTTCTGGCCCGTGAGCTGCACCAGCGGCTTGAGCGGGCGGCCGCGGTCGTGGCGGTTCACCCCGAACACGTCGCCGCGGCGCCGGAAGTCCATCTTGATGTTGACCACGTTCAGGCCGGCTTCCCAGCCGCGGCCCAGCCCGTACACCAGGTGGTTTTTCGATTCCAGGTCGCGCGGGCCGTACACGTTGGTCTGGTGCTGGTAGAAGAATTTGCCTTGGGGCGTCAGGTCGCCGGCCGGGATGTTGAACAGGTTCTGCTGGGCCTGCGCCGCCGGGGTGGTGAGCAGCAGCAGGAGCAACGACAGCAGGAGCAGAAGCAGGAGCCAGGCCAGGCCGGTGCGCCGGGCAAAGACGCGCCGCGCCAGAAGGGAACGTGTCAAAGCTTACTGGGTGAGGGTGTTGAGGATGGGCGTGCCGCTGCCGCCCCCGGTGATGATGGTTTTCGAGTTCGGCGACTTCGACAGCTCCCGGAAGGCCTCGATGGACTTGTACTTGAGCACGGCCGGCGTCAGGTCGCGGTTGAGGAGCTGGTTGGTCAGGCGCACGGCCTCGGCCTCGATGCGCATGGCCTCGGCCTTGCCCCGGGCCTGGATGATGTTGGCTTCCTGCTCGCCCTGGGCCCGCACCACGGCAATGCGCTTCTGGCCCTCGGCCTCAATCACGCGGCGCTCAGCGTCGCGGGTTTCGCGCTGCTTGAGAAACTCCATACGCAGGGCCTCCTGCTCTGACTCGAGCTTGTCCTCGATGGCCTTGGCCAGGCCCGCGGGCAGGGCAATGTTCTTGAGCAGCACGTTCTCAATCTCAAAGCCGCGGGCCGTGAGCACCTCGTTCATCTGCGCCAGAATGGCTTTCTCAATCACGGCCCGCTCGGCGCTGTGCATGTCCTTGGCAAAGTAGCGGGCGCACACGTCGGCGGCGGCCGAGCGGAAAACGGGCAGAATCAGGATGTTCTCGTAGCCCAGGCCGGTAGTTTGCAGGATGCCCGGCACCTGGTCGGCCTTCACCCGGTAGAGAATGGAGATATCCGAGGCCACCGACAGGCCCTCCCGCGACGGCAGACTGGAGCGAATCTCCAGGTTCTGGGTGGTCACCGGCACCTTGATGATGGTGCTCAGGAAGGGATTGAAGGCCTTGGGGCCCGAGAGCACCACCCGCTCATCGAGCCGGCCCAGCGTGCGCTTGACGCCTACCTCGCCCTGGCGCACGGTGGTGCAGCTGCCGAGGGCGGCGGCCCCGGCCAGCAGCAGCACCGTTAGCGGGCGGCGCAGCAGCAGCAGCGAGCGGTGCAGGCTGTAGGAAGCGAAGGTTTCCAGCAGCACACGCACGTTGGCGGCGCCCAGCACCTTGTGGGCCGCCAGCGTGGGGCGGGGCAGCGTCGGCGAGAGGGTGGCAACCCGGAACCGGCGCAGACGGGGTCGAAAAACCGGCAGCTGTGTCATGGCAAACAGATTTTTAGTTAAGCTACTATTATTGATAGTCTTACTATCATATACAACAGGTTATATAGGATGGTTGCACTATTGATCTGATTTTTTAGAAAAACTTCTATAAGTGATAGTATACCTATATATTCAAGTGGTATAGCTATTATGTGGAGTGTCGTATGCCTCCGACCAACGACTAGGATTTGGGCGCACGGTCTTGCTGCCACCAGCGGGTAGTGGCACCGTGGCTGGCCAGCTGGCTTTTTTTCCGGCGGCTACGCCAGGCCATGTTAAACTGCGCGCAGATCAGTTTTTCAAGGAATTTTCTCCCTCACTCGCTCCAGTACCCCCTGTATGCACCCCACACTTCGAATTGAGCTCAACGAAAACCTGTACCTGCGCGACCCCCAGGCCACGGACCTGGGGCGCCGGCTAATAGCGGACAGCATCCTGCTCATCGACGAAATCGGCTTTGAACAGTTCACGTTCAAGAAACTGGCCCAGCGCATCGAGTCCACCGAGGCCTCGCTCTACCGCTACTTCGAAAACAAGCATAAGCTGCTGGTGTACCTGGTGAGCTGGCACTGGGCCTGGCTGCGCTACCAGATCCGCTTCCACACCCACAACGTGCCCGACGCCCGCGAGCGGCTGCGCCTGACGCTGGGCATCCTCACCCGCGCCCACCAGGACGACCCGGCCACCCAAGAACTGGACGAGGCCGCCCTCTACCGCATCGTGGTCAATGAGGCGTCCAAATCGTACCTGACCAAGGACGTAGATGAGGACAACCAGGCGGGCCTGTTTCAGGAGTACAAGCGGCTGGCCGCCGGCATCGTGGAAGTGGTGCAGGAAATAAACCCCACCTACGCCTATCCGCACGCGCTGGTCAGCACCCTGCTGGAGTCGGCCCGCAAACAGCTGTTCTTTGCCCGGCACCTGCCCTCGCTCACCGACGTGCCCCCGGCCGACAGCGAAAGCGCCATCTACGCCTTTCTGCTCCACATGGCCTTCGCCGTGCTGGGGTAGGGCAGGTCGGCGTCCGGCCGATGCTGCCGTCTGCTACCGCACCGGCTGAGCGTCCCCCGCCCCCAAAAAACAACCGCCACACCTGGTGCCCGTGTGGGGCCTAGGCGTGGCGGCGCGGGTTTACAGAAACGTCAAGCCCTCCTCCCGGCGCAGGCGCTTGAGGCTACAGGCAATGATGCCGGCGGCCGGCAGCAACCGGGGCATTGATAGGCCAGCCCGTGGAGAGTAGGGGGGCACCCAGGGCCCGTACACGGCGGTGGCATGGTCGAGCCTGGGCAGGCTACCGGGCTCCCGATAGCGGCCTTTCAGCAGGTTGAGAAAGAGGGCGACAGCGCGACTACCTCGGGCGTAAAGGCCTTCGCCTGGTGCTGCAGGCTGCGAAACTGCACTTGGGCCGAAATGACTGTTGGCACAAGACCAAGAGAATAGACGCCATGACGGCAGGCCAGTGCCGCCCGGGAAGCGGTAAGGTGGAAGATAAGCCGGTTTAGCTGCTCGCCCTAATACATGTCCCGCTGGTTGAATCTTTGTGCCATGCTTTTCACAGTGCCAGAAAGAGTAAATGAAATAACTGGTTGGAGTAGGTGAAGGGGTGTATTTTTATACCAAGTACATAGTATAAAGCAAGGAAACTGAGGGAAGTTGAAGAGGGTATATTTAAGTATAAATTTCAATATGCAATTGTGCTAAAATATACTATATCTATGGTATTCAGTTAGTTATCGGTAAATACTTCCTTGTTGGAACAGAACTACAGCACTGCTTTTCAGCTTTCATCAGGGTTTACTCCGCGAGCTTTTACAAGCACATCAGCCCGTTGAGTAAGTATACTTTCTCTAGCTAAGTCCACTTGCCCAACGGGCTGATGTGCTTGTCGCCGATAAATCAGAGAATTACTGCACGCCGTCTCCCACGAACGCCTCCATAATCCAACTGGGGTTCCAGTATTCGCGGTAGCGGGCAATCTGCTCCCCGCGCATGGTCAGCCGACCAACGTAGATCTGGTGGTAGGTTTTGCCGGTGGCCGGTACGAAGGCGCCCCCCGTGAATTCAACTAAAACCGTATCCGGATCGGGCGTGGCCGTCACCTGCAGATCCGTGAAGTGCCAGTTGGTGCCGCGCTGCGTTACGTCGGCAATGTAGGTCGTGATGGCGGCGCGTCCCTCCAGCCGGCTGGCAAACGGGGCCGGAGCGTAGGGGTACTCGTGCACGGCATCTTCCGTCAGCAAGCTGGCGTAGGCTTCACGAGTCATGGTGGGGTCAGTGAAAAGGGACAGGTGCTGGCGGAATGCGCGCTCCGCGCGGGCCAGGCTGGCGTCGGCAGTTGAAAAAGCCATGGAAATTGAAGTGAAGATGAGGAAATTGGTTTTCCGCCGCGGGCCGCGAAAGGGTGCTGGCGGGCTCTGACAAAGGTCCGCCGGCACATCCGGCCTGTGATAGTCCCAGGAACGGACATCCTGGTTCCGAATACGCCAGTTGCGGCCGCTATTGCCGGTAGCACAGCTTCAGGCTGCCCCACTCTCGTTGCTTGTGCACTGCTGTTTCTTCAGTGCCTGCCAGTGCCCCGTTTTACCAGCTCCCGCCAACCCTTCGTTACTTGAAGGGGTTTAGCCCTGACAGAGGCAGCCCCCTTGCTTGTTATGCCCAACCAGATTCCCCAGATACCCCTGACCGAGCTGCTGGAGCGGCGGACGCTGCTCTCCCGCCACGCCACCGCGTACAACCTTTCGGTCAGTCCGCCCGGCCGGCCCTTACCAATGGAGCCCTACCGGGCCTCGTTCTACGCCGTGGGCCTGTGCCTGGCGGGCACCGTGGAGCTGCGAACCGACCAGGCCGACTACCACGTGGCTCCCGGCTCGCTGGTGCTGCTGGGCCCGCAGGCGCTTCGTCAGTGGCACCAACAATCAGCCGACTATTACAACGAAGCCCTGTTTTTCACGGAAGAATTCTTTTCCCAGCCCTTTGCGGACCCTACCCAACTCCAGCAGTTTGCATTCTTTGACGCGCACGCAACCCGGGTACTGCCCCTGGCGACCGAAGAGGCAACCCAGGTAAGCCGCCTACTGCAGGAAGTGCGTTACGTGCTGGGCCGGCCCAGTCCGTACCAGGCTGACCTGGTGCGTAGCTACGCTGCGGCCCTGCTTTACCTGGCGGCCGACTCCTACAGCCGGCGCTTCACCGCACCCACCCACCGGCCGCGCCGGTTCGAGCTGGTGGCTCAGTTTCAGCAGCTGGTAGCCGCCGACACTCCGTCGCTGCGCCCGGTAGCCGCGTATGCCAGCCAGCTTTGCGTGACAAGTAAACACCTGAGTGAAACGGTGAAAGCCGCTACGGGCAAAACGGCCGGGGAGTGGATTGCCGGCCAACTGCTGCGCGAAGCCCGCCGGCTGCTGTGGCAGACAGACCGGAGCGTAAGCCAGGTTGCCGACATGCTGGGCTTCAGCGACGCCTCGGCTTTCGGCAAGTTCTTTCGCCGCCATACCGGCCAGACGCCCGCCGCCTACCAGCAACAATGTCCCCTGTAACCGGGAAAAGGCATACCATTGCTGTTGGGGTGGGAGTCAACCGCAGACAATGCTCCAGCCGCCATCCAGCCAGGTAATCGGTGTCTTATCGTGCGCCAGCGGGAACTGCCGCACGATAAGACACCGAATCCCAATAGGCCCGGCTGCGCAGGCCCGCAACCGTAGTGTCCTGACGTATGGCGCTGTCTAACCGGTATAGGGGGGAATGACCTGCGTAAGCTCCGTCGTAAGCTTGCCTGCGTGCCAGCATGAAGCCTTCAGCGCACCGGCAGGGCCAGCGGCAGGCACCACACAGCCGTATCTTCAAAGCACTGCAGCGCCAGCGTGGCCGGCATCTGGGTGAGTATTCCGTCCCCGAGCAGCTCATTCGCCACGCTTTTTTCCTGTCGGTGTGGTGCCTGGAGCAGTGCCACGATATGACGTGCTACCACCGCAAGGTGACCACCTTGAGCCAGATTCCCGAAGGAACGGTTGTGCACGCGCTGGGGCATGCTTGCTGGCCCGGGAGTTAACGTTGGTGCCTGGCTTTGAAAGCCACGACTTGAAACACGTGGTGCTGGCCTACGAATTAGAGGCGGTAGGCGAAATTAGGATGCAAGCCTTTATGCTGGGCAACGGCAACTGGACGCTGCCCAGCATGCTGATTTTTCTTTTTGGGCTGCTGCTCTTGCCGCAGCATTGGCGCTTGTTTCGACAAGACTACTACGCCGGACGACGCTGTTTGCCGCTCGCTGCCCTGACCATTGAGGACTGTCAGCACAGCTCCCTGCAGCAGCTGCGCAGCCACTTGTTTAGTCGGTACCAAGAAATGAAACTCACCCGCCAACCCAACCTGCACCTGCGCCTGAGCTGGCTGGGCAGCTACGGGGTAATGGCCGTGGGCATCGCGGCGATGTTCTTCTGTTACCCCTTCCTGTGGTCCGCCAACCTAGCCGACTTAGTTGGAGCCGGCTTCCTGTTTGTCGCCGGAGCTATTTTGGTGGTAGGCGGTTTACTTAACTTAAGCCTGCAAGCCCATTTTAAAGCCAAAGAAGCGAGAGCTTGAATGGGGATTAAAAGGCCGCCTGTTTTTGCACGGATCGTGTTTAGGTCAGTACCGTTTCGCTGAACGATACTCCGCCTGTCTATTGCGGCTTATTCTTTTGGCCCGGCCGCTGCTCCACCAAAGCCCAGTGGGGGTCCACCAGGTACAGGGCGCGGGCAGTAGGGTCATAGTACTTGAAGCGAAAGGGCGGGGTCGGAGGCACGCCGGCGTGGGCCGTCAAGGGCTGCCAGGTGTAAGCCGCCGTGTGCATGTCGTGGAACTCGTCTTCGACCGTAACCTGCGCGCCGGCTGGGCCCGGGACCAGCGCCACGTACACGTCTGCTTCAGGGCTGCCGGTGGCCACGGTGTAGCCGGTCACGAGCTGGGGCCGCGGCCCCGCGTTCCGCGTTGGCCGGAACATGGGCGCGTACTCGCGGTCGTTGTAGTTGAAGTGCAGCAGCTTGCGCTGCACCCCGCCCGTGACGAGCCCCACGATCTTGCCCAGCGGGTACTCCACCCGGTAATCGGCGAAGTCTACCACCAGCGGGGTCTGCGCGGGCACGACGACGTAATGGCCTGGCGACATCAGGGCCCCGTCCGCGTCGAACACCCGCAGGTGGTGCACGTTCGAGGCCCCGTCCACGGGTCCGTCGTAGGCCACCCACCCGTAGAGCATAAAATGGTCCTGGTTGCTTTCCCACAGGTGCGCGTGCGCCGGCAGGTGCGGCGGCTTGTGGGCCAAGAGGTCGGCTTTCGCCCGCTGCGCCGGAACGACAGTTCGGGTCACGACGTAGTGCCGCTCGTCGACTCGGGCAACAGCTACCCCCGGGGGTTGAGCCGCCTGGCAACCGGTCAGGAAGGCCAGGAGCACGGCACAGCGAGTCACAACAGGTAGGAACACGGTCGGAAGGGGACAGGGGTAAAAGAAAAGAGCCGTCATGGCAGCGGACTCGACTGCCTGCGTGGTCCGCGTAAAAGTAGCTTTAGCAAACCCTCCTAATTTTGAACGGGCTGCGTTTAGCTTGCCACCGTTGCCCCGTGTTGCGTCACTTCCAGCCGGTCCTCAAACGCGGCGATGGTCGTGTGGCGGTTGCGCAGGTAATACTCTGCGTGCATATAAAGCCCGGGGCCATAGTAAGGAGCCATGCCCAACAGGATAAAGCCGACGGGAATGGTATAGAGCCCCGTCAGGGCCAGCCCTATCCCCACCGCCACGAGCCCATAGAAGAAGTGCCGCAGGCCGTACAGGTGTGTGGCCGGCGTAATCGTAAAGAGGCTCATCCAGTAGAAGTAAAGGGAAATGAGGAGACGGGTTCCGCACAAAGATGGGCTTAGAACCAGAAGGCGAAACGCTCGTTTTGATCGAATCACCCTTTAAGTGAACAATAGCCAGGGGCAACTTTTCGCTTGATAATCCGCTTTTTTGTAGACGCCGGCCTTGCGGCCGACTCACTGGACAAGCGTAACTTGGTCCCGATGGAAGAACGCACGCTTTCGCTGCTGGCGGAACAGATTGGGCAGCTGCACGCGCAAACGCAGCGGGCGGCTGCCCAACAGGTAAACTATTGGTTGACGGTGCGCAACTGGCTTATCGGCTGGCACATTGCCGAGTACGAACAAGGCGGCAGCGACCGGGCCGAGTACGGTGAGCGGCTGTGTCGGAGCTGGCGCGGCAGTTGCACGGCGTCAAAGGGCTCGCAGAACGGCGACTTTACCAGTGCCGCGAGTTTTACCGGGCCTACCCGCTGATTTTGCAGACCGTGTCTGCAGAATTGCAACAAGCTGGTCTATTGGATGTATCCAAGCCTTTCCCAACAGCCGCGTCGGCCCTGTTCAGCGGCCCGCACGCCCTGCCGGGTCTGGCACCGGAGTTGCTGCTGAACCGGCTGAGCTTCTCGCACTTTCTGGAGTTGCTGGCCCTGGACCGGCCGGTGCAGCGGGCGTTTTACGAGGTGCAGGCGGTGAAAAACAGCTGGTCGGTGCGGGAGCTGAAGCGCGCCATTGAGTCGGCGCTGTACGAGCGCACGGGGCTCTCGACCGATAAGGCGGCGGTGCTGGCCGGCCACGCCGGCACGCAGCCGCTGTCGGTGGCCGATGTGGTGAAAAACCCCTACGTGTTGGAATTTTTAGGGCTGGAGGAACGGGCCAGCTACAGCGAGAGCGACTTGGAGGCGGCGATTATTGCGCACTTGCAGACGTTTCTAGTGGAGCTGGGGCGGGGCTTCTGTTTTGAGGCCCGTCAAAAGCGCATCACCTTCGACAACGCGCACTACTTCATTGACCTGGTCTTTTACCACCGCATTCTGAAGTGCCACGTGCTGGTGGACTTGAAGATCGGGGCATTCAGCCATGCCGATGCGGGGCAGATGAACGTGTACCTGAACTATTACCGGGAGCAGGAGATGACCGAAGGCGACAATCCGCCGGTGGGACTCATTCTGTGCGCCCAGAAGAACGACACGCTCGTGCGCTATGCGACCACGGGCATGGCCGAGCAACTGTTTGTGAGCAAATACCAGATGAACCTGCCGTCGGAAGAAGCGTTGCAGCAGTTGGTACGAGAGGAGCAAGAACGTTTAGGCAACAGCTGATAGTAGCTGTTCGGAAGTCCAAACGGGTGCAATTACGCTTCCAATTCATCCGTTCTTTCGCTCCTGAGGTTCGGATCTATTACGTAAATCAGCAACAGCCTCATCACGGCCCGTTCGTGGCCCGGGCATCCTAAGTAATGGCAACGTCAACCAGAAAGCGTCTTCCGGCCGGTAGCCTTGAAAAGGGGCTGGTCGCCAGCGCGGGTTTTCTCCCACCGTTTCAACACGCCATATTCGCTTCGGAAGCCGAATGCGACCAATCCGTTGCCAGCGTCATGGCCCGCATCCGAAGCGAGCAAGTGAAGGCTCGCCCCCCGATGCGTATCGGTTCGGCCCCACGTCACCCCCGTCCCCCGTGGCCCGTTCCACACGCGGAGCGCATTCAGCATTCTACCGTTTTCCTGAACAGGGAGTCATGTAGATGAAGCAGAGCTAGCTGTGTATCTTACGGCTTATGCGCGCCTACTTGTCTTTACTTGCCGCCCTCGGGGCATGTACCGCCCCGCGCATATCCGCCCCAGCCTCGTCCACGTGCCGCATGTTGCAGGTACAGGAGCCGGCCACCTACGCTGCGGCCGATACCACTGCGGCCTATACTGCGGTGCAGGACTTTGCCCGGCACGTGGGCGCCCCCTATACGTTGCTCTACCTGAGCGCGACCGGCGGCCACCCCGATAACGCCCGTTGCCTGCGTGTGGTGCAGCGAGGAGCGGACCAGTTCACAGCCTACGCCTACCGGCGGTCGGGAAAGGTGGATAGCAGCACGTTTGTCAGCCGGTCGCTGGCCCAACGCTTAGCCGCGCCGGTCGGGCACTTCACCACCCTGTGCCCGGATTTTACGTCCGAAGTCCACTACGAGAAGCTCTGGGTTAAGCAGGGCTCCACCACAGGATTCAGCCTGGTCGGCGAACTGCTCAACCTGCAGGGGCCACTGTCTCCGGACCCGACCTTAGAGCCTCTGGCTCAGAGGATGGAACAGGAGGGCACGGGTATGCGCTTCTTACAACCAGCCGACAGCGCCGTGCTGCAACCGGCCTTAGACTTATTGCAGGAGGTACGACACCTGAAGTAGTGGCGGCATCCTTGTTTCTTTGTTCGGACCGTCTTATTGAACTCTCCCAGCCTGCTTGGTTCTTTGTCTGGGGTACCGGCCAGCGCTACTCATGGGTTCGAGGCTTCCACGATTAGGCTCAACATGTCGACCGAAATCGGGCTACAGCACCCTGCTTAACCAACCGTATCCCTGTGGCTTATTTCCGCTTGAAGGCTCTTTAGGTTTTGGGAGTTTTTGTGAGCAATCCACCAAGCAAAAAGCAGCAGCAGAAACGTGGCCCCCCCTTTATGATGGGTCGCCGACCAAAGAGCGAGGCCAACCATCCCCCCAATGACCAGCGCCGTGATGATTTTTTGCGCGTTCATTTTTTTCTCTTCTACCCTTAATTCTTCCCGTGTCATTTTAGCGTAGTCTTTGCTGGAGGACTTAGCCGCCTGTGTGGCACTGACTAGCTCCTCAGCCCGTAGTTGAGGCTTAAATCGGTTGGAAAATCCCATAATCGTACCTGTTAAGCGTTGACTGAGTGGTCGGGTGGAGTAGCAAACTTAGCTTGTTTCTCCCTTTTGTCGAGCGGCACGCGCCGGACGTGGGAGCGGTGCACAAAGCCCAGCCGCAACTCGCAGCGGGTGCGCACGATTATTCGGTCTGCTCGGCGGCCCACTCCCCGTACAGCCAGTTGTTGCCGACGTCGTAGGCGATGAAGTCGTCGGTGTACAGGGCGTGCAGGGCTCCAAGTTACCTCCGCCAGCAGCTGGTGGTGGGAGGCTGGTTGAATTTTAGGTAACGGCATCAGTTACCCGGCCACGGCAACCAGCTTCTGGGGACAAGGTTCCGGGACTCGGGGTCTCCATCCAACGCTCCTTCCCCCAAACGAAGCGCATTTACGGCACGACAATTAAATGCAACGTTCGTATTACCGCGCTGGCCGCAGCCTTTCTAAACAAAGCCTGCGTGCGGCGGATGTTGCGGACGGCTAAGGAGCCATGGCCGAGCGGAACGATTTAAGGCCGCGGTGGCGCCGCCGGCGCGGCGTGTGGCTGCTGGGCCCGCCGCTCTTTTAACTCTTTCTCACCGGCCGCCTTGAAACTGCCCCAGTTCAGCGCGAACGCGAGGACCAGGCATCCGAGCATCACCAGCCCGTACGCGGCCACCGCCGTGAGCAGCCCCCGCCACCAGCGACCCCAACGGCCTAGGGAGGTGTGCAGCAGCAACTGCCCGTAGGCCCAGCCCTGGTAGGCCAGCAGCGGCAGCGACGAACCCGTCGTCACCCAGAAGTAGAAGGTGGCCGAATCAATACCGTAATACAACGGCGTCAGCAACAGCGTGAGCAGGTTGCTGGCGGCCGTGAGGTAGCACACGGCCACCAGGGCTTCGGCTAGGTTCAAGCGCGCCCGGCGCAGCGTCCGGCGCGCCACCCAGGCAATGAGCGGCGACACGGCCACGTAAATCCAGCTCATGTAAAGAAACATGGACTCGAGGCCCTGCGCCTGGGCGGCGCGCAGCGCGGCCGAAGCGTCGCCGTTCAGGGTGCTCGCCTGTTGGCTCATCCCCGTTTTCACGGCCACGAAACTGGTCACGCCCGTCACGAGCAACAGCAGCGAAACCGGCGCGAAGTACCGCGCCCGCTGCCCCCCCAAATACCCCAGCACGGTGGCCCCCGGCCGTAGCAGCAGCGCGTGCAGGGTGAACACAATGCCTTTGTCGACGTGCCAGACGGCGTGCGGTATCTCGTGCAGCAAATGCCCCATCGTGAGGCGGTGCGTGGCGGCGGGCTGCCCGCAGTCCGCGCAAAACTTACCGGTGAGGGGCGTGTCGCAGTTCAGGCACGCCGCGGGGCGGGCGTGGCCAGGCAGCAGGGCGGGCGGAACGGCATCGGTGGCCGCACCGGCACCCCGGGTGGCGCCGCCGGAGGCGGGGGCAATTTCCATACAAGCAGCAAACAGGGCAGTGAGGGGGGCAAAGTAAGGGATAAAGGCCACCGGCACAAGGAGCAGCGGACCTTCGTGGCGGGCGCTCCCATGGGAGCAGCCGTTTCTCAACCGGGAAGGAGGGTGGCGAAAGGGCCATCTTGAGGCACCACTTGGGTCGATTTCTTGCTTCCCGCTTTCCGCCCTCACGGGTGGAGACGTAGGCGAGAGGAGATGGGCTTTGCAACCGCTCCTACTTCTGAACGGCTATTCAAACGCCCTGCGTGTTGGCTAGGCCCCGTACTTAATGGCGAAGCCCACTAGCAGGGTGACAGAGAAGAGAACCACGGCCAGACGGTTCGCCCGCCGGTGGTACTGCCGCGAACGGGGACGCTTGTCTTCGAAGAGGGGTAACGCGAAAAGAATCATGGTGTGGGGGAAGAAAGAGGAACGATGATTCCTGTATCGCCTTTGCTTACGATGCATTACAGCGAGCCCACTAACCAATAATAGCTGAACCCATCATGTTCCTCTTACCACCGTGGCTGTTGCAGAACCCCGTTCTTGTCGTGCAGGCGCATTTTCAACGAGCCATCCTCACTGAAAAAAACGCCCAAACGGGCTTTCTTGGGCGCGGTGAGCAACGAACTGCCGCTGTTTTGCTGATGCCTATGGGGTTCTGCAACCACCACCACCGTTTTCCTAAACAAGTGCCACTGCTCAAAACTGCCGGCCTTACAAGCTCAGCAGCTCCTTAAATCGTACGGCCTGCCGGGTTGAGACATCGATGCGCCGGCCGCCGCGCACTTCCAGCAGCAGGCCGCCTTTGTAGTAGGCATGGACTCGCTCAATGATGGTCAGGTTGAGGATTTGCTGGCGGTTGACGCGGAAAAACAGATTGGGCGGAAGCTTGTCTTCCAGCTGCTGCAACGACTTGTGGTGTAGCGGCGACTGCGACCCGAAGTACACCCGCACGTAGTTGCCTACGGCTTCGAACATATCAATATCGGCCAGCCGCACAAAATGGCAGGCTTCGCCATCTTTGATGAACACCTGACTCTGGGGCGTGAGCGGCGGCGCGGGTGGCGCGGGCGCGCCAGCGGCAGTATTGTCTTCTATCGGATGAACAGCAGCGGCAGGCGGCAAAACGGGCGGCAGCAGGGTCTGCCGCACCCGGCGCAGGGCCTGGGCCAGCCGCTCCGGGTGCACGGGCTTGAGCACGTAGTCCAGGGCCGACACCTGAAAGGCACGGGTGGCATACTGGTCATAGGCGGTTACGAACACCACGTGTGGCACCTCGTCAAGACTTTCCAGCAACTCAAAGCCGGTTTCGCCGGGCAGGGAAATATCGAGCAGCAGCAAGTCGGGCCGTAGCTCCCGGATGAGGCGACGCGCGGTGTCGGCATCGGCCGCCTCGCCGATGATGGCCACGTCGGGGTGGGCTTCTTTGAGCAAGTAGCGCATTTCCTGACGAGCCAGGTATTCGTCTTCGACGAGAAGGGCGCGGATGAGGGGAGAAGAGGTGGACATGGGAGTATAAAATTTTAGCGGTCTTGATCGTCGCCCTGCGCGTGCTGCCCCGCCCCCGACCACAGAGAAGAGGAGGGGCAGCACGCGCAGGGCGACTTCAACTACCTCACTATTATAGCTATGAGTTTTAACCCAGCACCGCTGCCGGCACGTCCAGCCGGGCCACCACCGTGCCCACCGGCTGCTCCCGTAGCGTGAGGCGGGCGCCGTCACCATAGAGGGCCAGCAGGCGCTGACGGGTATTCATCAACCCCAGGCCGCCGGTTTGGCCGGACAGGCGGGCAGGCAGCACGGCCGCTGGGTCAGGCAGGTGGCCGGGCTGACTGACTTCCAGGTGCAGGCACTCGGTGGCGGGGGCGTTGTTGTTCGGCTCGGCGGGCGCGGCCTGCGCCAAGAGGCGCAGCAAGCCGCCGCCCGGCGTGGCGCTGATGCCGTGCTTAACGGCGTTTTCGATGAGCGTAAGCAGGGCGGCAGGCGGCACGGGCCAGGCCAACAGGGCCTCCGGCACTTGCAGGTCGAGGCGCAGGCGTTCGGGGCCGAAGCGGGTTTGCTCCAGGGCCAGGTAGTCCTGCACGGCGGCCAGCTCCTCGCCCAGCGGGATGAGTTGGCGCTGCTCATAGTTCAGGGTGTAGCGCAGCAAATCGGCGAGCTGCGTGACGGCGGTGCGGGCGCGGTGGGGGTCACTCAGGGTCAGGGCGCGCACCGAGTTCAGGGCATTGAACAGAAAGTGGGGGTTGATTTGAGACCGCAGCAAATCCAACTCGGCCTGGCGGCGTGCGGCAGCAGCGTGCAGCTCCTGGGCCTGGGCCTGCGCCAGCCACTCGCCCGCTACGAAAAAATGGTAGGCCAGCACCCACACAATCAGGTAGCGCCCGATGTCTATCACCCCAAACACGAAGCCTGCTACGCCGCTCGTGTAAGGCCACTGCCATTTGCCGGCCAGCAGCGTGAAAGCAGCAGGCAGCAGCAGTTGCATACTCAGTGAGAGGCCCAGCAGGCCCAGCATCGCCACCACCGCCTGCCAAACCAGCGGCAGGCGCAGCACCCCGAAGCGCAGCAGCAGCGCCCGGTAGCCATGGGTGAGCAGCAGCCCAAACAAGACCGTCATGTTGAGCCAATTCAGCGTACCTGGCTGGTACTTTTTCAGCATGAAGGCCACATGCACCTGCGTACCCCAGAACGCCTCCCAGCCCAGCAGTTGAAAAAACCAGTAATAGGGCTTGGCGCGGAAATAGTGTTGCATAAAAAAGGAGGAAAGCCGATGAGCAGGACGCTGCGAATACTGCCCCTGAAAAAGGCGCAGCCCCAAAGTAAGCAGTCAAAACTAGTCCAATAGCCCTGGCCCCGGACCACGTTTTTCCATGAGCGCGGAAAAACGTGGTCCGGCGTGGCAGCAGCAAAACCACCGCCCTGGTGCTGAGCCCCGCCGGCGCCCTGCTGCCGCCTCGCCCGGTGCCCGTTTCGCCGCACCCGTGTAACTAGCCTCGCACCCGAAGGTAGGCAACCCGATACGGTGCTACGGCTGTGGTAGCTGGCAGCGCAGATGGTACAGTCCCCAACTTGTGCCGATTGGCGGCGGCTGTTTGCTCGCGAACCCCACATCAGCGTGGCTGCGACGGCGGCCAACGGGTGTTTTGCCGCACTCGTGTAAAAGTGTGCGGCGCGGCCTCCGGACGAGTGGCAGCTTTGTGGGGCCAAGCAGGGAGCCGCTTCCTTGCCGGCTTAGGTTCCGCTTGGTGCTTTATCGCTGTTCTTTAAAACCATTTTTGAATTGAAACACCTGCTCCTTCTCTGCTGCCCCTGCTGGCTCGGCTCCGTTTTCGCCTCGCTCGAAGTAGCCCGCCTGGAAGTAGCCCATTGCCTCGATACGTGCTTCAACCTCGACCGCCGCCACTCCGCCCTCGGCTACCGCTCGCCTCATCAATTTGAACAGGAATTGAAATCCAACCTACCTTAGCTTACTGTCCATTTTTTTACTGGACCATCCCAATTCAACTGCCCGATTTGCCAGAAGTAACCCACGGCCTCGGCACCTTTTTTCTTCCACGATACCATCAACTGCGAATCCCCATGAAAACCCCGTCCCTCTTCTTCTTCTTTGCTACCTTGAGCATACTCATGGCCTTGTCCGGAGCCCTTATGATGGGCTACTATTCTGGCAGCAACGACCCCTTGGCGAGGTTGGGGTCGCCGCTGTGCATTGGGGGCGCGGCCTTGCTCATAGCCTCTGCTGCTGTGTTCAAAAAACAAAAGAGCAACCCAGATAATCCGCGCTAAGGAGATAGATACGTGTTGCCCTTGGGGGGCTGATCGACCTGGACATGACCAGTCTTAACATGCTGCTTGACTGGTCGCCGGATGGTCTGCTCCGACTTGCTAACCTGTTGGGCTGCTTGCTTTATGCCAAAAAAACGCCGGTGTTTTCCATTGAGGTCGTGACTAGTCAGAAACCACGCTAACGCCTCTTTAACTACTGCCGCACTAGTCATTGACTCATCACTGACTGGTCAGTGATGAGTCAATGACTAGTGCGGCATGGCGTCGGCTATGAGCAGTAACGCGGGCCCTTGTTCCTCGGGCCGGTCAATGAGCTGCGCGGTGCGGGTCGCCCCTGTCACGTCGCCCAAGCGGAGCTACGCCTTCACGAGGTCGGACAGGTAGTAGGACCGTGGCTGTTGCAGAACCCAAGTCGGCCGCGCCAAGTGAAGGCTCGATAAGCCTGCCAGTGCTGCAAAAAGGCGCAAACGGGTCTTTTACCCGCGCATCATTGCTTGCCTACCTTGTTTCGAAACCAATTAGGGCGTTCTGCAACGGCCACGGTCGTGGCTGTTGCAGAACTCGATTCGTAGAGAGAAGATGCAAGGCAAAAAGCTGTTTCTCGACAAAGAGGTTGTTCGCTTTCGGCTCAGTGAGCGGGTGCGACCCCACAATCTGTACCGGCGCCTGGCCGAGCTGATCGACTGGTCATTTCTCTACGAAGAGACCCGGGCGGTCTACAGCCACACGGGCCAGCCCTCGCTCGACCCGGTCGTGTTCTTCAAGCTCGTGCTCGTAGGTCGGTTGGAAAACCTGGTCAGCGACCGCCGCCTGGTCGAGCATTGCGCCCTGCGGCTCGATATTCTCTTGTTTTTAGGCTACGAGGTGGACGAAGAGCTGCCCTGGCACTCGACCATCAGCCGGACCCGCCAGCTGTTTCCAGCCGCGGTGTTTGAGCGTCTGTTTGACCACGTCTTTGCCCAGTGCGTGGCCCGGGGATTGGTCGCCGGTGACACCCAGGCTGTCGACTCGGCTCCTGTTAAGGCGAATGCGTCGCTCGAAGCCGTCTTGGAGAAACAGGCCGCCGGGCCGAGCGGCCCCCACCTGGGCGGCCGCGAGCAGACGCCCGCCGCGGGCTCGGTGCTGTCGGCTCCGGCGCATCAGCTGCGCCAGCTGGCCACAGGCCAGCGCCGGCGGCAGGGCGCGCAGACTGGGGCGCTGGGCGCGCGGCACGAACAGGCGCGCCTGCTGAGCAACAAGACGCACTACTCGCCCACCGACCCCGATGCGCGCATCTCCGTCAAACCCGGCAAGGCCCGGGCCTTAAACTACCTCTGCAGCCTTGCCGTCGACACCGCCTATGGCGTCATCAGCCACGTGCAAGCCGACTTGGCTGACCAGCGCGACAGCCTGCACTTGCCGCGCCTGCTCACGGGCCTGCAGCAGCGCTTGCGCGCCAACGAGCTACCTCTGCACGACTTGCTGGCCGATGCTGGCTACGCGAACGGACCGAATTATGCCCGGCTCGAAGCCGACCACATCACCGCCTGGATCCCCGTCTTCGGCCAGTACAAGCCGGCCCTCGAGGGCTTTACCTACGACCCGACAACCGACGCTTTTACTTGCGCCGAAGGCAAGACGCTGCCGTTTCAGAAATACGACACAAATCAGGACGGGGCCTGGCACAAAATCTACTGGGCTGTATGCCGCGACTGCCAGCAGTGCCTGCGCAAGCCCCTCTGCGCCCCGCGGGCTAAGCGCAAGCAAATCAACCGCACGATCTATGATGCGGCCTACCGCCGGGCGTGGCAGCGGCAGCAAACTCCACGCGGCCAGCGCATGCGGCGCGTGCGCCAGGGCACCGTCGAGCCTGTCTTCGGCAACCTGCTACCCCACTACGGCCTGCGGCGAATGAACGTGCGCGGCCTGGCAGGGGCCCACAAAACCATGCTGGTTACGGCCGTGGCCTACAACCTCAAAAAGCTGCTTAAACATCGACCCCAGCAGCAACTGAGCCTAGCCGTAGCCCTGCCTCAGCCACGACGAGCGGCTACTAAGCGCGCTGTGCGGCTAAGTCGGAGC
Organism: Hymenobacter sp. APR13; assembly: GCF_000737515.1. Classification (NCBI taxonomy): domain Bacteria; kingdom Pseudomonadati; phylum Bacteroidota; class Cytophagia; order Cytophagales; family Hymenobacteraceae; genus Hymenobacter; species Hymenobacter sp. APR13. The sequence goes on from NZ_CP006587.1 coordinate 4,831,256, forward strand.
ACCGGAGCGCAGACCCTGGTAATCGCCCAGCCGCGAAGCAGAAACGGAATCGCTTAAACCGAGTTCTGCAACAGCCACGACCCTTTCGCTGAACGGTAAAAAAGAGTCAGTTTCTTGCGACATGAAACAAGCCGTCCTGTTTTTACTGGTGGTGCTGGGGTGCGCCCGCTGCGCGTCGCCGGACCCTGCAGCGTCGGAAGCACCGGCCGGAGCACTACCGCCTGCGCCCAGTCCATCCACCACCTACTGGCCTGTTGACCCCGAGATAGACCAACGCGATACCCTCTTGCCCGGCCCTGACCGCTACCGCGTGCGTGTGGTTACCACCTGTTTGAACGACAGTGCGGTGTTGCTCAGCCCCGTCGAGGGCGATACCTCGCCCGAGCGGCTCTTCGCGCACAATTACCACAGCCAGCTGGTCATTACCCGAGCCGGCCAGCCGTATGCCAACGCCACGCTCTCTAAAGCCCTCTTTCGGAACCACCCGGTGATTCAAGGCTTTGTCCCCCTGCCCGAATTAGCTCTCTCTCGCACGGCCTATCTGCGCCGCCAGCGCGGGGAATTTGTGTTTTACACGCGCTTGGGCGTGCCGGATTCAGACATCTTCGTGGAGGTGGAAGTGGCCTTGGACCCTGCCAAAGGAGTGCGCGTGCTTCAGGTACTGGAACAAGTGAATGAGCCAGACGAGGAGGAATAACGCACCTTAAACTGAACCGCTAAACTAACCGCCCTGCAAGTTGCACCAAAGCTTGGAACGGCCATTTGATGCCTATGCCGAGTTTAAGAAACTCGTCTGCCAATCAAAGTTTACGAAACTGCGTTAGCTGATAAGTTTCGTAAACTCCCCTGTATGAAGATTGGCTACGCCCGCGTCTCCACCCGCGACCAGAATTTAGAATTGCAGCTCGACGCCCTGACCCAGGCCGGCTGCGAGCTTATCTACCAGGAAAAAGCCTCCGGCGCCTTGGCCGCCCGGGTCGAACTCGATAAGCTCTTGCTGCAAGTGCGCCCGGGCGATACGGTCTACATCTACAAGCTCGACCGGCTGGGTCGCTCGCTTAAGCACCTGCTCGACCTGGTCGCGGACCTGCAGCGCCGCGACATCGGCTTGATTTCCCTGACCGACGCCATTAACACGTCGTCAGCCCAAGGCCGGCTCGTACTCAACCTGTTTGCCTCGCTCGCCGAGTTTGAGCGCGAGCTGATTCGCGAGCGCACCCTTGCCGGGCTGGCTGCGGCCCGTGCCCGGGGTCGAGTCGGCGGGCGCAAGCCGGGCCTTTCGGTAGAAGCCCAGCGCACGGCCCGCGCGGCCGAACTGCTCTACAAAGCCCGGGAGCTAAGCATCGACGACATGGCCCGCAGCCTGCGCATCTGCAAGGCCACCTTCTATAAGTACTTGCACCACCGCGGCGTGGCCCTGCACGCCCAGCCCTTGCCCAGTCCCGTGACCACCGACGCCGCGTGAACAAGGCGCAGGGACAGGGACATGCGGAGAATAGTGGGTATATTCACCGCAGATTATGCGGAGAATAGCGCCTTATATTCATCAACGTCCGGACTGGCCGGCCTTTACGTGGGACCCGGCGGTCCTGGAGGCGCTGCTAGGCACCGTACGTCACCAGCAGGGGCGGCTGCTGGGGCGGCTCGAGGCCTTGGGTGTGGGCCTACGGGCCGAAGCCACGCTGCGTACGCTCACGCTCGACGTGCTCAAGTCGAGCGAAATCGAGGGCGAACTGCTGCCCCCGGCCTCGGTGCGTTCCTCCATCGCCTGGCGCCTGGGGCTCGAACAGGCCGCGCTGCCCCCCGCCGACCGGCGGGTGGAGGGCGTGGTGGCCATGCTGCTCGACGCCACCCAGCAGGCCGCCGCGCCGCTGACCGCGAACCGCCTGTTCGGCTGGCACGCGGCCTTGTTTCCCACAGGCTACAGCGGGCTGTACCCGCTGCAGGTGGGCGCGTGGCGCACCGGGCCCATGCAGGTCGTGTCCGGGCCGCTGGGCCGCGAACGGGTGCATTACGACGCGCCCGCCGCCGCAGAGCTCGACGCGCAGATGCAGCAGTTCCTGGCCTGGTTCAACGCCGACCAGGGCCTGGACCCCGTACTCAAAGCAGGGCTGGCCCATTTCTGGTTTGTGACGATTCACCCCTTCGACGACGGCAACGGCCGCATCGCGCGGGCCATCGCCGATTTGCAGCTGGCCCGCGCCGACGGCACGGGCCAGCGCTGCTACAGCATGTCGGCGCAAATCCAGGCCGAGCGCCAAGCGTATTACGACCTGCTCGAAACCAGCCAGCGCGGGCCCTTGGACGTGACGCCCTGGCTGGACTGGTTCTTAGGCTGCCTGGGCCGGGCCCTGCAAGCCGCCGAGCAAACGCTGGGGCAAGTGCTGGCCAAGGCCCGCTTCTGGGAGCAGCACCGGGACGCGGCGTTCACGGCCCGGCAACGGCAGCTGCTCACGCGGCTGCTCGACGGCTTCGAGGGCAAGTTCACCACGGCCAAATGGGCGCGCATGGCCCACTGCTCCCAAGACACGGCCGGCCGCGACATCGCCGACCTGGTGGCCCAGGGCGTGCTGGTGCACGAAGGCGCCGGTGGGCGCAGCACCAGCTACCGCTTGGCGCCCGAACCCGATGCCCGATAAGTCACCTGCCGACGGGGCAAGCGCGAAAGGGCTCACGAGGGGCTCACAGCACCGATACACCGAGCCTTAAACCGCGCTCCCTGGCTTCTAAATACACATTTCGCGGTAAAGCAATGGGTTCACGGCATTGCGAAATCACTTATCCAGAAAGTCCGTTTGGTGAAACGAGCCTTATTGCAGACACAAACCTGACAGACTCTTGGCTTGATACAGGTCCAAGATAGAGTCGCCCTCCATCTTGATCAGCAGACCCTTGCCGTCCCAGTCAATACCGACCGAATGAAGGTACCCCACCGTGGCCATAGGGACGGGGTATTGCGCAAGTTCTTCCTTTATTGAGGCCGAAACAACCAGCTGAGCCCGCGTAAACACCCGGGCCTTATATTGCAGTGCACATTAACGTTATATCTACGTTCTTTTTTATCCTGCTCATGGTACGTTTTACCTCCTTATCCCAGGCCGGTTCCCCCGGTCTTCTCCACCAACTCCTGATGTGGATCTGCCTGCTGGGCATAAACCTGGGCACGGCCCACGGCCAGCGTTTGGCGGCCGGGGGAGAGTATTCAGTTTCCATTCGCCCCGACGGCACGCTGTGGGCCTCTGGCAGCAACTTCGTGGGCCAGCTCGGTGATGGCACCCGCGTGAACCAACCGATTCCGGTGCAAATCGGCACGGCCAACACCTGGGAGCGGGTAGCAGCCAGCCAAACCGGCCACACGGCGGCTATCCGGACGGATGGCACACTCTGGACCTGGGGGTACAACTCGGCCGGCGAGCTCGGCCACGGCCCCGGTAACAACCGCCTTACGCCGACCCGAGTCGGCACAGATACCTGGCGGCGGGTGGCCGTTGGGGTCAGGCATACGGTAGCTGTGCGCTCCGACGGTACGCTCTGGGCCTGGGGAGAGAACTCCCGGGGCCAGCTTGGCGACGGCACGGTCACCGACCGGGCATTGCCTCAGCAAATTGGAACGGCCACCACGTGGAGCAATGTGGCCGCAGGCGCCTTTTTCTCGGTGGGCCTGCGCACCGACGGCACCCTGTGGGCCTGGGGTGACAACTTCCAGGGCCAGCTCGGCTCCGGCACCCAGACTTCCCGGAATACCCCGGTCCAGGTGGGCACGGCTACAAACTGGCAAAGCGTCGCAGTAGGGGGCTTTCATACCGTGGCCGTGCGCACCGACGGTACGCTCTGGGCCTGGGGCAGCAATTTCCGGGGTCAGCTCGGCGACGGTACCCCCACCAACCAGAATACCCCTACTCAAATTGGTACGGCTACGAACTGGCAACGCGTGGCCGCCGGTACCAACCACACACTTGCGGTGCGTACCGACGGCACCCTGTGGGCCTGGGGCGATAACGCCAACGGCCAGCTCGGCGACGGCACCACGAGCAACCGGCTGACGCCGGTGCAGGTGGGCACCCTGGCCACCTGGCGGGAGATTGCCGGGGGCAGCACCCACACCGTCGCTACCCGTACCGACGAGTCGCTTTGGGCCTGGGGCAGCAACGGCAGCGGCCAGGTGGGCAGCCTGACTCTGGCCACGGCCCGGGTGCGGCAGCCCGAACAGCTCGGCACGGACACGAACTGGCAGCAGGCAGCCGTGGGCAACACCCACACGGTGGCGGTGCGCACCAACGGCACGCTGTGGGCCTGGGGTGAAAATGCGTTCGGCCAGCTCGGCGACGGCACCACCACCGCGCGCAATGTGCCGATCCAGATTGGCACGGCCACGGACTGGCGCAGCGTGGCGGCCGGCTTCAACCATACCCTCGCGGTGCGTGCCGACGGCACGCTGTGGGCCTGGGGCGACAACGCCGGCAGCCAGCTCGGCGACGGCACCACCACCACCCGCCTGGCTCCAGTGCAAATTGGCACGGCCACGAACTGGCAGCGCGTGGTTACGGCCAACTCCTGGACGCTTGCGGTGCGTACCGACGGCACGCTCTGGGCCTGGGGCTCGGGCGTTACTGGCTTTGGCACATTGTCCGGCTCGTATCGTCCCATCCCGACTCAGATCGGCACCGACACGAACTGGCGATGGATAGCCATGGACGGCGGGCGCGCGGCGGGCGTGCGCACCGACGGCACGCTCTGGGTGTGGGGCAAGGAACTTCGGTGGCTGGCTCGGCGACGGCACGACCACCGACCAGCTTGCGCCGGTGCAGCTTGGTACGGCTACAACCTGGCAGGAAGTTGTTTTCGGTGAGCGGCACGGTTCTGCTGTGCGCACCGACGGCACGCTATGGGGCTGGGGTGACAGCTCTTTCGGCCAGGTGGGCGATGGCAACACCACTTCCCGCCCGACGCCAATACAGGTAGGCCCGGCCGCCGGGTGGCGCAGCGTGACTGCCGCTGCACTTCACACGCTGGCCCTGCGCACCGACGGCACCCTCTGGGGCTGGGGTGCCAACTCCGGCAACCAGCTCGGCGACGGGACCTCCGACAGCCGCTATGCCCCCGTGCAAATCGGCACGGCCACGAGCTGGCAGCAGGTTAGCACCGGTACGACCCACACCGTGGGCATCCGCACCAACGGCACGCTCTGGGTGTGGGGCGATAATGAGCAGGGCCAGCTCGGCAATGGCCAGCCCTACAGCACCTCCGTGCCCGTGGTGGTCACAAGTGGTTCCGGTCCGCTGTCGGCGCGTGGGGCCCGCGGAGCTGCCGGCTCGTTGGTTCTGGTCCCCAACCCGGCCCGCGACATGGTTGCCCTCCCCGGGCTGGGACCCAATACCCTGCTGCGCCTGCTCGATGCCCAAGGCCGGCTGGTGCGCACCGGCGGCGGCGCGCGCTTGTCGCTGGCAGGCCTGACGCCCGGTCTGTATTTGCTGCAAGCCACCGTGCCCGGCCAGCCAGCTCGAACGGCCCGCCTTCTGGTCGAGTAAGTCCTCGTCTGGCGACGTCTGGCTGCCGCTCGTGAAACAGGTGCTTCTGTTACTCTAAGCAACTATATATTCCCCGATGGCAATCCCTGTTCATTACAGAATCAGCCGCTCCCTCAGGTACGGCCTGGCGTTCCTTATCCTGTGCTGTTGGCTGCTGATGGGACATCGCGCCGCAGCGCAGAGCTGGGAGCTGCTGGCTCGTACGCGGGGAGTGCAGCACACGGGTATCATTGCCTCGGCTGTCACCGCCAACCAGGATATGGTTGTAATCGGCAGCTACATCAGCTCGATGCAGTTACAGCCGGCAGCCTCCTGGACATCGGCCACCACCTACAACAATGGCTTCGTGGCCCGGCTGGCAGCTGACGGCCGCAGCTGGCGCTGGGTGGCCGACATTACCAGTACGCTTGGGGCAGGTGCCACCATGGTAACCATACTGCCCGATGGGGATGTGCTGATAGCGGGCACGCTGGCAGGAGGGGCCCAGTTCGGACCGTTCAGCTCGGGCGTCGTCAATGCGGCGTATGAAGGCTTTGTGGCACGCCTCGATGGCGCTACCGGCCAATGGCGCTGGTTGGCCCGCCTCACCACTCCCTATGCAGGCTACAGCCTGGTGCGGCCCGGCGGCCTGACCTTGCGTGCCACCGGCGAAGCCGTGGTGGTCGGCACCTTTAGCGGAACGATGCAACTTGGCAGCCTGTCACCCCTTAGCTCGTTGCCCCCTGGCTCGCTGGTGCAAAACTGGAATTTGTTCGTAGCCCGTCTGGACTTAACGACCGGGCAGTGGCTGCAGGCCTTCAGCGCGGGTGGGGCCGGCTCCGACGCCGCCTCGGGCGTGGTGGCGCTGCCGGACGGCGACATTGCGCTGGCCGGCGCTCTGCAGGCACCCTATACGCTCAGTGGTCTGCCGCCGCAGACGGGTACGACCGGGCGGCAGGCGTTCGTAGGTCGCCTCAACCCTGAAAGTGGCACGTGGCGCTGGATGCAGGCGATACAGCAAGCCAGTTGGGCCGAAGCCCAGCATCTCATTGCGCTGCCCAACGGCAATCTGGCCGTGAGCGGGCGCTACCAGGGAACCGCTCAGGTGGGAGCCATAGCTTTACCCGACGGCCCTGGCTCAACCAGCACGTTTGTGGCGTGCCTCACGGCCGGCCAAGGACAGTGGCTGTGGGCTGCCGCCGGGGCCGGCACCAGCCGCCCGACGGGTCCCGGCGGGCTGTGCGCTACCCCCGCTGGCAACGTCGTCGTCTCAGCCAGCTACTCGGGGCCGGGCCGGTTCGGCACTTTGCCCCCCGTTCCCAGCGTGAGCCAGGAAGGACCGGATATTTTTGTGGGCGAGTTGGCTGGCACAACGGGCCGCTGGAACTGGGTCACCCTGGCCGGGGGCGACGGCGGCACGGTGCGCAACACGTACCCCTTCGCGGGGGATGACTTTGCCGGGTCGGTGCAGGCATTGTCCAATCAGCAGCTGCTCGTCAGCGGCACACTCAGCAACCAGGCCCGCCTGGGAAACGACCCGACGACTCTGACATCGGCCCTAAGCGACGGCTTCGTAGCCCGCCTGACCGTGCCAGCGCCCTGCACCAATGGGGCGCCCCCGGCAGAGCTGCGCGTGGTAGCCAGCCCGGCTGCCTGTTGGGACGGCCGGCTGTTACGGGTCGCCGGCGTACCCCGCGGCAGTACCCTGACCTGGAGCACAGGCTCGACGGCCGACAGCCTGCTCATCACTGCCCCGGGCACCTACTCGCTCACGGTCAGGACGCTGACCGGCTGCGACTACCAGTTGGCCAGCACTGTCACAGCAAATGAGCTACGCCCCAGTATCCCGCCGAATATCATCACTCCCAACGGTGACCAGCTCAACGACGAGTGGGTGATTCCGAATTTGGCCGACAACACCCATGCCTCGTTTTACAATCGATGGGGCCGGCTGGTATATGAAACGCCCGCCTACAACAACCGATGGGCCGCTGACGGCCTGGCGGCGGGCGTTTACTACTACGTGTTGCGCCGGCCAGGCAAGTGCCCGGCTGCCTCGCTCAATGGCTGGATAGAAGTCGTGCGCTAGCCGGCGGCAGGGGCAGCGCAGGGGCAAGCCCGCTGCCCCTGCCGCCGGTGCAGGACCCGCTAGAAAGCGTCAGCGCAGGGTGTTGCCGGGCCTCCTCCCGCGAGCGGGCGGGCTACCGTCTCAGGTGTGTCTGCCTGAGGATGCCGTTGAGGCGCCCGGCCCCGGGGTGTTCGGGCCGGAGTTTCTGGTCGTGCTCACCTGCACGCGCGGCGCCTAAAACGGCGCCAGGCACTGCTGGCTTAGGCCCGGAGCATGAGCGTATGGTAGCGCTCTGCTCCGGGCCGAAGCCGTTTTTACACACCCGCTTACTGCGCCAGCTGCTCGTCAAGCAGCCGGAAGGGGCTCAGGCGGTCGAGGCGCAACACAAAACGGATGCGGTCGGTGAAGTCCTTGCGGCTGCTGGGCAGGAAGTTCTCGTACTGCGTACCGGCCACGGGCAGGTAGATTTGCAGCACGTCTTTGAGCATCGGCACCGCAAATTCAAGCAGCGGTACCGCCAGGCCGGCGTCGTAGTAGGTGTTGCGGCTTCGGCCGCCCACCACGAAGGGTTCCCGCGTCGCGCCAAAGTCGGCGAATACGGCCAGCGGCACCACCGGCACGTCAACCTGGAGGTTGACCGTAGTCAGCCAGTTGTTCGTGAATACGGGCATAAAGGCCTTGAAAGCACCGTCGCGGTCGTCGGTCTGGTGGTACTGGGCCGCGAGTGTGCGCGAAATCTGCGGGCGGTCCAGAAATACGGTTTGCCGGCGATAGTCGGGGCTGCCGCTTAAACCCAGGAAAAAGTCGCGGTTTTCATGGGTTTGCAAAAAGCTGCCGCCAAATAAGCGCACCTGCACTCGTTTGGTAGGCGAGTAGAACTGCTGAAGCGAAACCGCTCCGCGCAGCAGGAAGGCCGGGGCGTCGTTTCCCGTTTCGTTGCTGCGGGCACGCATGCGGTTGAGGTCCACCTGCCAGTTCCATTCCCGTAGCGCGTTGCGGATGCGGCCGCGGTAATCGGCCGTCACGATGTTCAGATTGCGGAGTCTGTCCTGGGTGTTGACGGCCGTGCCCGACAGCGTGAGCCGGTGCTGGGGCCCGTTGAAGGCCGAGTGGGGCAGCACCACGCTCACGCTGGGCTCCAGCTTCAGGTAGCGCTCGAAGCGCTGCACGGTGGCGCCCACCGTCACCGTCCGCGCCTTGCTGGCAGGCAGCAGATTCAGCTGCAGCGAGGCGATGCCGTTCACTTCTTTGCGGGCGAAACTGTACAGGGGCATGGCCAGGTATTGGAGCCGCTTGGGTGCCAGCAGGCTGTTGTAGAACGCCGCCCCCAGCATGAGCTTATCGGACGTGTTGGCGCCCAGCGCGGGCAGCCAGTTGATGGCGGCCTGGTCCCAGCGCTCGACGCTGGCCAGGGGCCGCAGGCGCAGGGGCTCGAGGCGGGGCGCCGGGCTGTTTAGCTGCAGCCGGTCGTCGCGGCGGTTGAGCTGCGGAGTGAGGTAGCCGGCGTCCACCACCAGCGACGCCACGCCCGCGCGCCGGAAACTGAGCGGCGACGCGGCTTCCGTCCCGGCGCGGCCGAAGGGCGGCGTCCAACGCGTTTCCAGCACCTTACCGTTGGCGTCGAGTGACGACACCGGCACGGCCCACGGCACCGGCGAGTCGGTGCGCACCTGCACCTGCACCCTGTCTTCCACCGCTAGCGGGGCGCTCAGGTAGGCGTTGTAGCGGTGCGTGCCGGTGAGCAGGTCGTTGAAAAACCAGCCCAGCGGCTGCCCGGTGCTTTCCTCAAACGAGGCCTGCATGTCCTCGGGGTAGGGGTGGCGAAACTTCCAGCGCTCGTAGTAGGCCTGCAGGGCGCGGTCAAACCGCTCCTGGCCCAGATAGCCCGCCAGGTAGTGGAGCAGCGAAGCCGTTTTATGATACGTCATCAGCCCGTAGTTCCGCTTACCAAACGCTGCCGAGGTGAGCCCCTGTACGGGCTGGTCGAGGCCACGGCTGGCCAGGACTTGGTAAGCCACCTGTTTTAGCGCTGTCGGGGGCAGGCCTTCCACCTGGCTGCGGATGGCGCGGTCCGTGATGGACGAGCCGCCGAAAGGGGTGGCTTTGATGCTATCGAGGGCGGCCAAGCGCTTTTCGAAGTAGGTATTCACGCCTTCGTCCATCCAGGCAAAGTCCCGCTCGTTGCTGCCCAGGATGCCGTAAAACCAGTTGTGCCCCACCTCGTGCACCAGGGCCTCGGGGATGCACACCGTTACCATGGGGTATTCCATACTCCCGGGCCCCACGCCCGCCTGGACCGCCGTGGCGGAAGAGTACGGGTATTCTCCCACCCAGTGGGAGTAGCGCATCAGCGCTTCGTTCACGTCTTGCAGGCCTTTTATCCAGCGCGTAGCCTCCCGGTTGGTGAACAGCACCCACGAGGTAACGGCGCGGCCCGAAGGCAGCGTCACGGCGCTTTTCAGCACATTAAACCGCTTGTCAGCAAACCAGGCGAAATCGTGCACCCGGTCCTGCTTGTAGCGCAGGGTTTTGGTGGCGGTGGCCGACGCCGGAAAGGTCAGGTCGTCGCCGAAGTCAGCCTGGGTGGTTTTCTTCGCTGTTTCGGCCGCTAGGCCTTCCAGGCGGGCTATTTCGTCGGGGTTCTGCAGCTCGCCGGTAGCGCCCACCGTGTAGTTGGCCGGCAGCGTAATCCGCACGTCGAACGAGCCGAACTCCGAGTAGAACTCACCCTGGTCGAGGTAGGGCATCGGATGCCAGCCGCGACGGTCGAGCACGGCGGGCTTGGGGTACCACTGCGTTATCTGGTAGTTCTGGCCCACGTGCCGCATGCGCGAAAACGGGCCGGGCAGCTTCACCCGAAACGGCGTGCTGATGGCCGCCGTGGCGCCGGCCGCCAGCGGCCTGGGCAGCAGAAGCTTGGCCACGTCGGGGTTGTTGGGGTCGAATTCCAGCGTGGCTGCCTGCCCGTCCACGGTGAAAGCAAGGCCGTCGATAAAGCCGCGCTGCGCGGCCGGGGCAAACGCAAACGCGCGGTTGCCGTTGCGCAGCTCCTGGCGGGCAAAGGCCGTGCGGTTGTCGCGGTAGGCATTGGGCCACAGGTGAAACCAGATGAAGGTCAGCGCCTGGAGCGAGTTATTGGTGTACTGCACCTGCTCGTGGCCCGTCAGCTCGTGCTTCCGGTCGTCGAGGGCCACGTCAATGGTGTAGTTCACTTCCTGCTGGAAGTAGGGCGCCGGCGTGGCGCGCTGGGCAAAAGCCGCCGCCGGCAGCAACGCCAGGCAGCAAATGGCAAGCAGGTGTCTCATTGAGCTAAGTATTCTTTCCATAACCGTTTCACGTTTTTCAAGCCGCAGCCCCCGCCGGCAGCGCCGCCTTAAGCCCAGCTCAGGCACCTGTTTTGCGGCCGGATGGTGCCAGGATCATGATTCTTAGGCTGATTGGCTGAGCCCTTACCTGGCTTGCGTAGTGGCCGCGCTTTGGGCCGTAGCCAGAGATGCAGCGGTAGAAGCGGTAGCAACGGGGCCGGCGACGAGCAGGGGGCGGAGCGCGTGTTTCATGGTATCGGGCAGGTGCAGGTTTGGGGGAAGGCCAGCCGCTGATCGACTGGGAACGACACAAAGCAACGGCTCCTTTTGCCCCCTGAAAAGCTTTATTCGACCAGCCCAGGGCCGAAAACGACCAATGGTGTCCGGCCGTTTTTTGTCGAAAAAAAAGCCCCCTTGGTCGAAACCCAAGCCCGGATTCCGGCCAAAAAAGGCCTTTTTGCCCGCACGTTCAACGCCCCCGTCGCCGCATCCGCCGCCTGCCCCAGGCCGCTTTCCGCTTGCCTTCGAACTCCTGCTTTGCGCCCTGTCTATAGGCGTGTGTGTGCCGTCGCTGAGGTGGCCCAGCAATGGCCTTAGAGTACCTGAAAAATCTGGCTCCGTATGCCCCGAGGCATGGCAAAGCAACTGGTTTTAGATGCTTTATGAGCCGTGGTAGCGTCTACCGCCTGAGCCAATTGTGAGCCCATTCAGTTGGTTCAAAAAAACCATTGACAACGTGTGTGCAGCACATTTGTCGTTGGCGCTTGCTTTTGCTGAGCCTATTGTGAGCCCATTACCCAGCGTTCCACCAGGGGGCACTTATTGCTGGTCAAACGCAACCAGCCGCGCCGCAATACCCCGCATGGTATGCATTACTTCTTCAAAGTCTGGGGCCGGCCGATATAACAGTTCCGGCAACTCGCGCTCATAGGCACGGCGGGCGAGTTGCAGGTTCGTGGCCCCCCCCTGGTAGGCCCAGCACTAGCTCAGGGGCCGGCCTTTCCACTCCTGGGTCGGGCCCTTCACACCGGCGGTGACATCGGCGGCCTGCACGGCGCGTAGTAGCACAAACATGTCTTCGCCCGGCAACAGTGCCTGTACCTCCTCGTGACCGGCCAGCTTGTGCAGGTCGTAGAGATGCCGCACCTTACTGCTCACGTCCAGGGCTGGGTCGGGTTCGTAAGACGCCCGCACCAGCGCCATGATTTTCTCCGCAAAGGTGCGCCTCAAGCTGAGTACGTTAAAGTCGAAGGCACGCAGCCCGAACTCGTCCAGCTCCGCCTCCAGTCCCCGCGCTGCAAACACATCAGCGATATAGGAGCTCAGTGGTAGCCGCACCACGGGGTGAGGCTCCCCGAAAGCGGTTATCTCCAGCAGAATGTTCTCGCCCGCCACGGTTGACGTGTGCGGGAACGTTCTGGGGTAGCGGTGGTAGACGCGCCGAATCTGCCCCATCTTATTATTACCTGGTACTTCCGGCAACTCTTCAGCAGTACCTGTCCCCACGGCCGCGTGGTGCACCTGCCGAATGAGTGCTTTTACGGTAGCGCCGGTGCGCCCACCCAGCAGCACGGCCAGGTCCACATCTTCCGAGAATCTGTCAATGAGCCGGTACGCTTTTGAAAGAGAGGTGCCGCCCTTGAACACGACCTCCCGGGCCACGGGCGACTCGGCCAAGTTACGCAGCACCCACGTCACCCAGTAGTCTTTTTCAATCAGGGCCTGGCTCAGCCCTGTTTCAGTTGCGGTAAGCAAAATGGCCTCTCCGAACACGTCGGGCAGGTGGTGCAAAGTCATTGGATTCGCCACTGGTCGCGATTAGGTAAGTCAACCGCGGACAAGCCGAGGCGGTAAATGGTTAAGGGATTAAGGCTTTGGCGCAGCGGCGGCGTGAGGGTCTGCTCGCCTATTTGTTCCAGCACTGCGCCCAGCAGTGCGCGGGTGGCGGGGTTATAAGTCAGTGCCAGGGACACTAGGCGGCACTTGTCGGCAGCCGGTAACTTCCGCACCTTTTCCCGTAACTGAATAATCAATTTGGCCGGGCGGGCGTCGGGTACGCGCTTGATGCGGCGTAGCGCGTCGAGCAGCTGCCGCAATTCCACCTCTTCTGGGCGGACCGCGCCGGCGTTGCGCACGTAGCGCACGCGCACCGTACCGATTTGTTTGGCGGGTTTAGGCCGGGGCGTGGCAATTTCAATTTCCCGAGGCACCTGGGTGGTCAAACCGAGCCGATTGAAGATGGCCGTGCCGGTGGGGTACTCCAGGCGCCCGGTGGCCGGCGCCTGGAGCAGGGATTCCAGCACCTGTTGCTCGCTGGGTGGCACCGCCCCAAAGCGGCCGTTCGGAGCTACCCGGTAGCGGCCCTTGGCTACGCGCTGCACCTGCCCCGTGCGGGTTAGCCGGTTCAGCGCCGAGGCCACGGCCGGTGCGCTCAGGCCCAGTGCCTCGAAGTCCGTGAAGCGCACAATCTGCCCCGGCGTGAGCTGCAGCAAACGCTGCAGCAGGCGCTGCTGGGTGGGCGAGGTACGGGAACGGGCCATGGCTAGTAAACGAAAAGTGAAGATACATCATCACCCTAAACGCTAAAGTTTTTTGATCAAAAACTTTGCGTTTAAATCATCAGAAACTTGACTTATAGCGCACTATTCCTAAGCGTCTGCTTGAACTTGGGCCATGACGAAGCGGACGGGAAATCGGTCACGCTGCGTTGCGCGTCGGCCAGGTAGGCAAAAACAGGCCGCTCGCGGACCTCAAGGACCTCCGTTTTAAGGCGTGACCACAACCTTCGGTCTGCGCATTGTCGTAGCAGTCGCCGCGGCGGCTCTGCCAGCGCAACGCCTCATGGTCGTGGAGCAACTGCCGATAGGCGTTGCCGCAGTATTGCCCGCCGCGGTCGGAGTGGACGAGCAGGCCCGGCGCGGACGGCTGGGGCCAACACGCCCGTTGCAAGGCACTGGTCACCAGGCCTTCGGACATCGTTGTCCCGACCTGCCAGCCCATGACCCGCTTGCTGGCCATGTCCTGAAAAACGTACAGGTAGACCCAGTTACCGTTCCTAGGTACCGTTGGCCAGCGGCAGATACTTGATGTCGGATACCCACACGCGGTTGGCCTGGGTGGGCTTGGGCTGGTCGTGCAGCCGGAGAAAGATAAGACCCTAGTCTATCCATATTTACCCGACCACCTCACTTTCGGGTGCGCCTGAGACGGTGGCAGCAACGGTGCTACCATAGCCCATAACTCATCTGAAACCAGTTGCTTTCCCATACCTCTAGCATACGAAAGCTGGTTTTGTCAGGTACTCAAAGCAAAGGATTGATCCTGAGTTGTCTTTTTGGTGTTCAATACAAATATCAATTGCCATTATTGACTGGTAAATCATGCACAAAATCCGACATGAAAGTTTAGCGCATGATTTATCAGTAACCATTGGGTATAACCATGAATTAATACATGTTGCATGATATCCCATTCAAAATGGGCATTTTTTAGGCATTTATGACTGATACATCATACAATAGGTGGGCAGCGATGAGCGATGATGCTTTGGCAGCGCACATTGGCGCCTTTGTGCGGCACCACCGACTGGCCCGCAACAAATCGCAAGGAGCCATTGCCCATGCTGCCGGCGTCAGCCGGTCAACTCTGAGTTTATTGGAAAGGGGACAAACAGTAACAGTTGCCACCCTAATTCAGGTGCTGCGGGTGCTCGATTTGCTCTACACCATGGATGTGTTCACGATCCCCACACTAATCAGCCCGCTAGCCATTGCCAAGCCAGAACAGAAAAAGCGAATCAGAGCAAGGCCAACCGGCGAAGGCAACAAAGCGCCACAGGGTAAGAGACGAAATACCGATTGTTGACATCCTCTCCCGCCTAAAGGCAGGGAGATTCCCTTCGGCGCACAATGTCCTGTGCGGAACGGAGGATGTTGGTAGCGGCATTCCGGTCACGGTCATGACTTGTTCCGCAGCTACTACAGCCCCAAGTTCTTACCCCCAACGCACTTAGTCCACTCGGTCCACTTCGAGTGAAGCAGACCGAGCAAGTCACGGTAGAGAAAGATTCATTGACTTCGAGGTACGTGATGCCAAGCCTGATGGCTTTGTAGGAAAGCATCGTTTTGAAGTCCGCCCAGCCTGCATCAGATACAGACTTAGCCATTGATGTCTTTTTGAGCTTGGAACTACTCACGTTCCCCACCACCAATACATCGTACTCGTTGGTCAGCAACGTGGTTTGCTTGTGGTTCCAGTCCTTACGTTTGTTCTTGATTTTCGCGTGGATGCGCGTTACTTGTTTCTTTTTGCGGGCGCGTTGGGCTACCGCCAGCTTGACCTCGAACTTTCGGGTCAGGTTCTCGCGGCTCAGTTGTATACCATCGGAGAGGGTAGCAATGGTTTTCAACCCCATATCTACGCCCACTTCTTTGCCGGTCGGCTGGCGTTCGGGCGTGAGGTCTTCGCACACGAAGTTCACGTACCACCTGCCTTGTGCGTCTTCGGCAAAGGAGCCGAAACGCACCTTGCCGGGTAGTGGGCGCGAGTTCCAGAAGCGGAACGTCTGCCCGTTGTAGGTTACGGAATCGGCGCTAACCTTCACACCCACAGCTTTGAACGGCACCCATCCCAACGAGCGTTTGCGGCTGCGCCAGTTGAGTTTCGGGCGCTTGAATTGCTTACCGCACTTGCAATATTCATCTACTACGGCTTGCACCGTTTGGCTATGCAAGCCAAACTCTTTACCAACGCCAGCGGTCAACTTATGTAGGTCGAAGGCAGAAAGCAGCTTGCGGCGAAACGACCACTGATAGGC
Source organism: Hymenobacter sp. APR13 (assembly GCF_000737515.1). Lineage (NCBI taxonomy): Bacteria > Pseudomonadati > Bacteroidota > Cytophagia > Cytophagales > Hymenobacteraceae > Hymenobacter > Hymenobacter sp. APR13. Next base: position 4,846,952 of record NZ_CP006587.1, read on the forward strand.
ATTGCGCTCGTTGGCATAGTTCCAAATATCATTTACGCCGAAGCCCAGCTTACGCAGGCGAACCCGGCAAGCTGAATCTTTGAGGCGGAAACGATAGGTAGTGAGTTTCATCTACGCAAATATACGAAACAACATACTATATTTGCAACATGAGCAAGCAAAAACCACCCTATCAAGTACGTATGTCGGATGAATTGTATGCGTTGGCACAAGCAAGCGCGAAACGGCTGGGTATTTCCTTCGCCGCCTATGTTCGGATGCTGATAGCGAAAGACCAGACGAAACCCTAACGCGAGATGGCCGCTGCGCGTCAGTTTCGATTCATCCCCTGCCTAAAGGCGAGGGGCTTTCTCTCAACAAAAATCGTAACGATGAAAGCCGCTAGAGCCCATATTTGGGGAGAGTTAGTGGGGGCCGTCATCTGGGACGAAGCAACTGGTCTCGCCACCTTTGAGTACGACCCAACCTTTAAGACAAGGGGTGGATTTGGCGCCGCTTAAGATGCCTATTACCTCGTCGTAGACCATCTTCTCCTTCCCCGAACTGCGCCAAAAACCCGACAGCGGACTTGATGCATTCAAGGGCCTACCCGGGTTGCTCGCCGATGTGTTGCCCGACCGCTATAGCAATGAACTCATCAATCTGTGGCTAGCGCAGCAGGGCCGCCCAGCGGATAGCATGAATCCGGTGGAGATGCTCTGCTTTATCGGCCAACGGGGCATGGGTGCACTGGAATTTGAGCCTGCCTCGCTATAGGAAAACGAGAATACGTTTTCCGTTGAAATCGACAGCTTGTTAGCAGTGGCGCAAAAGATGCTTTCCGCCAAACAGGAGTTTATGGCCCACATGAATCAGGGTGAGGAAAAGGCCCTGGTGGAAATCCTGAAAATAGGTACTTCCGCCGGGGGCGCTGTGCCCAAAACAGTGATTGCTTACAACGAAAAAACGGGCAAGGTAAAGTCCGGGCAAACCAAAGCGCCCCAGAGCTTTGAACACTGGCTGCTCAAACTCGACGGCGTGAGTGATGTTCAGCTGGGAGCTACCCACGGCTACGGGCGGGTGGAAACGGCCTACTACACTATGAACCTCGCTTGTGGCATCGAGATGATGCCCTCCCGCCTGCTGGAAGAGAATGGCCGGGCGCATTTTATGACCAAACGGTTCAACCGGGAAGGCGGTAGCACCAAACACCACGTGCAGACGCTGTGCGCCACCAAGCACTTCGACTACAATGCCGTGACCAGCTATAGCTACGAACGTTTCAAACGATGCGGGAGCTTAGGCTTACCTATCCCGAAGCGGAGCAGATGTTCCGGCGGATGGTGTTTAACATGATGGCGCGCAACTGCGACGATCACACGAAGAACTTCGCGTTTCGGCTGAAACAAGGTCACGAGTAGGAATTAGCTCCTGCCTACGACGTGTGCCACTCGTATCGCCCCTGAAGCCCCTGGGTAAGCTAGCACGCGTTGAGCGTTAACGGCAAGCGACAGAGTATTTCCTGGGATGACTTGCTCACCATCGGACGCTCCATCCGGTCGAGAAGCGCAGGTGATAAAGCCCAAAGTATCATCACAGAAATCAGGGATACCCTTAGCCAGTGGCCCGCCTTTACAACCATGAACGCAGGAAGCTTACATCACGACCTATATAAAAGAAGGGTAGGCTTCCTTTCTATAGGCACTGTCACCGCTTTCTCTAGCGGACGACGACCATTAATGCTAAAGTAAAATTATAAGGACTGATAAGGTTTACTTATCGTTCCTTACATTCGTGGAGCGAAAATCACTAATTTTCGCTTCGCTACTCCTTTATAATATGGCTACCGAAAATCAGCTGCCCGCCGTCACGTCTCCGCCCGCCGCCCAAGTGCCCGCGCACCTGGTCGATTCCACCCGGCGCTACGTCGAGTCCGGCCTGCGCGGAGCGGCCAACACAGTGCGCGCCTACGCCGGCGACTGGAAACGCTTCTCGGTTTGGTGCGCGCTGCACCAGCTCGAGTCATTGCCGGCGCCAGTTGAAGCTTTGGTCGGATTTCTGACGGAGCTGGCCGACGCTGGGAAAAAGTATGCGACCATCGAGCGGCACGCCGCGGCCATTGCCAAAGCGCATGAGTTGGCTGGCGTGGAGTCGCCCACAGCCGACAAGAAACTCAAGGTGCTGTTAAAGGGTATTGCCCGCGAAATTAAGACGCGGCAAAAGCAGGCACCAGCGTTTTCACTGGGCAGCTTCAAGCGTACCATCCGCAGCATCGACGTCAGCGTGCCCGCCGGCCTGCGCAACCGGGCCCTGCTGCTTATGGGCTTTACCGGGGCATTTCGCCGCTCAGAACTCGAGGCCCTGAACATCGAGGACTTAGCCTTCGACGACGACGGGCTGGTGGTGACGCTGCCGCAAAGCAAAACCAATCAGCTAGGTCAGGCGGAGGAGAAAGCAATTTTTTACTCTCCCGATTCTGCGTTATGTCCTATACGTTGCCTGCAGGCTTGGCTGAGAATATTAGGACGAAACGAAGGCCCGGTGTTTGTGTCGCTGCGCAAGAATAACCAGGTGACTGCTAGACGTATGACTACCAAGTATACTAACCTGATTGTCCAGCAGTATATGGGCAGTCAGTTCACGGCTCACTCCTTGCGGGCTTCGTTTGTTACTGTCTCCAAGCTTAATGGGGCCGATGACAGCAAGGTCATGAACCAGACCAAGCATAAGACGTCGGCCATGATCCGCCGTTATACCCGCCTCGACAACGTGCGCCAACATAACTCTGCGAAAGAACTGGGACTATAGCTTCTATTCGTTGATTACAGTTCAGAATGCTGCTCCAATAATAGGGATGGGAGATTTGCATCTTTGTTAGATTTGTTAAATAGACGTTTTTTGCATAATGATACGCAACATGATTACCCTGGACTTAGCTACTACTTTTCTGGAATCAGGTTTCTTTCGTAAGCTATCAATCACTATCTGAGAGTGGCTCAATCCTGTAATTGTTCGTGACTGTTGATGAGTGCAACTCATTAGGCTTGAATACCTGGATATGTACTTATTAGATGGTCACGGTATCTCCCCTCAATAGCTAGCTAGGGAGCAAATAAAATAAATAGACCATTTTACTACGCCGTGAACTATGAATTTTATGATTTGCTGACAGACCAGACTAAGTATCCTTGTGATAAGTGAAGCACGTATGTGTAATTGTAAAGGCCACAATTCACAAGCTAGCCCACAGAGCCGACGTTGTCCGCAGATCTGGCCATTATGAGCATTATACATATTGCATCTAAACCTTCCATAAGTTTATTATCAATTCTTTTAAATGTTTTTCCCTGTTTATAAAAAAGTTTTTAAATTAGACAAATCTAATTTTGAATTTGCTTGTTGTTCCAACAAATAGCCCAATTGAATTATTTTTGGAATTCTTTGAATTAAACTCAATGAATCAAGATTATTTACAATTGAGCGAGGAACAAGAGTATAGCAGCATAAGCAATGAATTAACCGGTCCTTTAGGCCCTTAGGCAACCCGTACTTATCACTTTCAAAGTCTTCGGCCTTTAATATTTGATATAAAACAAAGGATTCTTTTCTTCTTTGAAAATATAGAGTCTCGAATTCAATACCTGGTTGTTTATTCTTAAACAGACGCGCTAGAATATATCTAGAATTATGATCAAAAACCGTATAATCTTCTTGAAGAAATCTTTTCTTATAGGTATTAATGTCTGATGACAACGATAATTGAAGTTCCTCAACGCTGAAATTTCTAATATCCTTTGCTTTTGAATACATAGTATTGCGAATTGTACTATGCGTAATGGGCTCGCCTAAAAGCATTCTGTAAACAGCAAATGAGTCAAGATAATTTGTTGACAACTTCAGTTTTATATGTATAATCTCTTCATCGTCAACTTTACGTATGGGTGAAAGAATTAATGGATACGCTAATGAATGAGAAACACCTTTGTACGTAAGTAATTTAAAACGAGGCTCAGGTAAAGCATCTGAATGCTCGTAACCTTTAAGCTTAAGATATAAATTACTATAGAAATCAAAGTCTGATTTCACAAAATAGTAAAATGAATTACTGTCTTTGGTATCTAATAACAAAAGAGAATCCGTGCCATCTCGGTATTTTGTATTCTCCTGTGTCCAGCTACTAAATCTTGTGCCTATTTTCTCAAAATCCTTATTCTCAGATGATTTCTCGTTTGCACGAATTGTAACAGCATATTTTGCTCTTAGCCAAGCCTTGAAAAAATCCTGATCGTCATCAACTGCATTTAACATGCTAATTTTATTTTTCCAAATAGCATCAAGTTCTTTGATCTTAATTTCATCTTTTACATTAGATAGCAAAAAACTCTTTAAGAGTTCTGTTTGAGTTAGATTTAACCCACGATCATTCATTGTTTCAAATATTGTATAGGCGCTTTCGCTTGTTTGTGTCATAATTTCAATAAACACTAATTTCTCAGTTAGCCATGTTGTAAACAAGGGAAATATTTCAGGCCTAAGCAAGCCCTCTGGAAACAATTCCATTATGTCGCCGTATCGCTCAAGGATTGTTTTGCAAGATTCGTTTTGCAAAACAGTTTCATCGATTATATCGTTTTTGTATATAGCATCAAGGACCTTTTCACGTTCAGCAATATTCATATTATATGCACTTATGCCATAATATTCCGAATATATATATCCCTGATATTTGTTCTGTATGTCAAGTATTTCCCTATATTTATAATTAAGATAAATCATTAATAAGACAAAAGAAGTCAATCGTTGTTGTCCGTCTACAACACTATACACAGACTGCTCCATGTAAAGAACGACAGGACCCATATAGTATCTAGCATAATTTGCAACGTCTTGTTGCGTATGTGTTTCATGCCAATTGGAATTGAAGCTTCGTTCTAAATCGATCAACAAATCTTCAATGTGAGTTCGTTGCCATTTGTATTCCCTTTGAAAGTATCCAACTTTATAGTGTCTTTCAAATAGCATGCTCTTAAGAGACTTACTTTGGGCGTCAATATTATTTGCTGCGTTGTTCATTTATTTAAGTTTATTAACAGTCATTTGCAAAATATAAAAAGCATTCTCATATATTCTTCTATTAGCCTCATTTGGAGATATCTCTCCATGAAACAACATGCAGCGCAGAGAATACAAAACTCTAATACATCCTTTTGCTACCGTTTCCATGTCATTTATAATCTTACAAGGATTCAGAGATTGAATTCTCACACTTGCACCAGATGAATTAGAGCTACTTATAATGCTTATGGGTTTTAGTGGATCAATTTCTTTAAATAGCTTACATATAATCTTTTTTGTACTTTTATCTAATTTTATATAATTAATATCCATTAGCAAGTCATCAGCCTTGTATTTAGGCATTTTTACATCTAATATTACTTTGCCTCCTTTTGCTTCGATATAAGCTTGTGAAAATGAAGCTGTTCTCTCTACCTTATAAACAAAGCCATTTGCATCCACATGACTTGAATGTTTCACAGGATTTTCAGTTAACGCAAGAGTCAGAAAGGAGAGGCGTGAACCATTGTGGAACACTGGATTTTTCTCTAATTGGAAGTGCAATTCAGCAAAGAAGCTCTTAAATCGAAGTGATTCATGATTAGCATTATTGCTTAGCAAATTGTGAATTATTCTTCTGGGACGACTATCTGCGTTGTCTTGTAATGCTTTAATGATTTCAGTATCTCTTTTTTTTAGATCAGGATACTCAGCCACATACCAAGCATTAAATGGAATCCAGGCCTTTAAAAAGAACAAGTAATAGTCCGGCTCAGATTGATCCATCCAAAGCCTTATGTTTTCAGTTGACGTATTCACTCAAATTACTTTGAATCATGAAAAATATGAGGTTTCTACAAAAGGCTTAATAAATGGATTCAAGCAAGTTCTCTTACAATGCTTATTTAGCCAATTGGTGACATTTAAGAATATTTATTATTCTTAAAAAAATTACACCCTATGATTTATACAAATTTTTTCTCTATACCGCTGCCATAATTACCCGTAATAATACCCAGAAAAACGTCGCACTCTTCCACTGCAGCTATGCAGTTGGCGAAATTACCAACTTTGGAATTGACAAACACAGTGCCCTCGTTCTACATCCACACTTTGTAGTTCACACTTAGTGTAGCATAAATGTGGAGTATCAAGTTCTGGTTTCCATAACCCGATGAACTCATCATTATATTTAGTCGCGCTGTCTTTCCCATGAAGTGTAAAACTAACCAGTTTGAGTGAATTAAGCACTTATGGAAGTCCTTAAAACAGCATATTTTAAGCGAAGTTGGGTGCTCGGGCACGGCCAGCGGCTGCTTGACACGTTCGGGTACGCTGCGCTTCTTGCTCTGCCGGTTCAGCTGCAGGTCGTGGGCGTGATACAGGCACCACAGCCGCTTATGATTCACCAATAGCCCGTCTTTGCGCAGCCGGTGGTGGTATTTTTAAAAGCCCCACCCGGGTTGGCGCTTGACCACCGCTAGTAGCGCGGCCACTACCGCCTCGCTCGCCGAGCCGTTGTACTGGTCGCCCCGGCCGGGCGGCGTGGCGTAGCTGGCCCGGGCCAGGCCCACCAAGGCACAGGCCCAGCGTCGGCTCAGTCCACGGCCCGCCGCTCGGCCGGGGCCGCTACTTTTTTCGCAGCACCTCCTTGACCACTTGGTTTTCCAGGCTCAGGTCGGCCAACAGTTGCTTGAGCCGACGGTTTTCCTCTTCCAGGTGCTTGAGACGCTGCAATCCAGTAACCTCCAGACAACCATACTTTCTCTTCCACTGGTAAAACGTGGGCTCGCCGATACCGTGCTCGCGGCAAATGTGGGCCACGGTCTAGCCCTGGCCCTGCTGGCACATGATGCCGATGATTTGCGCTTCACTAGAGCGACTCTCTTTCATGAGGCGGTAAGGAAAGGATGGGAAAATATACCACCTTCCTCTACTTTTCACTGACCTACCGTATGGGGAAGCATACAGATTGACCGATACTTGTGCCTGGACGATGCAGTAAGCTTTAACACGGCGCAGAACCTAGGCTTATAAATACCATAAAAATGGGCTCGAGCATTGCTCGCATTCTTAGCAAAGCCCACACAACATTCGAGTACATTTGCTCTTTGCTATTGCTGGAAGCCGCTTTGAAAACATACTTTGTCAACCTCCGGGCCGCAAAGCAACAACAGAAACAAGCACTTTATTTAAGGTGCTTTTAAACAGACTGATGAAGATTGAAAAAATAAAGCTTTCCCAACTGGAGAGCTTTCTGATGAAGGCGGCCGACATCCTGCGCGGCAAGATGGACGCCTCGGAATACAAGGAGTTTATCTTCGGGATGCTGTTCCTGAAGCGAATGAGCGACGTGTTTGACCAGAAGCGAGAGCAACTGCGCCGGCGCGACTATAAGCACTTGGACGCGGACTTTCTGCTGACGATTCTAGAACGCCCTGATACCTACGGCGAAACGTTTTTTGTGCCTAAGCGGGCCCGCTGGAACGAAGGTTTTACCGACGAAAACGGCAACCAGCAGCCGCCCATCAAGCACCTACAGGCCAACATCGGGCAGATGCTGAACAAGGCACTTGATGCCATTGAGGACGCCAACACCGATACACTGTCGGGCATCTTCAAGGGGCGCATCAACTTCAACAAAGAGGTCGACGGCAAGCAAATCGTCAAGAACGTCGATTTGAAGAAGATGATTGACCACTTCAACGAGTTTCCGGCGCTGGTCAACGACAACTTCGAGTTTCCGGACCTGCTGGGTGCGGCGTATGAATACCTGCTCAAGCACTTTGCCGACGAGGGTGGCAAGAAGGGCGGGCAGTTCTACACCCCCAACCAAGTGGTGCGCCTGCTGGTGCAGCTCATCAAGCCCAAGGCGGGCATGTCCATTTATGACCCCACAGCGGGGTCGGGTGGGATGCTGATTCAGAGCCAGCAGTACGTGCAGGAGCAGGGCCAGGACGCGGCTGACCTGGAGCTGTTCGGGCAGGAAAACGACCCTACGGTGGTGGCCATCTGCAAGATGAACATCATCCTGCACAACATCACGCGCTACAACATCGAGTACGGCGACACGCTGGAGGAGCCGCTGAATGAGCGCGACGGGCGGCTGATTCAGTTCGACCGGGTGATTGCCAACCCGCCGTTTTCGCAGAACTACAACCGGGCCACGATGAAGCACCCGGAGCGGTTTCAGTACGGCTTCACGCCCGAAACGGGCAAGAAGGCCGACCTGATGTTTGTACAGCACATGCTGGCCAGCTGCAAGCGTACGGGCAAGGTGGTGGTGGTGATGCCACACGGGGTGCTGTTCCGGGGCGGTAAGGAAAAGGAAATCCGGGAGGGTATGCTGCGGGCCGACGTGCTGGAAGGCATCATCAGCCTGCCGCCACAGCTGTTTTACGGCACCGGCATTCCGGCCTGCGTGATGGTGTTCGACAAGAGCAAGCCAGACCACCTCAAGAACAAGGTTTTCATCATCAACGCCGATAAGGACTACTCCGAGGGCAAAAAGCAGAACATGCTACGCCCCGAGGACATCGAGAAAATCGACTACGTTTTTGAGCATAAGCTGGAAGAAGCCGGCTACTCGCGGCTGGTGGATTTCGATACCATCGAGGCCAACGACTTCACGCTCAACATTCGGCGCTACGTGGACAACACGCCGCCGCCCGAGCCCGAAGACGTGACGGCCCATCTGGTGGGCGGTGTGCCGGTGGCTGAGATTGAGCAGGTGCAGACCACGCTGGCCCCGAAGTTCGGCTTCGACGGCTACCAGCTGTTTGCCGACCACAACGACCGGTACAAAGCGTTTACGGTGGCCGAGAAGGCCGCCATCAAGCCGCTGGTGGAGGACGACGCGCGGGTAGTAGAAACGCTCACCGAGCTGGGCCTGCATCTGGCCGAGTGGTGGCAGCTGGCTAAAGAAGACTTTTCTACCCTGGCACCCAAGAAAGTGCCCGACAATGCCGTAGAGGAGTCGATGGCTAGCTACGTGGCGCTGAGCGGCGACAAGTTCCCGAAGGTGCGGCAGGAGCTGCTGGCCACCATCAAGGAGAAGTTTGTGCCGGTGGGTGTACTCGACACCTACCAGGTGGCGGGCGTGTTCGTGAACTGGTGGGATAACATAAAGTACGACCTCAAAACCATCATGCAGAACGGATGGGAGGCTAGCCTGATACCGGACGCTTACCTGATTGCGGCCTTCTTCCAAGCGGAGCAGGCGGCGCTGGAGCAACTGGAACTAACCCAGGCCACGCTGGAAACCAGCCTGGAAGAAGCCGTGGAGGAGGCCCTGAACCTGCTGGACTACGAGGCCGATGAGGAAGAAGGCGAAGTAAAGCTGACGCCTGCCCTGGCCAAGAGCGAGCTGAAAGCCCAGATTGACTACTTGCTGGATGAAAAGCACGCCCCCGCCGAAGCCGAACCGCTGGAAGCCGCCGATGCCCGCATCCGGGAGCTGGAAGCGCAGCTGAAGGACGGCAAAGCCCAGCTGAAAAAGCTGCAAGGCGAGCTGGAGCTGAAACTTATTCTGAAGCGCTACGGGGCCGATGATGAGAAGGCCGAGAGCCAGGCCCTGCTGCGCACTGCGCAGGCCGAGCTGGCCAGGCTCGACGCCGACGTGGACGACCTGATTGCCGGCTTCCGCAAGGAGCTGAAGGGCACCAAGGACTTTGCGGCCATCCGCAAATCGGTGGGGGTGCTGGAAAAGGAACTTAAAGCCGATAAGTCCGAGCCCTACCAGCTGCAGGACGTGCTGGATGCCCAAAAGACCTTGAAGGAAATAGCCAAGCCCTACAACGCCCGCCAGAAAGACCAGGAAATCCTGCAAGCTAAGCTCGATAGCCTCGACCGGCTGCTGGCCGATACGGGCGGTATCATCACGGAGGAAGAAAGCCAGCGGCTGATTCTGCAGAAGCACTTCGACATCATCAACAACCAGCTGCAACGCTACCTCGGCACCGAAAAGCGGGCGCTGGTGGCCGCCTACGAAAACCTGTTCGACAAGTACTTTACCTCGGCCCGGCACCTGGAAGCCCAGCGCCACGAGACGATGGCCGAACTCCACGATTTTCTGACCCAGCTAAACTACCTGAACTAATGGCGGAGATGGAAATGAACGTGCCCGAAGGGTGGGAGTCGAACAAGCTCGGGGCTATTTGCAAAATCAAGAAAGGCATTCAATTCAATCGAATTGAGCTATCTGACGCAGGAATGTACCCGTGCATCAACGGTGGCATTACACCTTCCGGCTATTCTGATTTATGGAATACGGAAGCCGAAACCATTACAATTAGTGAAGGCGGCAACTCTTGTGGCTTCGTCAATTATTTGACTTCAAAGTTTTGGAGTGGCGGGCATTGCTATTCGCTGCTGGACTTGAAAAAGGGCATTGACAAAGGCTTCTTATACCAAGCATTGAAGGGCCGGGAAAGCCTGATAATGGATTTGCGGGTTGGCTCGGGCTTGCCGAATATTCAGCAAAAGGCCATCAAGGAATTCGGGCTCTTAGTTCCTAAATCTGCTGCCGAGCAGCGCCAGATTGCCCGCATCCTGTCCAAAGTAGATGAAGCCATCAGCCAAACCGAACAGCTGATTGCCAAATACCGCCGCCTCAAAACGGGCCTGATGCAAGACCTGCTCACCAAAGGCATTGACGCGCACGGCAACATCCGCAGCGAAGAAACCCATGCCTTTAAAGACAGCCCGCTCGGGCGTATTCCGGCGGAGTGGGAGGTATCTGGATTCGGGAATTTTATCCTTGGAATCGAAGGCGGCAAAAGTTTGGAATGCCCAAATATTCAAGCAGGCGCCAACCAGTTCGGGATTATTAAGGTCAGTGCGATAAACAGAAAAGGATTTAAGGCAGAGGAGAACAAAGTTCTCTTAAATGAGCACCTAGCAAATGAGAAGTACCTTATAAATGATGGCGACTTCTTGATTTCCAGAGCTAATACCTTGAACCTAGTCGGTGAGGTCTGTATTGTTGAAGGCAAGTACCGCAAGCTTTTGCTATCTGATAAATCTTTGCGGATGACGTTAAATGAAAGTAAGATGCTAAAGTATTTTGCTTTTCATGTTTTGACTCAACCGTACCTAAGAGTACAGATAGAAACCGCCGCTACTGGAAGCAGCGCTTCCATGAAAAACATAAGTCAGGCATCAATTGAAAAATTGCAGATAAAATACCCGACCGATGTTTCAGAGCAAGGCAGAATTGTTGAAATCATCGACAAGAATCAGCGCTTTCTTGAAACGCTCACGTCTGGCTTAGCCAAGCTCCACGCCCAAAAAGCTGGCTTGATGCAAGACCTATTGAGCGGGAAGGTGCGGGTCGGGCAGCTCATCCGCGAAACGGCCGACGTATGAATCTGAGCCCGGATTTAGTAGCGACGGTGCAGCGCCTCATTGCCCAGGCGCGGGAGCGGGCCGTGCGCGCCGTCGATGCCGAGCGGGTACAGCTGTACTGGCACATCGGGCAGGCCATCGTGGAAGAAGAGCAGCACGGCGCCGACCGGGCCGCATATGGCACCTTCCTGGTGCAAGGGCTGGCCGATGCCTTACAGCCGCAGTTTGGCAGCGGGTTTTCGCGGCGGCAGCTGTATTGGTACGTGCAGTTTTACCGGGCCTTCCCCATTGTGTCCGCACTGCGGACACAATTCAGCTGGACGCACTACAAAACGCTCATCAGTCTCGACAACCCCGATAAACGCGAATTTTACATTGCCGAGGCCGCCAAAAACAACTGGTCGGCCCGGCAGCTGGAGCGGCAGGTACACAGCCAGCTCTTCGAGCGCCTGCTGCTGAGCAACGACGTGGCCGCCGTGCTGGCCGTAGCCCGGCAGGAAAAGCCCCCCACGGAACCCCGCGCCATCATCAAAGACCCCATGGTGCTGGAGTTTCTGGGCCTCAAGCGCGAAGCGGCCTACTACGAGCGTGACCTGGAAACGGCACTCATAACGCACCTGCAAGAGTTTATGCTGGAGCTGGGTAACGGCTTCAGCTTCGTGGCCCGGCAGCAGCGCTTGCACCTCGACGGCGACGACTTCTTCGTGGACTTGGTATTCTACAACCGGCTGCTGCAGTGCTTCGTGCTCATCGAAATCAAGACCGATAAGCTCACCCACCAGGACCTGGGCCAGCTCCAGATGTACGTCAACTACTACGACCGCCTCGAAAAGCTGCCCCACGAAAATCCCACCATCGGCATCCTACTCTGCGCCGACAAAAACGACGCGGTGGTGAAAATCAGCCTCCCGGCCGATAACCAGACCATCGTGGCCAGCAAGTACCAGCTCTACCTCCCCACCGAGCAGCAGCTCCTGGCCGAGGTGCAGCAAGAAATCGACAAGCTGGACCAAGCAGATAGCTGACAGGCTGTAGTGCTGGCCGTTCAATACCCATTCAATACCTTCCGCTGATAATACGTCTACTTTCCTCCCCACTATGCAGCTCAGCAACGATACCACCTACAAAGGCAGCCTAGGCCAGTCGCTCAAGCTCGATGAGCACAGCCACGTAGAGCAGCCATTCATGGTGCAGCTGCGTGGGCTGGGCTGGCATAAGGGCACGGGCGACGACCGCCACGAAGTACTGGAGCTGCCCATGCAGCAAACCCCGGCCCAGAGCTTCCGCACCTCGTTTTCGGAGGTAATTCTGCCGCCCAAGCTGCGCACAGCCCTGCGAAAAATCAACCCGTTCCTGACCGACGGGCAGGTGGAAGAAGTAGTGCGCCGCATCAGCACCTTCGACAAAAACAGCCTGATTGAGAACAACCAGCAGGTGCTGCGCTATTTGTTGGAAAACACCACCGTAGCCACCAACGAGCACACCGGGGAGCTGAGCCCCACCGTACGCTACATCGATTTCGAGAACCTAGGGAACAACGTTTTCACGGCTATTTCGCAGTTCAAAGTCAATATTCCGGGCACCGACCACCACATCATTCCCGACATCGTGCTGTTCGTGAACGGCCTGCCGGTGGTGGTAGTCGAGGCCAAGTCGAGCAAGGTGAAGGAGCCCATTCCCGAAGCCATCGACCAGCTGCAGCGCTACATGGAACAGCGCGGCGTGACCGGCGAGGGCAATAAGGAGCTGTTCTATTACAACCAGTTCATCGTCACGACCTGCCGCACCGAGGCCAAGTTCGGCACCATCACTACGGGCATCGAAAAGCTGTTTTACCGCTGGACCGACCCCTACCCGCTCACAGTGAACGACCTGGCGCACGGCAAGTCGGCCCCCAACGACCAGCAGCGCCTGGTGGCCGGGATGCTGGCCCCGCGCAATCTGCTCGACATCATCCGGGTGTTCACGGTGTTTGCCAGCAACGACAAGGGGCACAAGATAAAAGTGGTGGGCCGCTACCAGCAATTCCGGGCCGTGAAGGTGGCCACCCAGCGCCTGATTGAGGGCAAAAATCCCTTGGAGCGCGGCGGCATCATCTGGCACACGCAGGGCTCGGGCAAGTCGCTAACCATGATGTTTATGGTGCGCGAAATGAAGCTGCGCCCCGCCCTTATGGGCTGGAAAATCATTTTCGTGACCGACCGCACCCAGTTGGAAGAGCAACTGGCAGAAACCGGGCAGAGCATCGGCTTCACCATCAAGCCCGCCAACTTCATCAACCCCAAAGCCACGCCCGACGGCAAGAGCCTGAAGGAGTTGCTCAGCAACGACAACTCCGACCTGGTGATGGCCATGATTCACAAGTTTCAGGAGAACGGCGAGCTGAACGGGCTGGAGCTTTTCCCGGAGCTGAACAAGAGCGCCCAGGTGTTGGTGATGACCGACGAGGCCCACCGCTCGCAGTACTCGCTGCTGGCCGCCAACCTCGACCGCGCCCTGCCCAACGCCACCTCCATCGGCTTTACGGGCACGCCCACCGCCAAAACGGAGAAGAAGTACAAGGACTACATCGACAAGTACACCATGCGCCAGGCCATTGACGATGGCGTGACGCTGGAAATCGTGTACGAGGGCTTTACCCACAATGCCGAGGTGGAAGATAAGAAGGGCATGGACGCAAAGTTTGCCGACGTCTTCAGCGACTACAACCTCACCGAACGGCTGCAAATACTGGGTTTTGGCTCCCGCGATGCGTACCTGGACAACGTACAGACCATCCGCGAAAAGGCCCGCAGCATGGTGAACCACTACGTGGAGCACATTTTCTCGGGTGGCTTCAAGGCGCAGGTGGTAGCCAACTCGCGTAGCGCCGCCGTGCGCTACAAAGCCGCCCTCGACGAAGCCTTGCAAGCCAAGCTGGCCGAACTGCAGGTAGCCAACCCCATGCTGGTGAACCTGGCCCAACTAGAGGCGCTAACTACCGCCGTGGTCATCTCAGGCAGCCACAACGACGAGCTGGAAATTAAGGCCTATACCAACGCCGATTACCACAAAAAGAGCATTAAGCGTTTCAAACTGCCCTTCGGCAAGACAGACGAGGAGGACAAAACCCTCAACGGCAACGTGGGCATTATTGTGGTGAACAACATGCTGCTCACCGGCTTCGACGCGCCCATCGAACAGGTGCTCTACCTCGACCGGGTCATCATCGCCCATAACCTGCTGCAAACCATTGCCCGCGTGAATCGGGTAGGGCCGGCCGGCAAGGAGCGCGGCTTTGTGGTGGACTACGTGGGCGTGGGCCAGCACCTGAAGCGGGCGCTGGACGTGTACGCTGAAAAGGAGCTGCAGGAAATCGTGGATTGCCTCTCCGACGACGAGGCCGAGCTCAACGCCCTCATCAAGTCCCACCAGGACATCTGGAAATTCCTGGAAGGCCACGGCCTGACCGATTTGAGCGATTCTGATGCTTTCTTCGATGTGTTTTATGATGAGGACATTCGCTTCGACTACATCAAGCACTACAACGCACTCACCAGCTGTTTCAACAACGTGCTTCCCCGCAAGGAGGCGCTGGAGTATTTCACCGACTGGAAAGCCTTTACAGAGATAAATGCACTAGCCAACAAACACTTTCTGGATGGCCGTTTCAGCATGAAAGGCATTCCGCCCAAGCTGCGCGCCATTGCTGATGAGTTTCTAGTGTCTAAAGGAATCGAGCAGACCATCGCGCCCATCTCCATTATCGCCGACGACTTTCAGCAGCACGTAAAGGGCAAGGCGCGGGAGAAGACCAAGGCTGCGGCTGTGGAGCATGCTATCCGGCACTACATCAACATCAATATTGATGAAGACCCGGAGCTGTTCGCGTCCTTTTCGGAAGCACTAGAAGAGATTCTCAAAAATTTCAAAGGAAACTGGAAGGTCATCTATGAAGAGCTAGAAAAGCTGCGGGAGAAAATCAAGAATCAGGAAAAAGAGCAAACCTTCGGCCTGGACCGGAAGAAGCAGATGCCCTTCTTCCGTATTTTCAAAGCGGAACTGTTCGATAACCGCACCTTGACCGAGGACGAAATCGCGCAGAACGTAAACCTGACGCAGCACGTCTTCCATCAGGTGTCTACCGAAATCAAGCTCACTGGCTTCTGGGACAGCGCTCCGGCGCAGGCCAAGCTCCGTGGTGAGCTGCAGAAGCTGCTGCTCTCGCCGGAGTTCATTAAAACCCCGAACATCACGTTGAAATACAAAGAGCTCGTCTCCCGAATCATGGAGCTGGCCAAAACCAATCATTTCAAAATCGTCCGCGACTGATGCAGCTGGAGTACGAGGTAAAATTCAGTGCGCGCAAAACGCTCAACATCACCGTAGAGCGCGACCGGAAGATTATCGTCCGTGCCCCAAACCACTTGTCACTGGAGCGCATTGAAGCCATTGTGCAATCCAAACGACAGTGGCTGAAAGAGAAGCTCAACCATGCTCAGAAGTATCCGGCCGTGCCGGAAACGAAGGAATTCATTTCGGGCGAGCACCTGATGTACCTGGGCCGGAACTACCAGCTATTGATTGTAGATGAAGAGATAGAGGGGGTTGAATTCAACCAGCGCTTTCGTATCTCCCGTACTAACCAGTCTAATGCCAACGCTCTATTCAAGCAATGGTATCTGAAGCAGGCATTGCTGAAGATTGAGCCCCTGGCCCAGGAATACGCGCAGCGCCTGGGTGTGCAGTACAACGAGTGCAAAACGTCAGAGATGAAGTACCGCTGGGGCTCCTGCACGCCCAGCAATAACATCATCTTCAACTGGCGCATCATCAAAGCACCATTGTATGTGGTGGGCTACCTAGTGGCGCACGAGTTGGTGCACTTGATGGAAGGCAACCATACTCCCAGATTCTGGAACATCCTGTCGATACAAATTCCAAACTATCAGAAAGCCAAAGACTGGCTAAAGAAAAACGGGGATTTGCTAGAGGTGGACTTCTAAAAATTCACCCCCATTTATTGAAACTGGGAAGGCTATAGCCAAAGCACTATCTTTGATATACAAAAATTAGCCACTGTATCGGCTCTACCGGTGCTGTATGGCTAACACTGTAAAAATCTTCGGTCACAAGTTTCGGCTTGCTGTTTGGCCGGAAACCCGCCCCGCAGAGGGTGGGTCTTTTTTTGCCTTCCACTACAGATATCCTACGTCACTTTAACATCGAATAGCACGGTGATGGCGTGTGGGTTTTTGATTCTGGTGAGCACATATAACAGGCCCTTGGGCGGGGGCAGTAGGGAGGAAGTTGATGGATGCTCCTTCGAGCACCGGCAGAAACCAGTGTGAGCTTTTTACTGAGGTAAGTGGATAGATTGGCTCACCAAGTGCGGGCAAATGATGCATCTTGCCGACGCGTTTCGCAGCAGCCTACTTATTTATCTCTATGTCTCTAAATTCGGCCGCTCCGGCTTCCAAAAAGCGCACCTATTGGACGGCGCAAGTAGATGCCAACCCGGAAGTATGGGCGCTGTACCGCCAGCAGGGCGTGGTACGGCCACTATTTAATCAGTTGCTGGTTGGTCCTGCCACCTCGGGCAACGGCAACGGTGACGGCTCGCAGCTGCTGGGCCAAGTCCAGCCCGGCGACGTGGTAATGGTGACACGGGGGCCTCGTCAGGTGCTGGGTATCGGCCAAGCCACTGGGCACTTCGCCCAAGACACCGGCCAGCCATCCCACTACTGCCCCGTTGAATGGCTGGTAACCACACCCGTAGAGTTGACCGGCACGCCCTTCAACACGGGCAGCATGGTCTGGAATCGTACCAGTCAGTGGGCGGCTATCCGGGAAGCCTATGCGCAGCAAAGCCCGCCCCCACCAGGCCTAGCGCAACTGGAGCCGTCTGGCTTCGCTGGGGCTGCTGAGCCGGAAGCTACCGGTACTCCGCTCATGCCGGAGCCGGGCATTAGCCCCAACTACTGGGCCATTGGGGCAGGTGAGGGCGGCACATTTTGGAAAGCCTGGCAGGCCGAGGGCCACATGTCCATCGGTTGGGAAGCCCTGGGCGACCTGCGCCAGTACCCTGGCGACGAGGAATTGCGGCAGGCATTGAAACAGCACTACGGCGGCGACACTACGCACAATAACAACATGCTGGCTTGCTGGCAGTTTTGCCACGAAATCCGGCCCGGCGACTACGTGGTAGTCAAGATTGGCCGCCGCAAGATTCTAGGCATCGGCCAAGTAACGGGGGAATATGCTTTTGACATCGCCCGGACGGTGCACAACAACATACGCCCGGTAAACTGGCTGCTGGAGGGATGGATGGAGGACAAAGCCGGTCCTGGGGTGCCTACTAAAACGCTCACCAGTATAACCAGCTACCACACCTTCCTAAAACCCATTCTGGCTGAGCTGGCTGAGGCAAAACAGCTTAAGAAAATTGGCCAGCCGCAGCCCCTGCCGCCGGTAGAAAAGCCGGTAGTCCCGCCCCATCCCCATCCCCTGCCCTATACCCTGGCCGAAGCCGAGCAGGACTTGTTTCTTACCACCCCTCAGATTCAGCACATGCGGGCGGCGCTCAAGCGCAAGAAAAACCTCATTGTGCAGGGCCCGCCGGGTGTGGGCAAAACCTACGTAGCGCGCCGCCTGGCCTGGCTGCAAATGGGCGTGCAGGACAACCGCCGGGTGCAGCTCGTGCAGTTTCACCAGAGCTACAGCTACGAGGATTTTATCCGGGGCTGGCGGCCCACCGCATCCGCCGGCTTTGAGTTGGCCGACGGCGTATTCGTGGACTTCGTGCAGCGCGCCCACGCCGACCCCAAGCAGGAGTATTTCTTTCTGATAGATGAAATCAACCGAGGCAACCTGAGCAAGATTTTCGGCGAGCTGCTCCTGTTACTGGAAGCCGACAAGCGCAGTTCCACCTACGCCCTGCCCCTCACCTACCGCAAGCCTCAAGAAGCACCGTTCTTCATTCCGCCGAATCTGTACGTCATCGGCACCATGAATACCGCCGACCGGTCGTTGGCCTTGGTGGATTACGCCCTGCGGCGGCGCTTCACTTTCGTGGACTTAGTACCCATGCTGGGCGACAAGCTCCGCCAGCAGCTCATCGAGAGTAAGATTCCCGAGGAAATGGCGGCCGACATTCTAACGCGGGTGGCCGCCCTGAACCTGACAATCAAGGAGGACAAAAACCTGGGCGCTGGCTTTCTTATCGGGCACAGCTACTTCTGCACGCCACTGGGCGACGAAACCCCGGTCGACTGGTGGGACGCCATTGTGACCCACGACTTGGCCCCGCTGCTGCGCGAATATTGGTTCGATAGCGAAACCAAGGCCAGCAATGCCATTGCGGCCCTGCACGGCCCGGCATGAGCATTCCGGTCCAGAACCTCTACCACCTGCTCACCTACGCCTGGGACCAGCTCGACGAGGCCGAAGAAGTAGCTGTGACAGCCGAGCCCGCTGACTCGATGCTCGACCTGCTGGCGCGGGTGCTGGTGCAAGGCACCACGCATGTGCTCAAGCGCGGCTTGGCCCGTGACTACGTGCCCGAAGTAGAGCTGACCGGCCGGCTGCGCGGCAAGCTGCTGCTTAGCGAGTCTATTCGCCAGCAAACCCTGATCACGGCCCGCAGCTGGTGCGCCTTCGATGAGCTAAGTCAAGACGTACCCGTGAACCGGCTGCTAAAATCGGCCCTGCATCACCTGCTTACGGCTCCAGAGCTGGATACGTCCTTACGCCGAGAAATCCGGGGGCTGTATGTGCGCTTAGCCGACGTGGCCCTGATAACTGTGCCCGATATCCGGGTGTACGACCAAGTGGTGCTGCACCGGCACACGGCACATTACCGCCTGCTGCTCAACGTTTGTCAGCTGGTGCACGAGGAGGTATTGCTTACGCAGCAAGCCGGCCAGCGGCTATTTCGCAATTTCACGGGCACCGACAAGCGCATGGCCGCCCTGTTCGAGCGGTTCGTGCGCAACTTCTACCGGCGGCGTCAAAAGACCTATAAAGTGGGGTCAGAAACGCTGAAATGGGCGGTTAAACCGGCTACTGATGAAGCCAAGGCATTGCTGCCCATCATGCAAACGGATGTGTCGCTCACCAGCCCGACGCGCAAGCTTATCCTGGATTGCAAGTATTACCGCAAGGCCCTCAAGCAGAACTACAATCAGGAAAAGATTATATCAGCCCACCTCTATCAGCTCTTTGCATATGTACAGCACGCCCAGCGTCAGGAGCCTACCCGCCCAGTGGACGGGCTGCTACTCTACCCCGTGGTAGATGGGAAGCTACGGCACTCCTACCAACTCCTTGACACTGCCCATCGGCTCCGGGTGGCCACCGTGAACTTGAACCAGGGCTGGCAAGCGGTAGAAGCCGAATTGCAGGGCCTGCTGGAGTGGTGAGTATTCATGAGTGCTTTTAGCCGTTGCAACATCATTAAGGAGTTACTTTACTAGTTTAACTTGCTGCATGCCTACTAAAAAAACCGCGCCTTCTAAGAAATCTGCTGTTCCTGCTGCGACCAAGAAAGCAGCTCCGGTGAAGCGTGCACCTAAAAATGCAGCGTTGGCCCGCACCGATATCTTTATCAGCTACAGCCAGCGTGACAAAGCCTGGATGGAACGGCTGAAAATGCACCTGAAACCGCTGGAGCGTGACTTTAAAATCAATGTTTGGGTAGATACCAAACTGCGGTCGGGGGACAAGTGGCGGGTAGAAATTGAAAGTGCACTTGCTAAAACACGGGTAGCTATTCTGCTCATCAGTTCCAATTTTCTGGCTTCGGACTTTATCAACTCTGATGAGCTGCCCCCGCTGCTGAAAGCTGCTGCCAAGGAAGGCACTATTATTCTGCCCTTGCTCTTGAGCACCAGCGCCTTTTCGCTGACGCCTCTCAGTGAATTTCAGGCCGTAAATGGCCCTGACCAGCCGCTGGACTTGCTCTCAGAGGGGCAAGTCAACCAGACGCTGTTTCAAGTAGCGAAGCGTGTACATGAGATTTTTATGGCTCCAGCCAAGAAGGCTGTGGCAAGGCCGGTGGTTACGTCCACGGCCGTTGCAAAAAAGGCAACCACAAAGCCATCGGCAGCCTTCGTCGAAACGAGTAAAAAGACGACAACTCGTGGACTCCCAAAAGCAGATTTAGCAACGGCTGCACCCAAACGGGCAGCCGCTAGTGCATCCGGCACCCAGCAGGCCTTGCTGGTGAAACGCAGTGGGGAGTGGGAAGTCATACCCGTTCATCACGCCAAAATTGGAAAGCAGCTGGAAATGGCCTTGCGCCCCGCAACGCCTTCCCAAGTAGCGTTTCTGACCGGCCTGCGTCAGTCCGGCGACGGCTTAGCTAGCGTGGTTTTCAGGTGGCACTCCTACCGCTGCACGCAACAAGACTTGCACACCGTGACGGAAAACAACCGCGAGACGTGGCACCTCGCCGCCGACACGCAGGAGCTCATCGCCCGCACGGAGGTAACCTATAGCAACCTCACGCCCGATATGCAGGCCCAAGCAAGAGCCGAGCTGCTCCTGCTGAACACGCAGCCCCCAGAACAAAGCCCGATGCGATGGCTTTCTAGTGGTAGATTCAACGATTTGGCTGCCTCACCATTACCCGCGCTTTTCCGGCAGGTTGGTAATTCTCCCACTCGCTTCAAACAGGTGGCTCCGTTGGTCCTAACCTGGTTTCTTCACTTCACCAACACAGTTCAGCACATTCTCCGTCTCAGCTTAACGCTAAAGGGCCAGAGTGTTACCATTGATTTTGAAGGCCAACGGGAAGCCAGCCACCGTGACGCACCTACCACTGTGCGGGTAAATTGTGTCTGCTTACTTGCAGGAGCAACAGATACGGCCGTTCTACTTGGGCCGATTCGTTCCTACTAATTCATTAATCTTGGGACCCCATTCAATACTCGTTTCATTGATTCTTAGTACCGATAATTGAGTGTTATCGCCACTAATTCAGGGGCCTAACCAGACGCCAATCCCTTGTATGATTGCAGTGCCTTTCGTAGAAGGGTAGCCAGAAAAGGAAACGAGGTCACCAACTATCCCTAAATGCGGGGCTTCGGCCCTGACATTGCGCGTTAGAGACTGTGCCTCGTTTCCCGTTTTTGCCTGAAGACTGAACAGTATGGAGGGAGCCCGGCGTTGGCATCCCGCATTTGTGCAAGGAGAGTTGCGGTAAAAACCGGACTGGCTAGTTCTTCCCCTTTTTTCATTTCCTTATGCCTACCGCCCATCCCTGCACCAGCCCACTCAAATTTGTCGTGGGCATCGACATTGCGAAAGATACTTTCGTCGCCTGTTTTGGGCAAATTGATGCCCGCCAGCACCTGCGCTTCGGCAAACAGACATCATTCGACAACACGCTGACTGGCTTTGCTGCTTTGCTTAGTTGGACTGAAAAACAAGCGGTGCTGCCGGCTCCCATTTGGTTTGTAGTAGAGGCCACAGGCGTCTACTACGAAGAACTGGCCTATTTTCTAAGTGATAAGGCGCAAGCACTCAGCGTGCTCCTCCCCAACAAGGCGAAGCATTTTGCACAGAGCACCGAGCAAAAGAGCAAAACGGACCAACTTGATGCGCGCTTACTCTGCCGGCTCGGGTTGGAGCGTGCCTTGCCTGCCTGGCAACCGCCCTCACCAGCCTTACGGCAATTACGGGCGCTGGCCCGCGAGCGGCAAAGCTTAACCGGACATGGGGCACGCCTCAAGGTGAAAATCCATGCCTATCAGCACAGCTATCAACCCGATGCCCGTTCCCTGTCCCGCTTGGCCACCCAACAAACACTTATTCAGTAGCAGTTGCTCGCCGTTGACCAGGACCTCGCCGCCTTGCTGGAAGCGGAACCCGAACTTGGTCGCAAGTTGAGACAGCTGACGAGTGTGCCTGGCATCGGTTTGACCACCGCTATCGTGGTCGTCGCCGAAACCAGCGGCTTCGTGCTCGTGGATAACGAGCGGCAACTGGCTTCCTACGCCGGGTTGGATGTAGTGCAACGCCAAAGTGGGCTGTTTGCCGGAGCCACGCGCATCTCGCGCCGAGGGAACGTACGCTTGCGTACGGCCCTTTATCTACCGGCTATCAGCAGCTTGCGTTACAACCCGCAGCAGATGGCCTTCTATACCCGACTGCGGGCGAGACACCCCAACGGCAAGCCTGGTGTGATTGCGGTCATGCGCAAACTCCTCCTGCTTTGCTACTCTCTGTGGAAAAATGACCGGATGTACGACCCGCAGTACCACCCCGCAGTTAACGAATTAGCAGCAGCGCTCGAATCCGTTCACCCCGAAACCAACGAGAAAGCACCAGTTTAGCCGCAGCAACTTCCTGAACCTTGTTCCTGAATGGGCGGACAGGGCACCGAGCCATAAGAGCAGTACACGCAGCAATCACCGGCCAGCGGTTTCAGAACCGTGTGGCAACTCGTGCATTCGTAGAAATATTGACAAGCGTCGGTCGGCATTTGCTCCGCTTGCGCGTGGCCGCATACCGGGCACGTTAGGACGGAAGTAAGCAACGGGGCCTTTGGTTCGAGCGTAAGCATGGAGCAGGGGGAGGTTAGTTCGTGGCCAGCACTTTGTAGCCAGTGCCGTTAATAGCTTGGGCGACCTGCGCGGCGGGGCTTTTGGCCGCATCAAAGCGGACTTGCGCTGTGCCCTGGTCGTAGGAAACGGTCACGGCCTGCACGCCCGGCAGCTGCTGCACCGCGTGCTCGACGTGTTTCGCGCAGGCGTCGCAGGTCATGCCCCCGATGCGGTAGTTCGCCGTTTGCCAGACCGGTCCGGCTGCACTTGCGGCCACTGGAACGGGTGCGACTGGGGTGGGGTACAACTTTGCCCCGTAGTAAGGGAAGGCCAGCAGCAGCGCCGCCAGTACCGTTACCACACCTAGGAAGACCTTGGACTGCATAAAGGTGGGTTTTGTGTCCACTGTGCAGCCGCAGGCATCGGCGGCCGGCGCTGGTTTGAGTTGCTGATACCAGGCAAAGCCCAGTGCACCCACGGTAAGGGCTACTGAGTAGGGCCGCAGGGGTTCGAGCCAGGCAAAGGCCGAGGCCACGCCGCCCAGGCCCCCCAGGACCGCCAGCAGCGGCGTGATGCAGCACAGCGACGCGGCCAGCGCCGCCACCAAGCCGGCCCCGAGCAGGGGTTTGTTGGAAGAAGGGGAAGTATTCATAAGGCCGATTGAAGCGAAGGAGTGGCCGCTAAGCCCGCCAATAGCGGTTGCAGAATGGGTAAATGCGGTTGGCTGAGGGCATAAAACACGGTCTGGCCGACCTTATGGGCGTGCAGCACGCCCCCATCTTTGAGCTTGCGTAAGTGCTGGGACACGGCCGAGACGGTCATTTGCAGCACGTCGGCGATGTCGCACACGCACAACTGCTGTTCGTCGGCCAGTAGCAGCAGAATTTTTAGGCGCACCTCGTTGCCGGCCAGGGCTAGGACCGAGGCCAGGGACTGAAGGGCCGGCTCAACGTGCGCCAATCGCGCCTGGCACTGCTCGATACGGGCCGTATCAGCGAATACCCGGATGCAGGCAGTAGCTTTTTTAGTCATGGTTATGCAAAGGTACTACTTGCGAATTTAAGCAATTGCTAAAATAAAAAGTTTCTTCTTTTTAAGCTAAAGCGCAGTCTTTGCTTGCATTTCATCACAGTATCTCA